>JAJDUM010000047.1 GCA_022826645.1 Candidatus Poribacteria bacterium
TAGAACGACAAGTCAATGCTTGGGTTGAAGAACGGAATCGAAAAAAAGTCCGTGTCAAATGGCAGTTTACTCTCAACAACGCACGACAGAAATTCAAACGGTTTTATCATTATACAAAAGCATTATTTATCTGACAGAGTATACTAGAACGTATCATCAAGACATCATCTAATGAAGGTGATGTGGTACTTGATGCCTTTGCTGGTTGTGGTACAACAATTGAAGAGGCTGCAACATTAAATCGTCAATGGATTGGGATTGACATCACGCATCTTGCTGTTGCTTTATTGAAATACCGCCTCGCCGATGCCTTCGGTGACGATGTGGAATACGAAATTATCGGTGAGCCAAAAGACGCGGCGGGTGCGAAGGCTTTAGCGGCTCAAGATCGGTATCAATTCCAGTGGTGGGCGTTGAGTCTGATTCGGGCGAGACCGTATCAGGGCAAAAAGAAGGGGGCGGACGAGGGGGTGGACGGGCTGATCTATTATCAGGACGTTGATCCAGACAAGCCAAAAAAGACGCTGACCCAGAAAATTGTCGTTCAGGTCAAAAGCGGGAAGGTCTCTGTCAAGGATATACGGGAGTTGAAATCGGTTGTTGAAGCCCAAGCCGCTGTGATTGGTGTTTTTATCACGCTGAATCGGCCGACTCAGCCGATGGTTAAGGAAGCGGCGGCGGCGGGGCGTTTTCAATGGCTTCATGTCGCTCACACGACATATCCAAAGATTCAGATTCGGACGATTGATGAACTGCTTGCGGGAGGTGGTATTGAATATCCACAGACACCTGTTGATGTCACATTCCGCAGGGCAGAACGGGCAGCCTCCCAAAATCAGCAGCTTGAGATAGGAGATAAATCATGATGAAACATCGTTTTCAGTTCACATTTTTCCTGTTGATTTGCCTAACTGTTCCAGTGATAGCAACAGCACAGGTGATCGACATCCCCGACTCGAACCTTCGCGATGCGGTTAAGCAGGCTCTAGGCAAACGCTTTCCGCCCGGACAGTCAATCACTGTGGAAGAGATGGCAACTTTGACGCGCCTTGAGGCAAGAAAGAGCGGCATTTGGAAGCTGACCGGACTGGAATACGCAACCAACCTGACATCGCTGAGTCTTAAAGGCAATAACATATTCGACATCTCTCCTTTGGCAGGATTAACTAACCTAACACATCTGGAGCTTGGTAATGGGAAGGGTTTTCTACTTTATAGCCGTAACTCAATTAGAAATCTCTCACCGCTTACAGGATTAACCAATCTTACATCTCTGGGTTTAAGTGACATCAATATATCCAATATCTCTCCTTTGGCGGGCTTAACCAATCTCACGCGATTAGATCTGAGGAAAAACAAAATATCAGACATCTCAGCATTGTCGGGATTAATCAACTTGAGATGGCTTTCTCTTGAGGACAACAAAATATCAGATATCTCAGCATTGGTATCAAACACAGGATTAGGGGATGGAGACAAAGTTGTTGTCTTAAAAAATCCATTGAGCCTCCAATCTATCGACACACATATCCCAATGCTCGCAAGCAGAGGGGTTACAGTTGAATTTCATCTACTGGTAAACCTCCCCGACCCATCCCTCCGGGCTGCGATTGAAAAGGAACTGGGCAAGGAGGCCGGAGATCTAATCAGCGTTGGCGAGATGGCAACCTTCTCCGCTCTGGAAACGCCCAACGCCAACATCAGCAACTTGACCGGACTTGAATATGCAACCAAGCTGCGAGATTTAGACCTTTCCAATAACAGTATATCAGATATCTCAGTGCTGGCAGAATTGAACGATCTTAATGAGTTAGCCCTATCAAACAATAGCATCGCGGACATCTCGGCGTTGTCAGGATTAACCAAGCTTGATACGTTAGATCTTTCCAATAACAGTATATCAGACATCTCGGCGCTGGCAGGATTGATCAATCTTGACGCACTAGACCTTTCAAACAACAATATATCGGACCTATTTCCGCTGATAGCAAACTTGGGGCGTCTGAAGCGAGGTTCGATTTATTTGTCTGGAAACCCCTTAAGTGATACATCAATTAACACGCATATTCCAACCCTTCGAGGCAGAGGCGTTGAGGGATTATACCGGTCAAAACTGATCTTATCTACAGTTCCCCCGGTAGCCGTTGGGGAGACATTCACACTCAATCTCACCGTTAAAAATGTCTACAATTTAGCGGGTTTTGAACTTGATATAGTGTTCGACGCTGCGGTCCTGAAAGCCATTTCTATCAACGAGGGTGATTTTCTCTCAAAGGACGGTGGACAGACCTTCTTTCAGGAAGGCAACATCAATAATGCCGGAGGCAAGATCATCGGCATCAATGGGGCGTTCATTGGCGCGGGTGGCGTTGATGGGAATGGAACCCTACTCACAATAACCTTTGAAGCAAAAACAGCGGGACGGGGAGCGGTGCAACTAAGCAAAGCTAAGTTAGGTGCAAGCAACGGAACCCAGATTCACGCCGAGATTATCGTCCACGCGGTCATCGTGGGATTGACTTATGACCTCAATGGAGATGGGCAGGTGGACATCCTCGATATAGTGTTTGTTTCCCAAAACTTTGGACAAGCCAATTCGAAGGCGGATGTAAACCACGATGGTTCGGTTGATGTTTTCGATCTCATCGCTGTTGGTCAACACGCTACCAGTGCGCCCAAAGCCCCCAGCGGTCAAGGATCACTCAATTTTGAAACGATTCAAGAATGGATAGATATGGCACACACAGCAAATAACGGATCGCTTCTTGGCATCGCCAACCTTGAACGCCTTTTAGAGATGATGCTGCCTGATAAGACATTCTTGCTTGCCAACTACCCCAATCCGTTCAACCCGGAGACATGGATACCGTATCAGTTAGCAAACAATACCGATGTGAAGATTTCCATCTACGACAGCGAGGGTGGCTTGGTGCGTCGGTTGGATTTCGGGCATCAGCAAGCGGGTTATTACACGAATCGCAGTCGTGCTGCGTATTGGGATGGACGCAACGAGCTCGGTGATCAGGTCAGCAGTGGCATCTATTTCTACCAACTGCGGGCAGGCGATGTGTCGCCCCTGCGGAAGATGTTGATCTTAAAGTAGGAGACACGATGCCAGTTGTGCACCATAATCTCGCTTAATGGTGCAACGTTTGTTGTAGTGCAGGGCATTGTAGGAGACTAGCCTGAACGAATACATTTGGTAAAAAAAAGAGAGGTTTCACTCAAAGGTGCGGTAATTCAGAAATGTTTTGTCATTTTCCCGAATTACGACCTCCTCCAACCTATCCGTTTTAACTTGTCGGTTGGTACGGTCAGAGAATGAAAGTTTGATATTGTGCGTACCCGCTGGCAGGCGCATGCGTACAAGAAAAATCTGGTTCGGCAGGGTTTGCCATGAACGGGTGTCGGCACTTTCGGTGACAACATTCAGGAGATTGACCAGCTTGCCAACCACCTCTCCCTCTTGATTGGCACGTCGAAAACCGAGATACTTCAACACGCCACGCACAACTGTGCGGAGCATGATGGTCGGCAGCTCGGATTCGAAGGTTTTCATGGCTGCGGCTTCGATATCCTCGACCAAGACTCCGGCGGCGCGTCCAACCCCTGTATCTGCATCAATCCCGACAAGCATAGGACGATTTGAACGGTAGGCGGGAATTGCAACGCGCAAGAGGTATTCGATTTCGACTTCTTTATACTGTCGGTTACGTCTGCGTATCAATGTGCGCCCATATTCCCGAACCTTTTTTTCGTCTCGATCAGCGTCCTCTTGGACAATGGGATCGACCTTGAGAATGGGGAAAACGATGTTTTCCTCAATTTTGGAGGGCACGAATCCTGTTTCGTAGAGCAGGATAAGCTCACCTGAATCAGTGTTTTCTTCAGGCGGTTTCCCGTAGGTTGCTGCGTATCTCTCAAATTCTTCTTGGAAACCTAACTTCTCCGCGAGGCGCGCCAGAGATTCCCCCACATCCTGTGGGAAAGGAACCCCTAAGGCTCCATACTGTTTATACGCCCTTTCTGCCCAACGATAAGCGATGAAGGCATCGTTCCAATCGCCCGCCCACTCGTAGAGGATGCCTGACAGATAGGCGATGAAGGCCGCGCCGACAAATTCGTAATTCTCGTCGGCATCGGCATAGAACTGCAGCAGCCTGCTCGCTTTGCGACATTCAACGAGTGCGTCGTCGGGCATGTTCAGATAGACGTAATTGAACGCGCGGTAGTAGTGTATCAGCAGCCGTTCATACTGGGTGCCTGCGTATGAGCGGAGGTTGTCTGAGGTGACCAGTGAGACGGCTTCGCGCGAGATGCTTTTGGTATAGAGGTCATCCGAGGTAATTTCGGCAAGCTCAAACGTGCGATTGCTCTCATCAAACATGTCGCCGTAGTGGGCGATGAGTCCGCGTTCAAAGAGATATGGCAACTTGGCTTCTCCCTTACCGTCTGCATCCAGTTCAATCAGCGCGGCATCAAAATCGCCCTGTTCAAAAGCGATCTGCACCTTCTCCATGCTGTAGGGACTACACCCAAGACTTAGGCATAGCAGTACCAAGAGCGACAAAGTTTTTATGGTTTGCACGGTTTGTTTTTTTGACATGCTCCCGAACCTAGACATGCTTGTCTAGAAAGATAGTAGTGATTATTAGAGGGGACAGACGTAATGAACTGCCTGCCCCCATAGACTTTACTGCTCGATAATATCTTGCCAACCGTCGACTTGTCCAAGCGTCGCGTTATCAGCGGCGAGTTGCTCTTTTAATAATGAATTGACGGTCACCTTGTCGCCTGACAAAGTCACCTCAACGGTCTCGTAGGGTGGTGGTATGAAATCGGCATCTTCGGCGAGATAGACATATACATTCGCCACACCGTTTTCGAGATGGTATGCAACATACCAAGTCAGTTGTGCCAATGCCTGATCAACTCCTTCGAGTTGGTCCTGAATGATAGCCTCTGCATCGTTGGGATTGGTAGATAAATCTTCTATCAGTTGCTGCGGATTAATCAAGTCGGGAGGCAGCCCCTGACAGCCGGTTATAATACTGAGTCCCAGAAGCACGCAAACGGAAGAGGCGACAAGCAGCAATCGAGTGTTCATGATAATCTCCTTTAATTCTGTTTGATTAGCTTTCATGTTGTATGCTGTAAGACTGTGGGAAACACCTTCCCACGAGAGCACACGGATGCAGGGGGCAATTTCTGTGCCATCCTTTCCTCAGAAAACGCTAAGACAGTGGCTATATCCGAAACATAAATATTGGGGTTACGCCCTAGGCTGATATTAAGAAATGGTATAACAGAAATCCAAGGCAGAGGAAAGAAACCGAGTTATCCAGAAAAAACCCGGTTTCCCTTCGCGTTTTGCACCTTCTTTTTACATGAGCCACGTAGGCCTTTGTTAAAAAGCTGCTCGCTTTCGCTCGATGAATTTCTTAATTTTCTTTTGACCAAGCCATATTTTTTCATTGGTTTCAATGTTAGTCAAGGTCAGGTCGGTTTGATAGAACGTAACCTGTTTCCCGCCTTCCCGGTCTTCGATTGTGTTGATCTGTCCCGTCATCATGTAGTCTGCGCCCAACTCTTGTCCCATCGCCTTGACGGTTTCGAGACTGGCAAACTTGCTCTGATCTCCCTTCTCATCACGCAGTTCGCCCCGCTCGGTGGCACTGGCAACAACGGAGACCAAGCCGGAGTTGATAAACGCTCGTTCAATGTCGCTGACAAACGTAGGAATTGCGATATGCTCCGTGCTGCGATTGCGGATCGCACCGACGATGACAACCGGCTTTTTGCCTTCGGCACCGGTCATGTGTCGTGCAATCCACGAGTGATTGAGACAATCCGCAATCATCGCCTCAGAGACTTGGCGAGAGTCGGTGTCATTCCACCGTCCGGACAGATCAATGGCTGTGTCGACTTCGATGCGTTCAACTGTTTTTTTTGAACCGCATCCTGCAAGGATGATGAACAGAATGCAAGTGATTGGGATGATTACCTGTTTCATGATTCCTCCTAATTTTTGAGAGTGTCTAGGTTCTTCTGACGTGAACTGTTACCAAACTAAAATTACCAAGTGCATTGACTACAAGCAATTTAGATACCACACCTATTTTGAATCACCCACAGCGTGGTGTGGCAAAAACTGGCAGTCTCGGAAAACGCTGTCTCAAGCCAACTTTGGGTACATCTGGGCATACACTATGATTTCAAAGGGAACGGCGCGATCACGAAGCGGCTGTCGAAACTCTGCCACACCTTCGTCTCAAAAATGCCACACCACTACTTAGAATGGGAGACCAAATTCGATTGGGTAAATTGAGCAATCAACGGTGTAGGATTATACCATACCTTTTTCGGGAAGTCTATAATTTCAGAAACGAAAGGAGTATCGGATTCGGAGGGAGCATATCACTTGGGCTTGGTAACAAAAGTAATCGTCCCCTGAAGTGAATTGCCAACCCCATCTTTAACATCGATTTCAATCCTGTAGGTGGTCTCGTTGACCAGCTCCCGTCCTGCAACCGGGGTTAACGTGGCTGTTTGACCCACCGCAGTACCAATCCAGTTGAGATCTGTACCCGACTCATCGGTCAGCTGAACCGTTCCCGTGATGCGTTCGTCGAAATCAAACCGGAAACCGCCCGCATTGATAGGCGCAGGGTCAACATCTGCTGCCCCATCTGACACTGTACCCCTTGTAATTTCAGGAGGGACATGGTGAACTATCCAAACTGTATAAGGACCAACTGATTGAGAACCGGTCGAGCCATCATGGGTTTTCCACTCGATTTCTAAAACTTGTCCCGCTTCCCATTCTAACGACAGATCGTAGGACCACACACTCCAACTCTGCCCTGAACCGATGGCAGTTGCACCATTGACTGTCACTGCTACAACCTCTTGACTAAACCGCAATGTGAATTCTGTTCTGTGCGTGTCAATAGCCGAACTGGGCGGCGGGTCCACCATGACCGTTATTGTAGGGTGAGGTGGAGCGTCAACCTCTAATTGTGGAGGCTCTACAACTTTATGGTAGCTCTTAACATTCTGTGCACTGTTTTTTCCTTTCTGTGGAGTTTTCCCACCAATAATTTTCTCTCTATCTCATACCTCTGACCGTGTGAAATTCCAAACAGAGAAAAATCGTCCCAGAGTTTGAACGTCAAGATTGTTATCGTGGGATACGTTCCTTCTGTTGAAGTTAGTTGCTAACTATCGTGCAAAATCTTTAACAAAAAATATACATAGGAGCTGAAAACTCGCTTCGATGATTCGATTCCAATAATCATGTTCACCAGATTGACTATCAGTCAAATCTCTTACTTTTTCCTTGATTATTTACTTATCATCGCCTATCATCCTCGAAAAATCAGGGCGCAAAGATGTACGAGAAATACAAGATGGTAACGCGTAGGCATACAGAGGGAAGGTACTGAAATGAAACATAGATATGCCACGCACGAATCTGAAGGGAAATAACAGCAATGAACGCATCAAATCTTATTGAGGTCCTTCGTCCGTGGCTGGACGAGAAGATTGGAGCAAAGCTGGATCTGATAGGTTCAGAACCGATACCGCTCTATGAAACTGAAGAAGGCGCGCCAAACCCGTTATTCGCAGCAAGGGTCGGCGAGCGTGGGCTTGTCACGGTGGAAAGAAAGTGGCTCGAACAGCTTAAACCGATCGTGGCAAACCTGAGCTTGGAAGAACTGTTCTCAACTTTTGGTGGGTATGAGCTGGCGCGTGTGTTGCTGCCCGACGGTTACGGGGTGTGGGGACCGAGTTGGTTCTACGTTGCTGACGAGGACTGTTTTCGCGATGTGGGGGATGACCGTCCCGTGCAGCTGTCTGCGGACGAATTGGCTGAAACGGTCGATCATCGTATTTTCTGGCACTGCTTTGAGGATGAAGCGATGACCGGTTTCGGCATCTTTGAGGACGGCAAATTAGTCTCACTTGCAGCGGTTCGCGCCGAAGATGATAGCGTTTGGGAGATCGGCATTGATACGGCACCGGAAGCCAAAGGACGTGGGTTGGGACGTGCCGTCACGAGTGCAGCGGGACGTTGGATACTGGAGAATAATCGGTTCGTTTTTGCGTCAACCGCCCCTTGGAATGTACGCTCTGCGCGTACACTTAGATCCGTGGGGCTGCAGTTCATTATGTCGGTGATGATAGGAATGCCCGGACCGTTTTATGCAGCACCGCAGCCTCTCGGCACTCCATATCCCGGTGCTGAAGTGTATAACTACTATCCCGACTGGGCTATCAACAAAGAGATCAAACCCCCACTAAGAGATTGAGTGGCTCAAGGGACTTAGGTGCGCCCCCTCAGATAGGGTGTGGGGTTGTTCTTGACTTCGCGTAAGAGGGTATCGATATACGGCTGAATACGAAAGAGGCGGCAGTTAGAATCTCCCAGCAATCCCCGGTTTAGCGTACCGGCTTCGTCCCAAAACGCTCCAAGTAACGGTCTGTCCAGTGCGGGGTAAGGCGTTTCGGGGCCCTGTTTAAGTAATTCATGCCAATAGAGAACTTCCACGAAGTGAACATACGTCGAAGTATTGTAGTCAACACCGAGCATGAGTAGTTTTCCGTCGGCTTTATACGCCTTCTGCATTGGGGAATGCGTACCGTAAGTTTTCCCCCACGGCTCAATGTCCCAGGGTGATTTATATCCCTCACGACTGAGATGCGTACTGACAAACGCTTTCGCATCTTTTCCCCGTGCAGCGACTGAATGGGAGTAGTGGTCGGAGCGGTAGGTGTCGGACATCTGGCGGAAAAACTCGGTGAGCCATCCGACTGTGGACGGTGTTGTTTCGAGGTTCCACGTACTCACCCGTAACTCCCTTCCATCTAAGAGATTGAACGAGGGCATCAAGATGAGTCCTTCTCGTCCAACGGCGTCCTCCAGTGCGCTGACCACGGTTCCTGCGCCACCTTCGACAGATCCAAGACTCTTAAAGGAGGAATGAATAAAGAGCGTATCCCCTTGCTCAACGCCCAAGTTTCTGAGGTCATGTGTGAGTGTTTCGCGTGTGTGTGGTGTTGTCATATTAGCCTTAGTAGTAATTGATAGGATTGGAAATATCTATGGGAATTTACGAACAATTTGGAGTTACACCGATCATCAATGCCTCCGGCGCAGTAACCCGTCTCGGCGGTGCGCCGATGCCCGATGAGGTACTGAATGCATTTAACGAAGCTGCCCGTGCGTCGGTGCCGCTTGAGCAACTTCAGGCAGCAGCATCTAAAATTATTGCGGAGGCGACTGAAACGGAAGCGGGTTTGGTCTCCGCCGGGGCTGCATCTGCCCTGACCTTGGGAACTGCTGCAATCTTGACAGGCTACGATTTAGGACGGATGGAGCGGTTGCCACACTGTGACGGATTTCCTAACGAGTTTGTGGTTGCTCGCGAGCAGCGAAGCGGTTACGATCACGCCGTAAGAGCTGCCGGTGCACGACTCGTTGAGGTCGGCTTCAACGAGATCGTCGCAAATGCAGGGGTCCGGCGCACTGAAGCGTGGGAGTATGAAGCGGCTTTTGGACCGAATACCGCAGGCGTCCTTTATGTATACAGCCCGACCTCCAGACCTTCCCTTGAAGAACTCGTCGATGTCGCACATCGGCATCAACTTCCTGTACTGGTAGACGCGGCTGGCGAACTTCCCCCGCGTAGCAACCTCAGATCGATTGCTGCGACGGGTGCGGATCTGGTAGCGTTCAGCGGCGGTAAATCCATTCGCGGTCCCCAGTCAACGGGGATTCTCTGCGGTCGCCGAGATCTTATCGGACCGGCAGTCGCACAGCTATTGGATATGGACGACCACTTGGAACTTTGGAATCCACCGGCATCGCTCATCGATAAGGCAAAACTCCGTGGTATTCCACGGCATGGCATCGGACGTGGTTTCAAGGTATCGAAAGAGGAGATTATAGCCTTGCTCGTGGCGCTGCAGCTTTTCGGCTCCGGTGCGTATGATGCAGAAGTCTCCAAGGCACATGCACGTCTGAATCGGATCGCTGAAAAGTTAGATGGTTCCCCCGTACAATGCAGTCTCCGTGATAAAGGCGATGACGAGAGTCTTCCGCTTTTGGAGGTTACGATTGACGAAGCAGCCGTCGGTCGTAGAGCGATGGACATTTGCCAAAGTCTCCGAAATGGTGTCCCACCGATTTATGTCAGTCACGGCGGTCTCCGAGAAGGAAAACTTCTGCTTAATCCAATGCACCTGAACGACAGCAAGGCCGAAACGCTTGCGGAGCGGATTCGTCAAGAATTAAGTCCTTAGAATCAAAGCGTTCATGTAAAGAAATCGTGCAAGAGAAACCGAGTTTTTGGCACGTAAGGGCGGGGCGAAATGACCCGCCTACCGTTTTATGAAGTAAGATAAATTATGCCACGAAAAAACAAGATTCTCAACATCGGTGATAAGGCGCCGTTATTCACATTACCCTCTGTTCAGCGTCAAACCGTAGCCTTAGAGTCCTATCTCGGTCAACAGCCCGTTATCCTCGCCTTCTTCAGAGGAACATGGTGACCGAACAGCCGTCGCCAGTTAGGCGGCCTTCAGCACGCCAGCGACGAATACACAGAATTGGGGGCTGCGGTACTTAGTATCGTTGGTCAATGGCCCCGCGAGGTGCGTCGATATGCCGAAACGCACAATATCACCTTTCCGCTGCTGACAGATAAAGAGCGAGAGGTGATTAAAAGCTATGGAGTATATCATTGGCTGGGACTTGACGCCTACAACATCGCTCGTCCTGCAACATTCGTGATCGATAAGGGTTTGATTATACGGTTTATGTATATCGGCTCACACCAATTTGATCTTGTCAAACATGCGGACATCGTCGCAGCCCTGAAAGGGCTTGAAGCTACCACCAACTGAAGAAAGGACCGGAATGATACTAACTGGACATAGAGGTGCAGCAAAACTTGAACCAGAAAACACACTGCTATCCATGCAGAAAGCGATAGACCTAGGGGTTGACCAAATCGAGATTGATGTGCACCTCACGCGCGATCAACACTTGGTAGTCCTCCACGATACCACAGTCGATAGGACAACCGATGGGGAAGGGGCAATCGCCGACTTCACCTTAGCAGAGGTGAAACAGTTGGACGCCGGCAAAGGAGAGCGCATCCCGACGCTACAGGAAGTAATAGACTTAGTACGCGGAAAGGTGATCCTTCAGATTGAATTGAAAGGACCCGGCACCGCGGCACCAGTTATCCAAGCAATTAAGCAGAACAGCATGGAAAACGGGGTGCTTCTGACTTCATTTGTCCATGACCGGCTGCGGGAAGCACGTCAGTTGAATCCGAACTTAAGATTAGGAGCGTTGTGGGCGGATCCGCCACCCGACGCGTGTGAACAGGCAATCGAGATGGGCGCGGAAGCGATACATATCCAACATCTTAACATTGACTCCCAGCTTGTCGAGAAAGCACACGCACACGGCCTCAAGATCCGCGCCTGGAATCCGGACACGGTTGAGGAGATACAGCGTGTCATCGATCTGGGAGTTGACGCCATCGGATCGAATCGTCCAGATCTGTTAATCGCGGTTAGGTGTGCGTGACTCCAGTTGTTCAGTCGCCCACTTTGCATACCTTGCGATTTTTTTCTTATCGTCGGAAGGGGTTATTTCCAACCGTCGGAGCATGGGAAGGGCGTATGAATCCCCGATAGCACCGAGTGCCTCTGCAATCGCTGAACGTAAATGCCCGCCTATATCGTTATTATCATCAAGGGTGTCCAGTACTGAAAGCATCGGTTTGACCGCCCGTGGATCACCAAGGTCACGAAAAATTTGTGCAATCTCCTCTCGCCCTGCCGCTGGATTCTCAACAAATATTTTCGACAAAACCGGCACTGCCTCTCTGGTCGGGCACTTCCACAGGGCACAAATCAGGGCATATTCAGTGGCACCTGTGAAGTGTTTTCCGGACTTAAACGCTTGATATTGTGCCTCCAATTCCCCCACAAGGATCTCATTAAAAGGTCCATGCTGCTGTTGGGCAAATTTGACAAAACTACGAACGCTCGTCAGAAAACTCCCATCAGGTGCTTTTTCGACCCTATCGAGCAATTCCTTGGTTTTGATTCTTATATCTTCCATAATTTTCCTCTTCCGCAATGTTGAGGCGTTGATTTATCTGCCGATTTTTCTGTTAGCTAAATCAGTTCTCGGATACTTTCAATGCTTTGAATCTGCTGATTAAAACCATTGATTGTACCAGCACGTAATCCATACGTCACAACTTGATTTTGTACTTTGACGTGGACGGCATCAAAATCTCCTTTTCTTAGAATCGGAAGAAACGCGAAGTCCCGCTGTGCTGGTTTACTGCCGGCATGTCGTTTGCCAACCTTGAGAATCCAATCTATGGTTCCTTGATTAGTTATGATTTCCAGAATGTAATCATAACGCCCGGCTTGACTACGACGAACATAATCTTCAACCCATCTCAAATCTTGGGTAATGAATATCTCTGTTCCGTTCAGAACAAGACCGCCGACTTGTCGAATAGTGATCAGTTCATCTGCCGAAACCGCACGATAAAAGTACTCCAACTGGGAGTCATCAGACATTTTTCCATGAACCTTTTATGTGTTACGTCCTGTGATACGGTCCCGCGATTGCGATACTGCATAGATCCGGGTGCAGATATTTCTGGGCAGCCGCGTTCACCTGTACACGGGTGAGGTCCCGGTAAATCGATTCATGCTTTTCAAGATAGTCGAGTCCCAATCCGTATAACTCCGCGGTTAGGAGAACCGCAGCAAGTCCCCGGTTTGTTTCGAGCGCAAGCGCGAAATTTCCAACAATTAAGTTCTGCGCGTCTGAGAATTCTTCTTCGGTGATACCATCAAATTTCATCAATTCGATTTCGTGCAGGATACTGTTAATGGCTTTATCAACGTTGGCTGGATTGACGCCTGCGCTCGCATGAAAGAGACCTTCACCCATCGACGGTGTGAAAGAGCTCCAGACGCTATAAGCAAGGCCCTGTATATCGCGCACGCGTCCAAACAAACGCGCAATCCCCGCGCTTCCGCCTAAAACAGCGTTCATCAGATTGATGGTGTAAAAATCTGGGTTTGTTCGGGCGATCCCTTTATGTCCCAACTCAATATTCGCCTGTGATTTGTCCATCATCGGCTTGACCAAAACCTGCTTTTCACCATATTCTACCGGCGGTATAGCGAAGGACGGCTTTTCACCGTCTACCTTCCAATCCCCCATTGCGGCGTCAATTTTTTCGATAACAGCATGAGTATCCACATCACCGACAATCGCCAAGATGAGTGAATCGGGTCGATAATAGGACGCATGGAAGTCAACGAGTGCATCCCTCTCGATACGTGTGACCGATTCCTCTGTCCCCTGCACACGCCAATGGTATGGGTGTTCATTGGGATAGACCGCCTCTCTGAGCAGGCGATCCGCGACGTCATCGGTCTCATCCTCCCACGCCTTTAGCCAACTATGAACCTGATGGCGATATTTTTCGATATCTTCCTGTGGAAAGTTCGGAGCGCGTAGGATGTCGTTGAGAACGTCCAACACACGATCGAAATCTTTTGACAATAACCGTCCCTCAATACTTACCGTCTCCGTGCTCCCCAAAGCATTTAAACTCGCACCGACGGACTCGGTCGCCTCAGCGATATCTTCCCACGTTCGATTTTCGGTGCCTTTCGTCAGCATGTTCGCCACAGCCGCCGTAAGCCCGTAGCAATGATGGGGATCGTACATACTGCCCGCTTTCAGTCTGCCACTGATAGCAACTGTCTGGTTGAAATGATTCTCCTGAACGAGCAGCGTTATGCCGTTGTCAAAAACGTGCCGCGTGGTAGGGGATTGCTGCTTACTCATTTCTTAAGTCCTTCCCGAATAGGAAAAAGGGCGGGTTGTCCCGTGTGATGCAGCGCAGCTGGGGTATCTGCACCCGATGTGCCGCCATGCCCCGGTGACGTTGGTTGAAAATGCCCAACAGTGCGATTATCTTCGGTTAGGTATTTCTGTGCGGTTTCGCGAATCTGCTCACGGGTGACAGACCGAATATTGTCAAGATAGGTATCGAGATATTTGTAGTCGTAGACAGTTGCGTAGTAACCGATCTGTGCTGCTTGATTTGACACGCTGTCAAGCGAAAAGATGAAATGTGCCTCCGTCTGATTGATCGCTTTTTCCAGTTCGGTCTCTGTAAGAAGATCGCTCTGGATACAATCCATCTGGCCCAACAACGCCTTTTCAAGGGTGGCTGGATCAACACCAACCTGCGCTTCGGCAAACGTCCAAGCGAGTCCAGCGTCCTTGGAAAAATCAGGATAGAAATAAGCTGAAGTGGCTAACTGCTTATCAACCAGAGCGCGGTAAAAGCGTGAAGTTTTCCCCATACTCAGCACGGTGCCAATTACTTCGAGTGGATAGAAGTCTGGATGTCCGGCGGCGGGGATATGGTAGGCGATAGCAACGTAAGAGAGCGTTCCTTCCTTGCGAACCGCAACCCGTCTCTCTCCGCGCTGTTCCGGCTCAACGGTCAATGGGTCCGCGATTGGTTCGCCGGGAGGGAGCGGACCAAAGTAGGCTTCAACCTGTTTCATTAGGTCACCGGTATCAAAGTCCCCAACGAGAACGAGCGTTGCATTGTTCGGTACGTAACGTTCGCGGTAGTAGTTGTATAGATCATCGCGGGTCATTGCTTTTAGGTCTGAGGGCCACCCGATGATTCCCCATTGGTAGGGGTGCGCCTTGTACGCCGTTGCTTGCACCTCTTCCCTTAAGACAAATTGGGGTGTATTCTCATATCCCTCGCGCTCTGAGAGGATTACAGTGCGTTCGGATTCTACCTCATCTGGATCAAAAACGCTGTTATGCATCCGGTCCGATTCCAAGGCAAGCGCGACCGAAATCTTGTCCGCGGGTAGGGTTTCGTAATAAGCGGTATAGTCGGTGCTTGTAAAAGCGTTCCACCTACCACCGTTGCCTTCGATAAATCGCCCGAGTTCCTCTTTGGAAAACTGTGGGGTGCCTTTGAAGAGCATGTGTTCGACCCAATGAGAAACGCCTGTGAGTCCGGGCCGTTCATTGCGCGAGCCAACCTTGTACCAAATGTAGCTACTGGCAACTGGAGCGGCGTGTACCTCTTTGGTTAATACGGTCATGCCGTTAATCAGTTCGTGTTCGATGATTTGGGAGCGGTTTTCGTCCTGATTGGTCATGATAATATCCTTTCGATCACAGTACCGCTAAGATCGCTTCTACAACGTAGTCCAAGTTCTTCGGCGAAAGACCGGCTACATTCAATCGACCATTGGTGGGCATGTAGATGGCAAATTCGTCTCTCAATCGATCTACGGCTTCTTTGGATAAACCAGAGTAAGAGAACATCCCATTCTGCTTGTACATGAAGCTGAAATCCACCGAGCTACCGCCTGCGTTTAAGCCTTCAGCCAGCGCCTTCCGCATACCAGAGATTCGATTCCTCATAGTCGCCAATTCACTCTCCCACTCCTGCCTAAGTGCGTCAGAGGCAAGCACTGCCGCAATAATGCGCGAGCCGTGTAGCGGGGGGTTAGAGTAGTTGGCACGAATGATTCGCATCACTTGAGACTTCACCCGTTCGACGGTCTCTCCATCAGATGCAACAACATAGAATCCCCCGATTCGCTCGCCGTAGAGCCCAAAGTTCTTGGAATAGGAATTTGCAACGAGCATCTGGTGACCATCGGCGAGGAAGTGGCGGACTGCAGTCGCGTCTTCGTCAATACCACCCCCAAAGCCTTGATAGGCAAAATCGAACACCGGTAGTAATCCCTGTGTCTTGATAGCTGCAGAGATTTCCTCCCAATCCGCTGGTGTTGGATCGAGTCCGGTTGGGTTGTGACAGCAGGCGTGTAGCAGAATTGGATTTCCAGCGGGGATAGCCTTAATAGCTTCGACCATGCGCGACTTGGTAAATTCCCTGCGCTCTGCGTCGTAGTAAGGATATGACACGATTTCCAAACCTGCTCTTGCGAAGATCTGGTTATGGTTCGCCCAGGTCGGGTCTGGAATATAGATAACTTGGCTGCCGAGTTGTCCGAGAAATTCGGCAGCAAGCCGGACACCGGCAGTTCCGCCGGGTGCCTGCGCCCCGAAGATGTTATCTTGTTCTGTATCGAACACTAACTTGATCGAACGCGTCACATAGTCAGGGTTACCATCTTGAGACAGGTACTCCTTATCCATCCCCTCCGAGAGGATTTGCTGCTCCGCTTTTCGGACTGCCGTGAGCACGAGCGGCTGGAGGTCATCGGTCTTGTAAGCACCAATGCTCAAGTTCACTTTGTTCGACCGGGGATCCGCCTTGAAAGCTGCGTTAAGCCCCAAAATAGGATCCGGGGGCGCCATTTCTACAGTGTCGAAAAAATTCATGCTGTATACTCCTAAGTCTGCGCGGTCTGAGTCGGGATAGCCAAGAAACAGATGACGCTCTGGAATAGTGACCCTTAAAGCGTCGTCATCAATTTTCGGAAGGCGTTCAGTTGCGGCTGAATTACATGCGGTTCGGGCACCCGTCCCTCAAGCGCTTCAATGGTTTTCAAGCCGTTTCCGGTGATGCTGACCACAATGCGCTCATCTCGGCTGATGCGACCACTTTCAATCAGCTTTTTCGCCGCTGCCAGCGTGACACCACCGGCTGTTTCAGTGAAGATGCCTTCCGTCGCTGCGAGGAGATGGATTGCTTCGACAATTTCATCATCGTTTGCATGTTCTCCATGTCCACCGGACTTTCGCACTGTGTCAGCCGCGTAGATCCCGTCAGCAGGATTGCCAATTGCAAGAGATTTGGCAATGGTATCCGGCTTGACCGGCTTCACAAAATCACTATTCTCCTTGACGGTTGTGACAATTGGCCCACAACCCTCAGCTTGCGCGACGTGGATACGTGTTTGTGGTTTATCAATCAGCCCCAAGGTATGAAATTCCTTCAACGCCTTACCCACCTTCGTGATGAGTGAGCCTCCCGCTGCTGGGACAACAATGTGATCCGGTGCCTCCCAACCGAGTTGCTCGATGATTTCGTACGTGAAGGTCTTTGAGCCCTCTGCGTAGAATGGACGGATGTTGATGTTAGCAAACGCCCAAGGGTACACACCGGCGATCTCGCTGCATAGACGGTTGACATCGTCATAGTTTCCTGCGATCCCTACTACCGTTGGTGCATAAACGAGGGAAGCCACTACTTTCCCCATCTCTAAGTCCGCTGGAATAAAGATGAAGCAGTTGAGGTTCGCGATGGCTGCATTTGCTGCCACTGAGTTCGCTAGGTTACCGGTAGAAGCACATGATACAGTATCGAACCCGAACTCTTTTGCCTTGCTCAGCGCAACCGCAACGACGCGGTCTTTGAAGGAAAGGGTCGGATGACATACCGAGTCATCTTTGATATAAAGCGCTTCAACTCCGAGGGCTGCCTCCAGATTTTTTGCACGGATCAAAGGGGTGAATCCCGAGTTAATCCCATCGGTCGGCTCACCATCAATTGGCAGTAGATCAGCATACCGCCAAAGGCTTTCCGGACCTTGTTCAATGGATTCCCGTGAGATTGATTTCTGGATCGCCTCGTAGTTGTAGTCTACCTCAAGTGGACCAAAACAGAATTCGCACACATGAAGCGGTTCCTTAGGATACTGTCTCCCACATTCACGACATTTCAATCCTAGTACTTTTTCTGTCATGTTCGTCTCCGTTAATTCACAACATAAGGAAGTTCCGTTAGCAAAGGGTCAGTCTATCCTGCGAAGCCGAATCGACTGACCCTTTGGTCAAAAATGTAGACAATAAAAAAGCCTATTATCACGGCTGTGATAATAGGCAATCCCGGAAAGTATATATGTTAAAATCGATCCCAATCCACGCCTAGAATTGCTTATTATCACTTTGCCCCGCACGCATGGACACCGCAAAAGCAGCAATGCCCATGCCCGGCATGTACATGGTAATGTTTGCAAAGAGAACAGAGTTAGCAATCCGAGAGGAACTGAAGTGAGATCCTTGCATTTTTCTAATTCACCTATCTATACTATTTAGTAAAAAGACGATTTAATTGTAGCATACTCACTTATCTAAAGGCAAGGGAAAATTGACACCGCTTGGGGTTGAACCGTTACGACTGTGGCGGCAGGTTATCAATCACAACCGGTTCCAGCGCATCGGCAGGGGTGAAACCGAAGACTTGTGCATAAAAATAGAGTTCTGCTTCAACTGAACGCCGGATATTCTCACTGCGCCGGAATCCATGCTGTTCCCCTTCGAAGGGGACATAAGCAACCGGCAACCCTTTAACGCGAAGTGCATCAACCATCATTTCCGCCTGATTGGGAGGAACGACTTTATCTTCTAACCCCTGAAAGAGAATAAGCGGACATGAGAGTCGATCTGTGGCGTGGATCGGTGAGCGTTTTAGGTATCGGTCTCGTTCCGCGGGATAGGGTCCAATCAAACTATCCAGATAGCGGGATTCAAACTTGTGTGTGTCTCTTGTCATCGCCTCAAGGTCGCTGATCCCGTAGTAACTCGCACCCGCCTTGAAAACATCACGAAACGTCAGCGCCGAGAGTGTTGTGTAGCCGCCAGCGCTTCCGCCTCGAATAGCCAATCGATTGCCATCTACGCGGCCCTCCCCGACAAGGTATCGTGCCCCATTCACACAGTCATCTACGTCAACAAGACCCCACTGACCGTTAAGCCGTTCTCGATAGGCACGACCGTAGCCACTACTGCCGCCATAATTCACATCCAGAACGGAAATCCCCCGGCTGGTCCAATATTGGATTTCAAGGTCGAGTGCAGTCGAAGTCGCTGAGGTGGGACCCCCATGGCTAATAACGAGCAGCGGGGGCAGATCGTCGGCAGGTGCGCTGTAGTCACGGTTCTGTGGCGGATAGAAGAAGGCATGGGCGGTTACGCCACCTTCGGTTGGAAACTCAACCGCTTGTGGGATTGATAAATATCCGGGACCAATCTCTATCTCGCTCGCTCGGCATACGACCTCGAATCGTCTTGTGGTGAGATCGAACCGAACAATTGAAGTTGGCTCCGTTGCCGAACTCGCGTTGAAAAGGACGTCTGCGGGGGTAGACTGTAGATTCGCAATAGAGGTATACGGTGACTCAATCCGTTCAAGCCGGCGTGTTAGAGTATCCAGACTTGCCAGAAGCCAGACGCCATCCTGTGTGTAAGTGCAGATAATCTGATTGGCAGAGACGAACGCATAAGTAGACATGCCGAATATCCACTGCGGTCTCCCGAACTCCGCCTCCATGCCGCATAACGGCTCGACGATCCCGGATTGGTAACGATAGAGGTTCCACCAACCGGTTCGATCGGATACAAAGTATAATATCCCATCTGGCGACCATTCGGGCTGAAAAATCGATTCATCAACGCCACCCGCCACCCGTTCAGTGTGACTCAGAGATCCGTCGTCGCCTATCTCGCCTATCCAAAGCTCGGCACCATCCCAAGGCATATTTGGATGGTTCCAAGTCATCCACGCCAACCGAGTACCATCAGGACTCAAACGCGGTGCGGCATAAAAATCGTTGCCGCTGACAAGCACCCGCCCGTTATCTGTCCCATCCAATCCGATAGCTACCAGCGCATTGACAGCTTCGGATTCGGAATCGGTATGGTCTTCGCGGACACAGATTAGCCGGTTGCGTTTCGCGTCGAGGACACCATCGGCATAACGTAAGTCGCCTTCCGGAGTAAGGGGTTGTGGTGTTGCGCCAGTAGTCTGGTGGTAGAGACGCTGATCTGCAAAGTTTGAGAAGCAGACCACACCATCGCTGACGATGAACGCGGCACCACCGTACTCATGAACTCGTGTGCGTGCATTGAAAGGTGCTGGTATCGCATCGGCAGTCTGTCCATCCGGCGTCCATCGAACAATGACATACCGACCACTCTCATCAGGACGCATCTCAATCCAATAGATATCGTCTCCATCGGCTACGGTTTCTATTATCCTGCGACCTTCGGTTGAAATTAGATCCGCACTAATTGGGGATTCCCATGATCCGTAGGGTGCCACACAAGATCGTGCCATCAGTATCTCCTTGAATCGTTGTGTCAAATGTAGGAAGTAATGTAGTAGAAAAACGGTCTGCGGATTCAGGCAGAAAAACGTCCTATCTCTTCAAAGCGTTAGTTAGTATAGACCGAACCCTTGTATAAAGTGACCCCTCTCCGTCTGCCTTCTCATCGCTCTGTGCTGTTTCATACACGCTAAAACCTAAGACAAGTAGAAGAACAGTAGCTTGCGTCACCCACGTCAATTTTGAGGGTACTTGGGCAATTATCTGCATCTCCTCGGAACCGGCTTGCAGCATACCAAAGAGCAGCGCTGAAAAGATAACGCCAATCGGATGAAGTCTACCGAGTAGGGCGACAGCAATAGCCGTATATCCGTATCCGGGCGCGTTTTGATAGAGTCGATGCGGACTCAGACCCATTAGTTCAACTGTCCCTGCTAGCCCGGCGAGGCCACCGCTGATCAGCATAGCAATGATAATATTTCGAGATACATTGATCCCCGCGACCCTCGCAGCAACTTGGTTCTGCCCAACCGCGCGAATTTGATAGCCGAGAACGGTACGAAACAGAATCCAATATAGGATAACCGCGAGGATAAGCGCAAGGAGGATTCCCAAATGGAATCGGTTGTGCGGGATCCACTCTTTCGGAACTAAACGGGGAAGGACGGCGTTTGATGCAATCCTCTCACTCTGCTGATAAGCGCCCGTCGCCTCTTGTAGCGGTCCTCCATCTATAGAGTACCGAACCAATTCAAGTGCGATGAAATTGAGCATAATCGTGCTGATAACCTCTTGTACGCCTCGATAGGCTTTGAGAAGGCCCGCGATTATGCCCCAGAATCCCCCAGCAACGAATCCAAGACCAAGAACCAGAGGGATAAAAAGAAATGGCGGCAGGTTGGAAATTGACGTGGCTATCCACGTGATGATAAGCGTTCCGATGAGATATTGCCCTTCAGCCCCGATGTTCCAAACACCACACCGAAATGCAAACGCAACAGCTAACCCTGTCAGTAGTAAAGGGCAAGTTTTTACAAAGGTTTCAGTGATTTCTCTAGGTCCTCCCACCGCGCCTTGGTACATGGCAGCAAACGCCTTAATCGGTTGGTAACCGCAGGCAAGCATAATCAGCGCGTTGATCACAAGTGCTAAGAGAGTGATCAGGATTGGAAAGAAAATCTGGGTTGATTTGATACGCATGAGGATCGGAAGGACCATAGCGCACAGGGGAAGAAAATTAGGAAGGAGCGAAAAAAAGGGGGACGACCAGTAGTGTGCCAGCCTCCCCCTTTTTCAGTTTTGCAACCGCGTTCTGCAGAAACTTAACTGCGCGTGAATCTCACTCAACTACCCACGTATCGCCTTCATTGAGGAGCGCATCAAGATCACCGTCTCCCATGCGCTCTTTGGCAGTATTTATCTGCTCCGTCATCATCCCTTCGTAGCAGGGGTGCTCAACGCTACGGAAGATACCGATCGGATGGGGTAACCCGGGAACCTCAGTCATACGGCTAAGGAAGTACGCTAACGTTCGGTCTTCGGTGAACTGATCGTGGGTAATAAGATCTCCGTTGCTATGTGTGCCATCGCTCAAGGAGACAACCTCTGGTTTAAATCCATTCAAGCAGATCCCCTTGTCACCATCCTTTCCAAAGACCAAGGGTTCGCCATGTTGTAAAAACACGGTGTTATCAGCTTTTGTCTCCTTCTCGGTGTACGTAAAGAATGCACCGTCGTTGTACACATTACAGTTCTGGTAGATTTCAATGAATGAGGTGCCTTTGTGGTCAAAAGCGGATTTGATGACACTTCGGAGATGTTCGGGATCTCTGTCAAGTGAACGAGCGACAAAGGTTGCTCCAGACGCAAGCGCCAAGCTGATTGGATTGAAGGGGTTGTCGATCGACCCCATTGGAGTTGAGTAGGTTTTCTTGCCCTGCTCGGAAGTCGGTGAATACTGCCCTTTTGTCAAACCGTAGATGCGGTTGTTGAACAGCAGGACATTAATATCAAGATTACGACGCATCAGGTGAATAAAGTGGTTACCTCCGATTGACAAGGCATCGCCATCACCGGTGATTACCCAAACTGACAGATCGGGGTTGGCTGCTTTTACGCCCGCAGCAATGGTTGGTGCGCGGCCATGAATGGTATGGAAACCGTAAGTATTCATGTAATATGGAAAACGACTTGAACAGCCAATACCGGAGATAAAGACGAAATCCTCCTTTGGGATGCCCAAGTCTGGCAAAATACGTTGAGTTTGAGCGAGAATAGAGTAATCTCCGCAACCTGGGCACCAGCGAACATCTTGATCGGAGGTAAAATCACCCTTAGTTAGCGTCTGGACAGCAACAGGTATCGGACGGGAGGCCCTTTTTTTCATACATCACCTCTTAACATCTCATGGATTTTAGACTCAATTTCAAACACGTGGAACGGTTGTCCTTGGATTTTATTAAGACCGACAGCATCTACCATATACTCTGCGCGGATGAGTAGGCGCAATTGCCCAAGATTCAGTTCTGGAATGAGTACCTTTTTGAAGCCTTTCATAATGTCGCCAATCTCTTTTGGAAGTGGGTTGAGATAGCGCAGATGTACATGCGAGACCGACTTGCTTTCTGCCTGTTTATGTTCAACAGCGGTTCTCACCGCGCCGAAGGTCCCACCCCAACTCAACACGAGGAGCTCACCGCTTGGTTCACCAAATATCTCTGTCGGTGGGAGGTCGTCTGCGATACGGGCAACTTTTTCTGCTCTGAGATGAACCATCTGCTCATGGTTATCAGGGTCATAACTGACATTCCCTGAAACGTCTTCTTTCTCCAAGCCGCCGATCCGATGTTCCAAACCGGGAGTGCCCGGAAGTGCCCAAGGACGTGCCAGCGTTACTTCATCTCGGAGATAGGGCTCAAACCCGTTGGTGTCGGTCGGAAAATGCACATCAATCGCCGGGAGATCCGAGACCTGTGGAATGAGCCAAGGTTCGGCACCAAAGGCAATATAAAGATCTGACATGAAAATCACCGGGGTCATGTATTTGATCGCAATTCGGCAGGCTTCATAGACAGTTTCAAAGCAATCAGATGGACGTGAAGCGGCGATCACAGGGAGTGGCGACTCGCCATTTCGTCCATAAAACATCTGTAGGAGATCTGCCTGCTCTGTTTTCGTGGGCATTCCTGTTGAGGGTCCAGCTCTCTGGATATTGCAGACCACCATTGGCAATTCGGCAATCATAGCGAGGTTAATCGCTTCCGCTTTAAGGGCAATGCCGGGGCCGCTACTTCCAGTGGCACCTAACGCTCCACTGAACGCTGCGCCAATTGCAACCCCCACTGCTGCAATTTCATCCTCCATCTGCATTGTTTTAACCCCGAAATTTCGATACCTTGCCAATTCATGGAGGATAGTGCTTGCAGGCGTAATCGGATAACTGCCGTAAACCAACTGTAATCCAGATTTTTGAGATGCAGCAACCAATCCCAGTGCGGTTGCCATATTCCCTTCGATATTGCGATATTTCCCCGGTGCAAATTTGGCGGGCTTAATTTCATAAGAGGTCGCAAACTGCTCCGTAACTTCGCAATATATATTGCCAGCTTTCAACGCGAGGGTATTGGCTTCGATGTATTGTGGCTTTGTGGCAAACTTCTCCTCGAGCCACTGAAACGCATAGTCCATCGGGCGGTTATACATCCAACATACCATCCCAAGCGCGTAAAAGTTCTTGCACCGATCGATCTCGCGTTGCGTGAGATCGGTGTCCTTCAACGCTTCTCTGGTGAGGCGGGTCAGTTCGATCGGGAATACCTGAAACTGTGTCAACGAACCATCTTCAAGCGGATTACTACTGTATCCAGCCAGTCTGAGGTTGCGGGGGGCGAAATTATCTGTATCGACGATAAGGATTCCATTCGGTTTGAGTTTATCAATGTTGACCTTTAATGCCGCCGGATTCATCGCAACAAGAACATCACAGAGATCACCGGGCGTATGAATCGTCAAACTGGAAAAGCGGAGCTGGAACCCTGAAATCCCAGCCAACGAGCCCGCCGGTGCGCGAATCTCCGCAGGGTAATCTGGCAACGTCGCAACATCATTCCCTGCGATTGCGGAAGCCTCGGTCATTTGCGTTCCAATGCTCTGCGCGCCACCGCCAGAATCGCTCGCAAACAGAATCGTCGCCTCCTCTATCGATTGTTTCTGTTTTTTCATCCATCTATCCTTCTTTCTATTTATACCTGTCCTCACAAAAGCAGGCCTCACGCTCCTTCACGGGCTTGCATCGCGTCATTATCGGGTTTCGGCGGCAGGGTCAGCACCTCTTGTGGAAAATGTTCGACAAGATAAGAGATTATGTGGCGAATTGACACCATCCCAACTGGCTGATTCTGCTCATTTACGATGGGTATATGTCGGTAACCGCCCTGCGCCATAGACAGTATCGCCATGTCGAGCGAATCTTCTACATACGCGGTCTGGGGATCGGCTTTCATAAATTGTTCGATCGGAATCTGGGTCAAATCGCCGACAGGCTTGTTCAGGATCTTTAGCAGCACATCCCGTTCCCCGAAAATCCCTTTGAGAATCCCATCGGATACAATCAGGATTGCGCCGACCTTATTGTCGAGCATCTGATCGATTGCCTCTTGTGTACTTGCACCGCTGTCAACTGTGACAGGCGGGTGCATCAACGAGTGCAGCGGCACGTGAATTTCGCTAGGGCTTAAGGTTTTTGCTGGCTCATCAGGCGTTTCCTCATCCATGATAGCCATTTCTTCTTCAACAATTTCTTGATACAGCACGGTTCATCCCTCCTTACCTCTCTCCAAAAACGCGGCAACATAGTTCGCAATGTCCTTGCTTGATATAACACTAGCGGGATATACCCCCTCATCTTCGTCGGATTCCCCGACAAGCAAAGGAATATGCCGGAAATGACCTAAGTGCATAAGATTCAGGGCAAATGCCATTGAGTCATTGGGACGCAGCGATTCCGGTGATGGAGTCATAATCTCGTCCGCCCGAACCGCTTCCGGATTTTCTCGTACTTCGGCAATGTGCACGAGTAGATCCCGTTCTGTGATGATACCCGTAAGCCGCTCCAGTTCATCAACGACTAACACACACCCGAACCCACCTTTTTGCATCAGGTCGATAACCTCGGAAATAGGTGTGCCCAGCTCCACAGTGCACGGTTGATTGAGGTTCAGTATGCTAATCGGCAAAGATAGAGTTTGTGCGTCCATGGTTTTCTCCTTTCAATCAACGTCTGAATCAATCATGTCCCTTCTGCCAAGCTGGCTAGGTGAGTCAAACGAAAATAGTGTGCAAATGGTAGCATACACCTCAACATTTTGCAAGTTGAAACGGAGCAATATAGGAATACATAAACAAACGATCAGCTGTAAACCCACCGGCAATAGAAGATAAGCGACTACTGACATTTAACGATGAATCTTATTAGAGGTTTCTACGTCATCTTCTGATTAGGTTGATAGTTGCAAAAGCCATCTGCTTAATAGGTTGGTCAATGAAACAGATAGTGAGCCTCGCTGTGATTAGCGAGTTGCCTATGTGTGCGAGTGATCGCATAGTGCCGAAGGTAGAAATCCTTTATGAGTGCGAAGTCAAGTTTACCATATTATGTCTATAAATTCAACAGTTTCGGGCAGTATTACAGACCTACCCGGTCCGTATAACTGCATAGAAAGATAGGAGAAGCATCTAAAAAAAATGAAGACAGCAGATGCGGTAGAAGATTGAAAAACTGGAAGAATATAGCGGGAGAGATAGGGGGTTCTGCATCTATAACGCGAGATTATTTTTGTTTAACATATGTGAAAATTTATCTTGCGAATACGGTGATGTCAATGGTAGACTATATTGAGAACTGTTGAGAAGTTTCATAGTTTTCATAGTTTTCTGAGGTAATGCGCGAATTTGATAAGGGTAAAAATAGGTTGAGTGCTCGCACTATCACTGATTTCTGGGCGGTTTACACAGGTCGACATCTCGGAACCTACTAGGAAATTTAATCTCTTTTCGATGAAGGGTAGAAAATGATGGATATACTAGACGACGGTCCCTCACTTCTGGAATCTGATTTGGATTATTCTAAGTATTCTAAAAGGGCCAAGCTTGAAGAGCTGAGAGCAAATTTCATCAAGGCTATTAATTTGAGCAGTACAACGGTTGGGGAAGCAGGAAAGGAATGGATTGACGAGGTAAAAGCGGATTTCAACCTATTTTTTGATTTGTTGGATGATGAAGAGTCTTTGTTGGAGGCAATTAGTGCACGTGCCAACCGCGATGTAGCAAAGGCATCAGATAAAGGGGCGGTCCCTGATTTCAGTTGGCTAGAATCGGATATAAACAGAGAGATTACAGCAGACATGCGCGATGCGTTGCGGCAGCACCTTTCGTCTTTTATCTCGGATGAACATCGAGCGTTTATAGTCCGCTGTCATGCGCGGGGATTTTCTACTTCTGATGCAGTTAAGGAGTTAATAGGAACGGATGAGACGCTAAAGCGGTTGGCGCAAACGCATGTGCTGGGTGAGCCGCAGCTTCGAGCGTTTTTGATTCCGCGGCTGGCGTATCTGAAACCCGGTTCAGCGCGTTGGCCTGAGGCGAAATACGGTGCGACTTGGCGGGAGGCTCGGGAGGCACACAAACAGACGTTGCGTGATATTCGTTTCACATCTCAAGATGAACAGACCGCACTCTTAGCCAAGTAGGTAGATCGAATTAACAGTGAGCTGGAAAGAGGTGGGCACTCACTGGCAGATATGCAACTATTGACGAATATGCTAATAAAGACGGTGGAGAGTTTGCGTAAGCTGTCCGCAGCAGAGGAAAAACAGATACCAGTGAATTTGTCTGGGCCTCAGTTGGTTGGTGTTTTGGAGCGGCTGACGCTCGCGCTCAAGGCACCTGGACAGACCGCTATTGAGGGAGAATCAACTACAAGATATTTGCCGTTATTTAGCAAATCATTTCACATGCTTGCTCCCCTTTCAAATCTTCATCTCCTGAAGTCTCGTTATGAGGTATGCCTGTGAGTTTGTGCCCTTGACTGAATTACAGAAATTGCATAACAGTTGTAGATTTTTAAGATGGTCGCTACCTCCCTGCGACTGGGCAACGATGTGATCAACCGTCATGTTTTTGAAAGGGAAATGGGTCTGACACCCGTTGCACAACCCTTCCTGCTGACCGTAGAGGGTATGTTTGTGTGTCCGGTAGTTCGGGAGCCTTTCGGAGGGGCGCGGGATGTCCGTGCGGTGAATTACCTGCCCCAAAATCCCTTCACGCTCATCAAGCCCGAGCTCTTTTTCAAGCCTGTACCGAACCAACTCCACTGCCCTTGATGAGATGTCAATCCCTACCCACTGCCTACCAAGTTTCTCTGCCGCGATGCACGTCGTCGCACAGCCACAGAACGGATCTAACACCACGTCGCCTTGGTTGCTGCTTGCCTTAATGATGCGCTCAAGTAATTTCAATGGTTTCTGTGTCGGATAGCCGGTGTCTTCTTTGCCTTTTACAGGTGATGTATCGAGAACCAAGTCACCTGCCACAACACCTGGCATCGCAGATAGATACTTCTTCCACCGCGGTCTTCCCTTCTTACCTTTTGACCAGTATAGCAGTCCCGCATCATCAAGAGCTTCACATTTTGCCAATTGGTCGAGTGTTTCGTAATTTTCTGGCAGCAGCCCCTGTGCGGAAGCAGGAAATTTGTTACGAGCCGGTGGTGCCCAGGCCCGACCGGGAGGAGGTTCAACACCTTTCAATGACATGTATGCTCGCTCACTGCCTGCTTTACCACCCGATAAATCAACTGTGCCCCATTTACCATGTTTATCGCTACCTCGAAAAGTCTTTCGTATATATTCATCGTCATAAGGGGTATACTGTTGATTCCAAGTCGCGCCGTCGGACTTGACATAGTAAAGAATCCGGTCAGTGTTCATCGCGTAGCGTTTCGCTAACGATTTCGTTGATGTCCGCTTCCAAATCACTTCATTCCGAAAGTTATTCCTTCCGAACACAGCATCCATCAATAGCTTTAGATAGTGGGAAGCGGTCGAATCACAATGGAGGTAGATGCTACCGGTCTCCTTCAAAACACGTCGCATCTCAAGCATTCGTAACCCCATCATAATCAGATAGGATTTCATACTTTTTCCGTGGGTCAACTCAGCTGCATGAATCGCTGCATACAAAGCGGGTTCTCTATCCGCCAGTTCTCCGTGCTCTGCCTCGTTCACATCGCTGAGTGTCCACGTATCTTTGAACGCCGCACCAGCCGCTTCACTCCCTATCGGTGCAGCAAAATCCTGATTCGAGTTAAATGGCGGATCAAGGTAGATTAGGTCTACGGTGTTAGCGTCAAGGGCGCGTAGGATGGGGAGGTTGTCGTTTTCAAAGAGGGTGCGGTTTTGGAAGTTCGGCATTTTCCCTATTAGTCTCTATATCATGTACTAAAGTTTGGACAATTTTCATATAAAAAGAGGCAGAAAAGAGGTATCCTTTCAGGAACCTACAACAGTTTCGAAAGGAGAACTTATGTTCCTCATATTCTGCCTCGCGTCTATTTTAACCGAGTTTCGTCCGTTATTC
>JAJDUM010000050.1 GCA_022826645.1 Candidatus Poribacteria bacterium
TGAAATAGTATGGGGTTCGTTTCGGAGGCTTGGCATCAGGGTTAGATGTTGACACACGGAAATAGGACGCCAACGAATCAAAGTAACTGTCAATAATCGCTTGCACCGTCTGCGAATGCAGGGGATTGTCGCGCAAGCGCACATATTTTCGGACCGCTGATTTGGATAGCCAGAACCCTTTTTTACGCTTGACCTTGCGAATTAGGGAAACGACTTTGGAGTAGACGCGACCCGCTTGATGAGAAAGCTCATCCAATTCAAGGGTCTTATCAGCTTTGACTTTTTTCGTGGTATACATTGGGAGTGTCCTGAAGGGCTTTCGATTCCTGTGTCAAAGGCTGTGGGAAGCACCACCGAGTGGTGGCGGGACACCTGCCCACCGAAAGACGAAATAAGTGTACCATATTTTAACTGCAAGTTAAAAAAATCCTAAAGCAATCTGTATCCCAAAATCCCGATAAATCGGGACTAAGAAGCATAAATGTTTGGGACTTAGACCTAAAGGAATTTTCGTTAAGTAACCCGATGGTGCAATTCAGTCTCGAAAGGGTTGGATTGTCCGTTAATTTATTGATTGAGGAGAATGATATGCACATTTCCGAATTGGATACACCTGCACTTACTGTAGACCTTGATGTTCTCGAACGTAATATCTATAATATGGCGGCCCTCTGTCGGGAAATCGACATTGATTTGCGCGTTCACACAAAAACCCACAAAGTTCCAGAGATTGCCAGAATGCAGGTCGATTCCGGATCGAAAGGGATTACCTCCCAAAAGCTTGGAGAAGCGGAGGCTATGGTTGATGGCGGGCTTGACGACATCCTAATTCCTTACAACATCGTCGGAAAGCCGAAACTGCAACGTTTGACACAATTGGTCAAACGAGCAAAGATTACTGTCGCTCTCGACTCGGAGATAACCGCCGAAGGAATCTCTAACCAAGCAGCAGCGGATGGCTGCTCGGTACGTGTAGTCATTGAACAGGACACAGGAGGACGCCGGGTCGGTGTGCAATCCCCTCAAGCCACACTTGAACTCGCCCAAAAGGTGACGGAGATGCCCGGTCTTGATTTTCAAGGCATCATGACCTATGGGAGCAATATTCGTGCAAAGCCGTTCCTTGATGAAACAGTCGCCCTTCTGAATGGTGCAGGCATCCCTGTCAATATCATCAGCGGAGGCGGTACAGGTGCGGAACGTGCGTCCAAAGAAATTGGCTGCACGGAAACACGCAGCGGCTCGTATGTCTACGAAGGTATGACGCGCATATCTGGATCAGAGACCCTCAATCCGGACCGATGTGCCTTGCGGATGATTGTGACGGTTGTGAGCACCCCAACCGCAGACCGAATTATTATTGACGGTGGCGCCAAGACTTTCACTAGCTATCCGCCCACTCCCTATGGCCATATTGTTGGATACCCCGATGTCAAAATATATGGGATGTCTGTTGAACACGGACATCTCGACGTGAGTGAGTCACAACATAAATTCCGCGTTGGCGACCACTTGGCTATCATCCCGTTACATCAAGGCATGACAAGCAATCTACACGATGAGTTGGTCGCTGTAAGACATGAACAGGTGGAAACCGTTTGGAAAATCGCTGGGCGTGGCAAAGTCAAGTAGATGCGGCAAGTCCAACCGAATTTCAGAGACCATAAATTGCTTTCAGATTTCCACCAAGGATGCTTGAGGCTTCCTCATCGGTAAATCCGATATTTCGGATACCATTGACACCATTCACGGCGTCCCCACTAGGCGAGTTTGATCCGAAAACGATTCGATCCGCGCCAATCCGTCCCCCGCGTGCAATGCCCTTGATGGTTATCGGTTCCGCAGCGGCTATGAGGGTTGTACCAAGATAAATATTGGAATTTTCAACCGCGGCTTGAACAGCTAATGGCGTCCACTCGCGATAGCCCATGTGATCCATGATGATCGTCACATCTGGGTGGCGTTCTGCAAGCGTTCCAATGAACTCCGGTGAGCAGCCACTCATCGGTGAACCGGAATGGATAGTAGCAGGAATGTCGAGCGACTTTGCGAGTTCCATAACTGGATCAACGCAAGGCGCGTCCAGACGATATCGGTGTGCCGCTGCCATGAGCTTGACTGTCTGGGCACCGGCATCAACGCACCGTTTTAGGTTATCGCAGGCAGCGGAGCCCATTGTAGGATTGATCAGGCATCCCGGCACAATGCGGGTTTCTCCCTTTGTTTCTTCAAGCAGGTGCGCATTAATTTCCGCCGGATCGGGTGGCAATCCGCCGGGAAACACAACACAGACGTCAATACCAGCCTTATCAGCAACCGCAATCAGACCTGCCTTGCCGTAAGGTTCGTCGTTAAATTCAGCGGGCATATAAGCCTCAAAATCCGCAACAAATTGTGTAGCCATAAAGTGCTCCTTAGTGCCTATCCAGCAGCCGTCCCTCACTTAGGAAGTTATCTCTCCAATTTACGAGCATTTTGGAAGGTTGGGCGTTTGGATCGGTTTTAATTTGAAAAATGGCTGGGACATCATCTCTGTACGAGCTCTATGAGGATGCCGTCGGGATCCCTTGCGCAGACCACACCACCAGCATCCGGTGCTCCAACCGGATCAGACAGAAATTCCACACCCTTCTGTTTCAATTCTTCGACAGTTCCCCATACATCCTCGACAAAAAAGGTGAGCCAGCGTACGCCAGCCGAAAAATCGTAGGAGGGCGTTGGTGGTGGCGATTCGATACCCATCAACTTAATGAGTGTTTGCCCTGCTTGCAGGCGAACTTGGCGAAATCCTCGTGGCGCCAAGCCTGCTCCTTTCGCCACGTCTTCAGGAATCTGGATATCCAGAACAATTTCCAGACCTAAGCATTCGTGGTAGAAATGCAGCGACCTCTCAAAATTACTGCACGTAATAGCGATATCAACAATGGGATGGGTCAATTGTAACATAGGAATCAAGCTCTCCTTTCAATACCAAACTGTGCTAAAAAATGAATTAGGTAGGATTTCGTCGGTGCCGTAAAATTTCCGCCGTGCTTCAAAAGTTTCCGGTGAATTAAACTTCAAGATTTTAGATTACAAGGATTGTCATCTAGCAATTTGGGGATTTTTTATCTGAGTAGCAAGGAGATTATATCACGGTAAACTGATACCGTCGAGGGAAAACCGTGCGATTGATGAGAGCCGAAATGCCCGAAGTTCCTTGGTTGGTATATCTTGCGCAAAGCTGCCCGATGAACTTGATTACTTTCAAGAAACATATTTCATCCGCATTACTCCTTGACGATATTTCTCAAATGATGTTATCATTCCTGCAACAAAAGACTCAAAGGAGATTTTTCATTTATGCGTCATCAATCCTACGATGGTCTACAGAGTGATATCCGCGAGATGGAAACACCGGCCATTGAAACTTGGAAAAATGAGTATAGCGACAAAGACTACACCATAGAAGTAACGACCCCAGAATTTACAGCGATTTGTCCTAAAACAGGGTTGCCGGACTTTGGAACGATTCAGATTACCTATACCCCCAACGAGCAGTGTGTCGAGCTTAAATCGTTGAAAGAGTATCTGCTATTTTATCGAGATGTTGGAATATTTCACGAGCATGTCGTCAATAAAATTCTGGCAGATTTTGTTACGGCGTGCGATCCGCGGAAACTTGAGATTGTTGGGGATTTTCACATCCGTGGAGGCATTAAAACTGTTGTCCGCGCTAGTTATGAACGCGAGAAGGGATCATAAGAAAATTTAGTTGTAGTAGATGTTTTACAAAACCATTCGCTGAACCTAAACTTGCCACAGCCCGACAAATCGTTCCTGCCTTTATGTCCATCGTGGACCTATCTCAAAACTTTGTAGTCCGTGTCGGAATACAATAACGTTGCCCCCATGAGCTAAAAGGATTTTTATCTCATACTGGCTAAACCACCTGATAAGCCCCATGATTATCTCCCCACCTCTGAGAGTTAAACGCGCTGGAATCTTTTCTCTGCGACAACGCGCAAGCACTCGGTTATCAACTTGGAAACGCTCAGACTTGTGAACGATTGACTCTAAGTGTTGCATTTTCAAACCTGCATCCATCTCAATATCTTGAACAACTTGAGACATTTCATCCTGCTTGTACATATACTTGATGTTAAGTTTTTCAAGGTGGTGTACTTCTCCGCTGAGTGACTCGACAGCAAGGGCGTAAGTTAATCGTCGGCTAATGATACCTTCAATATGCTCCCCGTAAAGCTCAAAAACCATCGGTGTTTTCTTTCTGATCTGCTTTTGAACGTAAGCCCGTCCGTGGCTTTCGGCGCGAATCTGGTTCAGTAATTCTGGAGATAGGTGCCGACGGACCTGCCTGCTTCGTTGCGAGGGCTTGCGCCACCCACCACGGTGTCCATGCCGCTGGGTCCTCTGCAAGGGCTTCTCCTGTGGTTGGGCGATTAAATCACTCTGCCCAAGCGAAAGTTTTGACCGCATCGCCAATGGTTGTTCTCCCTTTTGAATATCCCGTTTTAACTCAAGCTGTAGCCTACCTAAAATAATCACCTAAGATATTATAACATTTCCCAGAACGCACCCCAACTGCAAAAATCGACAACCCAACACTGCAGAATATGAATAGCCGAAAAACCTGTTCTTAAGGACTGTATTCGGCGAATAAGAGGAAATTTTTGCTGAGTTGTATCCGCATCGAAAGCGTTTCGAAAAATAAAAAAAGGCGTCTAGGAAAATACCCCAAACGCCTTTATTGAAGTGAAGTTAACGAATCACAAACAACTGTGGTGTTCTATTCACCACCGCCGCCGCCAGTTCGACGTGGGATGTTTTGTGATTTCATATACTCCGTGATTTCGGTAATCTTACTTTGGGAGTACGTTAACGCTCTGTTGACCTGTGTATCGCTAGGTGGAACTTCCGCATACTTGCTCCACAATGCATCAAAGGAGTCAAGTGCGTCGTTATAATACTCATCATTTTCAGCCGCTAGCATCATATACGCCTCGCCAATCTGCACTAATGAAAGGTCAGCATATTTGGTGCCCGGATATGTTTTGATGATGTCTTGGAACCCAGCGATTGCTTTCTCGACAGCTTCTCTCTGTTGATCTTCAGGCGCCACTCTCGCCCGATCAAAATTGGCGGTTGCCTGAATATATACATCTGCTGAGAGGGCTCTCTTCGTATCCCGTAAGAACAGGTCGGCATTCTCTTTCGACTCTGCATTGATACCGGGTACGGCTAGTGCCTTCTCATACTGTTCGATAGCCATCGTGTAGAAGCGGATGCGGTCTTCTTCTGTCACATCGGGGAGAACCCCTTGATTATAGTAGGTGTTACCGATGTTGAGAAATGCCTCGGCTGCAAAGGGACTGGTTGGATAGTTCTTTGCAAGAATCTCATTTATCTCAAAGACCTTATCCAGCCATTTCTCTTTCTCTGCTTCGTCCTCGGTATTTTTCTCTAGCAACGCATAGCAAGTTGAAATCGCGGCAAGAGATTCCGCGGCCTGCTCATGTTGCGCATTAATGCGACGGACCTTCCCGTACTCTTCAACGGCTTTCAGGTACTGTTGGCCTGCAAAGTACGCCTCACCTGCCTGATACTGCCAGAATGGAGCCTCGGCGGCATTAGGGAATCGTTTGGCGAGGTCCATGAACACACTCGCTGACTGCTCAAAGAACCTAACGGTCTTTTCAGAAAACCCTTCGTCGAAACCGAGCTGCATCCGCCCCAACTCGTAATAGGTAGGTGCGAGATAGCCCAAAACAGTCTGGACATTTTGCAATACATCCGCCTTTGACGAGGCAGCGAAGATACCCTTGTCCGCATATTCAGCGAATTGCTTCAGCACCGGAATCGCGCTGTTAAGATCGTCGGGAAGTTTTATCCCCGTACCAAGCGAATAGTAGATCTGTCCGGCTGAGAAGAGAGCGTTCTGAACAAATGGACTTATGGTATCATTGATCTTATCAGCTGGTGCCACATTAGCCGCTTCAACATAGGCGGCTGCGGCTCGCCGACTCGCGTCGATATACGGTTGCAAGTCGGTACCAGGTTTATCTGAGAAGAGTTTCCGTGCTTCGCCGAAGTACAGAAGACCGAGATTATATTGTGCAGAAACTTTCTGTGGAACCGTTTGCGCTGCTTCACGAGCGGCGACCGCTTGAGCGATTGCATCGTCCACGCGCCCTAACTTTAGGTAGAGGTCGGACCGACGAATACCGCTGTCCGCCGCCATGGATTGGATGCTAGTATTAGCATCTGCACCAAAGTCATTAATCAAGGTCTCGTATGCTTGCAGTGCACTCGCAGGATCATTCAGTCTTTCTTGATAGATTAAACCCATTCGATAGTAGGCTTGCGCCTTGATGAGCGAATCTTTAGAAAGCTGAATCGCATTTTGATAGTTGAGCAGTGAATCATCATACTGCTTGAGATGCTCGTCCTGAGCATACGCTATAGAGAAGTAGGAACGCCCTTTCTGATCATCATCATCTGTATTCTGAATCACATACTGGTATTCTCGCACGGCTGCGGCATGATCACCCACAGCGGTATTTAGATCTGCGAGACGGGTATGTGCTTGACGAATCAAATCCTGTCGGGGTTTATCCTCAGTTTGTCCTTCATAGGAAGTGGTCTGCTGAAACGCCGCAATTGCTCCCTTGCTATCATTCAGCGCATGCTTTGCCAAGCCTATCGTGTAATTGGCACTGATCGCCGCATCGACATCGGGATTTCTTTCAGTCACTTGCATTGCGGTGTTTACAGCATTCTGGTATGCAAGCTGTTGGGCACCTTCATCTGTGCTGTTTTGACCAATCTGGTAGTAGCACACAGATGCCTGATACAACGCATTCGTCACGAGTTCATTATTCGGGAACATCTGAACGAATGCTTGGTATTCGGCGAGCGCTTTTTCGTGGTCGCCATCACCATAGTACAGGTGTCCAATTTTCAACTGTGCTCGCGAACGAGAATCTTCTGGCGCACCGGTATTTTGAGCAATACGCCTCAGACTTGCAATAAGTTCGGCTTTCTCTTCTTCAGAGTCAAGCCCCTGTTTTTCAATGGCAGTTGCTTTGACTAGGTCGATGTGACCCAAAGTCTTTTGGACTATGGTGTTATCACCGCCGCCATGTCTTTCGTAAGCAGTATCGGCAACTTCCAGCACTTTTGGCCACACACTTGTATTGCCAGCTAGTGCCATGTCACGGTACGCGAGTGCTAACCCATAATAAGACTCAACCGCATTTGGACTATCAGGATAGTCGGCAATAGATTTCTCAAATGAGGCAACAGATTTGTCTAAGAGTGCTGCATCATCGGACGCTGCTTTCGCCGCTTTGTAGTAACAAAGTCCGACAAGATACTGTGCGTCGTCGGCGTATTCGCCAGTTGGGTTACCTGCAACGACGTTTTCGTATTCGACCGCTGCTTCGGCAAATCGTTCCTCGGAGCGCAGCAGGTCTGCCAACTTAATTTCCGCGAGGGATCGGTTATCCGTATCCAAAGCGTCCATTATCGACTGATAATGCGCCACAGCTTCACTATTCTTGCCTTCTTTGACAAGACTTTGCGCGATTAACAACTGTGCCCGTTGATAATTCTCGCTTTCTGGAAGAATTGCTTCGTAAAGGTCACGTGCTTGCCCCCACGCATTCAGCTTTTCGTGCGAGAGTGCCTGATTCATGACACATGCCTCGACCTGCATTGGACGTTGCGGGAAGTCATCATAGCGCCCCTGTTCGACGCCGGCGAGGAAGGTACCACTTTCTCCACCCTGAATCTCTGGTCCCTTGAACTTATCTATTGCTTGTTGATAGGCACTTACGGCGTTCTGGAGCAGAGCTTCGTTAAATACTGCGTCTGCATCGCCTTCGCGGTAACCCTCTGGTTTGGAAGCTTCGTAGTATGCACGTGCTTCCTGAAATTTTCCAATCAGTTTAATTAGGTGAAATTTCGGAAAATCACGATACTCCCAAAGTTTGGCGTATTCCGCAGCTGCGTCCTCATACTGCTTAAAGTCGTTAAATTTCAGATCAGCAAATCTCAACTGAACTTCAGCAGCGAGAAGGTCAAGCTCATTATCCATGCGGTTTTTATCGATAAATTCCCTTGCGAGAGTTTCAAGCTCATCTTTCCGCCCAAGTGCGTTCAATGCCCAGATTGCGCCATAGAGTGAATGGGATGCGACTGGGTCTGCCGGGAAGTCATCGACAGCTTTTTGATACCACATAAGTGCTTCTTCATAAGATGCGTTTGCCGCATCTATTTGACCATCATCCTTCAGATCAGAAGCGAGCTTATAGTTTGATTCTCCCATCTGGTAGGTAACATAGGGGATAAAATCGGTCTCTTCGGGATGCTCGTCCAGCACACGCTGATACGCAACAGCCGCTTCACTCCAAGATGATGATTTAAAGTAGCTATCGGCAATACCCAACTTCGCCTCGCTAATAAAATCACATTCTGGATACTCCTCAAGCAGTGTATTGTATGATTCAACTGCATTGGAGTAGTCTTGCTGTTCGTAGTAGGTACGACCAATAGTCACCTGAATTTCTGCCTGCAGGTCTCGATCGTCCGTATTCTGCAAAGCGAGTTCATAGTTGACTCGCGCGTTATCATAGTCCTTCTGTTTTGAGTAAATTGCGCCTATGTCAAAATAGGCAGCGGTTACATAACCACTTGTTGGGTGTTCCGTGATAAATTGGGTGTATCTGCCGATTGCTTCTTCGTCACGGGCAAGTTGGTTCAAACAGAAAGCGGCTTTGTACATCGCCTCGGCTTGCAGGTCTACGAAAGTTTTAAATTCTTCAGTGGCGAGTTTATCAAATTCTGGGTACGCCTGTTCGTAATTCTTCTCGTTAAGAAAGGATTGCGCAATTAGGTGTTGTGCGTCATCTTTGAACTCCGAGTTTGGAAACCCGTCCAGTACCTCTTTATACGCTCGGCGTGCAGCGTCATATTTTTGCAGTTTATAATTGAGCTGCCCAATCGCGTACCAAGCATTTTCAACGAACAGGCTATTGGGGAAGTTCTCAATTAGTGTGTGAAACTTTGGTTCGGCGAGTTCAAATTTTTCTTGTTTGTAGAGGACGTGTCCCCATAGATAGGTTAAGCCCTCCTGATGTTTCGGGACAGTAGCATTCGGCGCAACTTTTTCAATCTGCTCGATCGCATTGTCATAGTAGGTAATATCACCGCTCTGCTCAGCCCATTTAGAGTAATTAACAGCAATTTTGTAGTTTGCAAGCGTCGGGAAGTCTTTATCAATAACTTCAGTCTTGACCCCCCATTTGACAGATTCTTCAAGGGCTGCATTGTATTTTCCAATTGACCCTTCGTAATCATTTTGACTGTAGAGTTGCTCCGCTTCGTTATAGAGTCGCTCGACCTTTTTAGAACTGCCTGCCGGCCAAAACAGAACGACAGCTAAAGCTACTGCGGCGAGGCCACCTAAAAGTTTCGGATTCATTAGAGCTCCTTTCGGATAATAGTTAGGAGGGGTCGTTAGACTGAAATACTCCCCTCACCCCAACGGGGATTTTAAGTTAGGGAACGCAGATCCGCGTTCTGCACGGAAAATCGTAGCATATTTTCGTAAGTAACACAAGTTTTTTGTTGAACTTCAGATGGAAACTAACTTTCTAGGCTCATGTTAAGAAATCGTGCAACAGAAACCGAGTTTTCAAGAAAAAACTCGGTTTCCCTTCGCGCTTTGCACTTTCTTTTTACATGAGCCACTTTCTATATAGTTGAGGGTGGTTCATAAATACTTTTACCGAAATAGAGTAATGAGATAGGTTACATTTCTTAATGGTAAGCCGTAGATGGAATTCATTAACATAGCGATTTGGAGTGACACCACCCCCAGTGCCAAACAGGTCACC
>JAJDUM010000087.1 GCA_022826645.1 Candidatus Poribacteria bacterium
GCTGAATTAACAGATCGTCACAAAGCGTATAAAATGCTACAATTACTAAGTCCATGGGATTCTCCTGTTTGAGTGTTTTGTTTTAGGCAACAAATACTCTAACGGAAATTCCATGGATATTCAAATAGCAACTTGCGTTAATAGTTATCAACCCTATCTTCTGCTATAATTATCCGAGGTTCATGTCAATAGAAAGTGCAGAGCAGCTCAGAGAAACCGAGTTTTTTCGTGAAAACTCGGTTTCTTTGCACTATTTTTTAATATGAGCGTTAGCCCATGTTAAAACCAATGAACTAATGAACCAGTGAACCAATGCACTAAACTGTTTTCACGCATCACGTTTCACGTTCTTAAGGAACACCATGTCCCAATCCCGCCCCAATATCATACTGATAATGTGCGATCAGATGCGCTGGGATGCCGCCGGATTCGCAGGAAACTCAACTGTCCAAACGCCGCATCTGGACCGCTTGGCACAAAGCGGAATCTGCTTTGAAAATGCCTACTGCGCCTCCCCTGTCTGTTCACCCGCCCGTGCCAGTTGGTTGACCGGACTCTACCCACACGCCCACCTACAACTAAAAAATTACGGTCCCGGCATGGTCGGAAAATGGGGCAGCTATCTATCCCATGACCGTGTGACTATTGCCGATCTCCTCAAATCCGCCGGATATCGCTGCGGTATGGTCGGACCTTGGCATCTCGGTAACGACCACCTCCCCCAACACGGGTTTGATGACCTCTGGTGCACCTACCGCTATCTCGGCAAAGACTATCCTGATCCGCTCTTCGATTCCTTCGCTCGTGCGGGAGTCCCCAACCTCTACCTCAAAGATGCCGAAGGGATGACACAATACGGAAACACCTTAGAATTTGGTACAATCACCGACCCCCGACAACAACGCACCACCTGGACGATAGATCAATCCCTTGAATTTATCCAACAACCGCACGATGACCCATTCTTCCTGTTTGTAAGTATCAAAGACCCACACCCGCGTATCTTAGTGCCACCTGAACTTGTTGAACTTTATCCAGAAGACCAGATGCCGCTTCCCAATTCCTTTCGGGATCCCCTCGACGGCAAACCACTGTTTCAAACACGTGCAAAGTTTCGCATCCCTCCGACCGTAACCGACGACCAATTTCGTCGAGTAATCGCATACTACTACGCCCTGATCACACACATCGACGTACAGGTTGATCGCCTGCTTCGCGCCCTTGAGATGGGCGGCATCACGGAGAACACGATTGTCGCCTTCATCAGTGATCACGGCGAGATGCTCGGCGACCACGGTTTTACGGAGAAGTGCCTCATGTACGAAGCGTCGGTGCGTGTGCCGTGTCTACTCTCTTGGGGTGGGACACTACCTACAGCAACACGGATAAAAACACCATTGGCTGGAGTTGACCTGATGCCGACCCTGCTTGAGTTGGCAGGAGCGGAACCGCCATCGCCGATTGACGGACGCTCCGTCGCAACGGATATTCTCGCGGGCAGGGAACCCGATCCTCAACCGGTCTTCGCCGAGATTTCCAGCAATGAAGCAATTTATCGCGGCGCACAGGAGGCGGAGCAGTTGGCGGCCCACGTAATGGTCTACGACGGACGTTGGAAATATATCCGTAACCGCTTTGATATCGATGAATTGTACGACTTGGAAACAGATGCAGACGAAATCCACAATCTCGCTGTGCAACCTGAACACCGGGAACGGGCGGGTTTGATGCGTCAGCAGATCGCTGAGATGGTTTCCCATACAGGTCCCGGTCCCTACGACTGGTGTTTATCGAATACCGATTCTGACAAATGGTGAATTAGACAAATAAGTGGACATTTGCCGACAACTTCGACCTTCGCGAAGTTTCCAAAGTCCCCCTGACAAGTTGAGCGTCAGCGAAATCCCGCCTGTCCCGCCTGTCCCGATTCATCGGGGATTTATCGGGGGCGGGATTTAGGGGGTTTGCTGTGCATTGGGAGTGTCTAAATAATCCTAAAATCTACCATAATTACCCAATGAACCAGTGAACTAATGAACATTAGTAATCGACAACTTCACAAAATTCAAACAGCTTCCGTGCCCGCTCCGAAAATCCCTCGTGCGTCTCCGGTGGTACTTTCATCGCATGGCCAATACTGAGCCACGACAGTCCGTAGCAGACCACAATTTCGGGGCGCGGTCCATTGGACCTATTGGGTGTACCACGGTGCAGCGTCCGAACATCCTGTATCCACATCGTGCCTTTTTTCATGTTCAGTCGACGGGCGGACGGAAAGTTGCCTTCTGTCAACACCTCGTCGTAGCGGCTCTCTAAATCCGGGTTGGCGATATACTGCGTCGATGGCAACACCTCAATACTACCATTCTCCTCTGAAGTATCCACGAGCGGAAATTTCACTCCCAGTATCGGACAGGTATCAAGCCCGACATGCGGGATCTCCCGCGCCAGTCCGGTGTCCCTGTGCCAACGCTGAAACTCGCTCCCCGGATACGGGTTATTGGAATGGAGACACTTGATGTAGAAGTCGTCCTTGCCCCAATAGCGCTTGAGAAACTCCAAAATGACCGGATTCTCATACACCTCCGGATCGGCAAACGGCGGTACCCACGGGATCGTCAACGTGTAGCGGTTGATGATCTGCTGGCGACCAAAACCCGTCCGCAAGTCGCCCCACTCTTTCTCGGCGAAACCGGTTTCGCGCGTCCTGACATGTTCCAGCATCGGTAGGAACGCCTCTCGGATGCGATCTACAGTCTCGACGGACAACACATCCTCTATCACCGCATAGCCATTAATCCTGAACTCCGCTATCTTTAGATCGAAATCTATATCCTCACATCGTGCAGTCATGGATCCTCCGTTGATAGTAGTAGGCATATTGCTCTGAATCCCGCCCGTGCCAAAAACTTAGTTTCTGTTGCACCCATTCTTAATATGAGTCTCGATTGTATCATAGGACGTCCGGCACGTCCAGCAAAATGGCGAGGAGCGTATCTATAGAGCATCTGCGGAGCTACGTTTCTTGGTCTTGTTTTCTTGGATCTGTGTTATCATGTTAACATCCAAGTTGCTAATGCTCTATTAAATAAATTATGATTAAGTCACTCACTGCTCGGCTTGGATAGACATATCCAAGTCTTGGACTCTCCCCGATAAGATCGGGACAGGCGGAACGGAGCCATCTTTGCAAGGGTGATATGAATCTTGACCCGCTGACTAATAAACACCCAATTTTTGCAAAAAGTGTTAGATTCGGTCAGGTCATCGTGGATAATGGATCGACTGGCCTAACGGAAATCCGTGCAGAGTCTATAGAAAAGGGAGGAAAATTATGCGACACGCAAAATGGAGATGTCCCAAATGCGAGAATGACGAGTTTGAGACCGATATTTTCCAAGCAACAGGCGGTACGCTTGCCAAACTGTTCGATGTCCAAAACAAAAAATTCACTACCGTTTCATGCACACAGTGTCAGTACACCGAGGTCTACCGGGCAGACACCTCACGCCTAAGTAACATCTTCGATTTCTTCACCAGTTAACATCAGGAGGTGGTTCCCCATGAGAGTTTTCACCGACGCTGAAAAACAACAACTACAAGCTAAGATAAAAGACGAACAAGAACGGCAGCGGGTGCTTAAGGACAGCATCCAAATTGAAAAGGAAAAAGAGTCAAAAAGGAGTAGAGACATAGTTTCGACAGTGTTAAGCTTTAAGTATGGTTTCTTAATACTTATTTTTTTGCTGATCGTCTTGGACATATATCTTCTACTACCTCCGCGACATTATGATTCTCATTCCTTCATCGCTCCCGTAGTAACATTGGCGTTACTATTTAATCACATTGCGTGGCATTTCACAAAGAGAGGTTGGCCAAGCCACGTGATGAAAACGATTGCATGGGTTTGGATAATATTTGGTTGTGCTTACCTATTTTGGCTCTTTAAGACTGGTGCTGTATGACATATTGGCGACGAGGGATAAAAAGATATGAGCGAAAGGATCTTTGAGAAAATTGACGTGTTCCTGCCCGGACAGGGCGAGACGTTGACACAAGCCCCTGCCCACCACTGGGAGCGAGCAGAGGCCGCCAACGCCCAAATCTACTATAGCACACGGGAGCCGAAATCTGTCCTTATCCATCTAACCGGACTGACCCGAAAAGAAAGGAAAGCCCTCGCCGATATGCCGATTGAGGTGGATCTATCAGCCTTGAAGTACCACGACTACGACGGGTTCGGTGTCCATCTGCCGGGACTGATTGCCACAAAACAAGGGACAGCTATCGCCGTTTGCCAAAAACGACACGGCTCGATGGGCGATGGCGGCAACCAAGTTGACATCCTGATGTCGCGCAGTGAGGATAGCGGCGCAACTTGGCAGCGGCAAGAGGTCATCTTCGAGGAGGAGGGAGCATTCACCTATCTCGGTCCTATCTTTGAGGAGCGCACCACAGGCACTATCTTCGTAGCTTTCTGGAAAATGCCCGCCGACATATTAGACGACCTGGGCTACTTCAGCGAACACGCCAGACAGGGAGGCGGCTTCTATCTGCTCAAAAGCACCGATGAAGGGCGGAGTTGGTCTGATCCCTCCTATATCCGTCCGCAACCGAACGCGGATGGCTGGATAGGTTGGCCCAACAACTGCGCCCACGGCATCCAACTTACCTCTGGACCCCACAAGGATCGGTTGGTCATACCGGCGTTTCTTTACAAAGACGGTGAGCCGGGGCAGGTGCCGGGGGTTCGTGGTGGCTTGTTATACAGCGACGACGGCGGACAAAATTGGAGGGCGGGAGCAGTCCTGCCCGAAGGCTCGGACGAGGTCAGTCTCGTGGAAACTACGGGAGACGGTATCTACGTCAGTTATCGTAAGAACACGCTTGCCACCGGCAAACGCCACTTCGCACGCAGCGCCGATTACGGCGAAACCTTCTACGAACACGGTCAGCACGAGGAGGTGCCAGACATAAATCTCCATGCCGGTTTAATCCGCTGTTGTAGAAACGAGGGAGGAAGTGAAGAGGTTCTCCTGTTTTCCAGTCCGTCTCCGGCGAAAGATATGACGATCCGTATCAGTCGCGATGAAGGCAGGAGTTGGGACTTTTCGCGTAGGATTGAGCGGGGATTGTCACGCTATTCTGACCTCGCAGTAACCCCCGACGGAACAATCCTCTGTCTGTACACCAACGGGATAGTCCGTGACAGGGAAAAAATTAGTGTCGCTCGATTTAATTTGGAGTGGTTGATGGGTGATAGCGACTAGGCGGGGTAAGTCGTGGTCTATAAAGTCCGTAGTGCTAACTGTTTTTACGTTTCACAGCCTGTCCCGCCTGCCCCGATTCATCGGGCCTGCCCCGATCTTATCGGGGGATTTATCGGGGCATCACGTTTCATCTGTTTTCATACCTGTCCGCGCGATTATGTCCCAAAAGACCAGGGCACAGTTGCTGCATTTCCGGAGGCATCCGCTCGTACGTCTCAGGCCAAATCGGTTGGTGGCCGCCCTCAATCCAGTTGTTAAACCACGGCGGGTAGTAAGCGATATTCAGCCCGACACGGATCTGATCGCTCGTATTTGCGCGGGCTTGATGATACGTGCCGCCATGCCACATAATGACCGATCCCGCTCTACCGGTAATCGGCTTGATCAATGGGCTGTCCTGAGTGATATCCGACGGCGGCGCCTTCCGACGTGAACGGTGGCTCATTGGCACTACACCCGTTGCACCGTTATCTTCGGTGAAGTCTGTCAGCATCCAGATGCTGTTAATAATCCACGGCACGTCCGGTACTTCATGGAACTTGCTCGCAGAATCCACATGCAGATGCTGCCCCGGCGCACCGGGCCAAGTAGGCTTGGAACATGCCTCGACCACGCGACAGTTTTGACCCAAAAAATGCCGCGCAATCGCTACCGTGTCCGGATGACTGGCACATCTCCATACACGATCATCCAGATTCATCATGCCAAATAGCGTCTGATAGTACTGATCCCCGGTGTTATAGATTTGACACTCCGGATCCACGTGCAATTCGAGGAAGCGTTCCGCCATACTGCGTGCAGTATCTTCGGGGAGGCGATCCTCCAGTAGACAATAGCCATAGGTAGCCAAGCAATCTATGGCAGCTTCGACATCACTGTTCATCGGCTTCTCCCGTTTAGATTACCGTCAAGAAACATGCAGCGTAAAATCTAAGATGCAGCGACTTCACGTTTCACGCATCACGGCAAGGCGCGGTATACACACACGCCCTGTCCGACAAATCCACATCTTCGATCTACACAGGCATCGTCCTGCCACTATAGGCTCTACCAGCCTCCGCTATCTCAGGACTGCCTCCCATAATCCTCACGCCCCCATCAATTCTCTCCGGGAGTGTTTCTATGCTGCCACCTTCCAAGAATGCAACACCCGCTTCCTTACACGCATTATATACCCGATTTCTCGCCTCAACCATTTCGGGCGGATGCGGACTTGGGGAATTCTTGTAACCAAACGACATACCGAGATCGCCAGGGCCCCATTCGGCAAAGGCGATGCCGGGCACCCTAAGCGTCATTTCAGTATTGGCGATTGCTCGCACATTCTCGATTTTCAACCCAAGCATCAGCTCACCAGCCGGGTTCAGGGGCCAAGGATCAGCTTTGTCTAAGTATTCATCAACGGAAACACCCCAAATAGGTGCGGCCGATCCCTGTCCTGCTGACCCCCTGCGTCCAACCTCCAACTGTGTACCGACACCGATCGTCTGGAACGGATACCGGCAGCATTCAACAAATGCCTTCACCGCTTCTGGCGATTCCGCATGACACAGCAGAAGACCATGTACACCTATCGCCAATAGCTGTCTAAGCTGCCACGCATTCGCTCGCATAACGTCAGGACTTGACCCGTCCATCGGCAACTCCACGACGACCGCCGGCGTCACGTGACCGCTGTTGGTCGGTCCACCGTCCACGAGCCCGCGCATATAATTCGCCAGACCTACCAAATCAAGCGGACCATGCTCCATACCGATGTTGATGTAGTCTGCCCACGTTTTTGCCATCTCTTTGCCAGCCTCGTAGGTAAGATTGGCGGCTGTGTGGCTGCCTGTATAGTAGACCGGCTGATCTTGCTCAAGTAGTTCAATTGCTCTGTTCACTCGTTTCGCCATAATTAACCTCTCTTAACAAAAAATAACTCGCCTATCGTAGCCATTGTAATCACTTAAAAAATCATCAATACTAAGGAAAGATTATAGCATAGCTGCTGATTTGAGTCAAACGGCGAATCCGCTACTCTATTCGCCGATCCCTCCTTGACATTCCCACGTGTCAAAAGTATAATGAATGAGTTATCTGCTAATCGCGCAATTTTTTCATGCGAACCGGGCAGGGGTGGGATTCCGACGTATCAGGACAAGCGAAAGTGAGAAAAAACATGGCAACAAAAGAGGAACTTTATGATCAGGCTTTAACACATTTCGGAAACAACGAACTTGAGACAGCAGTTGCTACGTTCAATCAGCTTGTCGAACAATACCCTGACTATGTGGATGGGCATATTGGGCTCGGACACGCATACGAACGGATGAGCAAATATGATGAAGCGATTGATGCGATCAAAAAAGCGATCGAGGTTGACCCGACCGATCCACTTAATTACACCAGCTTATCGATCTGTTATCAGCGCAAAGGGATGATTCAGGAAGCCGAAGACGCAATGGCAAAATCACAACAGTTACAGATGGGAGCATAATATATACAAAACCCGCTGCAAATGAGCAGATGAGGAGGAAACGCAAGCAATATGCTTGAACTTTACGATACAACACTCAGAGACGGAAGCCAAGGGGAGGGAGTTGCTTTCTCAGTTGAGGACAAGCTGCTCATCATCAAAGCCCTCGACCGCTTGGGCATCCACTACATCGAAGGCGGCTACCCCGGTTCAAACCCAAAAGATATAGAATTCTTCAAAAGTGCGAAGTCACTCCAACTCCAACAGGCAGCAGTCGTGCCTTTCGGTAGCACGCGCCATCCACGTTATCAACCCAGCGAAGATCCCAATCTGCTGGCGTTACTGGATACAGGTGCCCGCACCGTCACGATTTTCGGAAAGAGTTGGGAACTCCATGCGACAGATGTGCTTCGTGTCACAGCACAGGAGAACATCGAACTCATCGAAAGTTCAGTTCGCTTCTTGGTTGAGAATGGACGCGAGGTCATTTACGACGCGGAACATTTCTTTGATGGGTACGATGACCAGCCGGATTACGCGCTACAAACGCTTAAGGCAGCGGCACGTGCTGGCGCAAGATGTGTCGTACTGTGCGATACTAATGGGGGGCGATTGCCTCTGGAAATTCAGGAAGGTGTGCGAGCCGTCATGACAGAGATTGACCTGCCAGTTGGTATCCATACCCATAACGATGCAGCCATGGGAGCTGCGAACGCTGTACTGGCTGTCCAAGCGGGGGCCGCTCATGTGCAAGGGACATTCAACGGCTACGGTGAACGCTGCGGCAACGCAAATCTCGCGTCTATCATCCCAACGATCAAACTTAAGTTAGGGATTGACTGCATCAGCAAGGAAGGTCTCAGTCAACTCACAGAAACATCACGCCTTATCAGCGAATTAGCAAATCTGCCGCACGACGAGCGTCAGCCGTATGTCGGGAGTTCTGCGTTCGCCCACAAAGGTGGCATGCACATTGACGCTGTCCGCAAGAATTCGCGTACTTTTGAACATATTAATCCAGAATTGGTTGGCAACGAGCAACGTATCCTAATCTCGGATCAGGCAGGTAAAAGTGCCATCCTGAAAAAAATCGAAAAACGCTATCCAAACTACGACAAGAACTCACCAGAAGTCATCGCGCTTTTTGATCGGTTGAAAGAAGCAGAAAATGAAGGTTATCAATATGAAGCCGCTGATGCGTCGTTTGAACTATTGACTCGGACGCTGTTAGACGGCTATCAATCATTCTTTGATCTGCTCGGATTTCGCGTAATTATTGAGAAGGTCAAAGACCACGGCATACGGTCTGAAGCGACAATAAAAGTAATGGCGCCCGATCGCGAGGTCGAGCACACCGCCGCTGATGGTGATGGTCCTGTCAATGCGCTCGACAGCGCGCTACGCAAGGCACTTGAGCGATTCTACCCTTCGCTACAGGATGTACACTTAACCGACTATAAAGTGCGGGTTCTCGACACCCAAGCCGGCACCGGTGCAAAAGTTCGAGTGCTGATTGAAGCGAGTGATGGAAAAGAGCATTGGGGTACGGTTGGGGTGTCGGAAAACATCATACAGGCAAGTTGGGAAGCCCTCACGGATAGCTTGGAATACAAACTCTATAAAGACAACCGTGATATATAAAACATAGTGCGTGACGACTACCTTGCGTGCCCAGTATACCTCATGCGGAAGCTCAACCTAAGATCTATCTTCATCCTTGACGCAATTGATCTGATTTGTTATAATATATATAACATTTAGATAATTATCGACAAGAGGATTCTATATGGCTGATTTACAACAGATTGCAAAAACAGCGCAAGAGATCATCCAGATCTGTGAGCAAGAGCGAACCAACAAAGCGGACAAAGAAAAGCTGCTGAAGCTGCAAGGAGCAATCCTTACGCATATTGAAAGTCTTACCGAATGCGAAGTTTGCGGATCAATCGCAGACCTGGTTGTAACGATGACAATTGAGCCAGTGACCGCAAAGTTGTGTAAAGATTGTGGTATAAGCGCGATCGAAACCGGAAAAATTAAAAAAGGTACAACACGAAAGCGACCTGCCCGAACTGTAAGGAAGAGTGCACCAACGGCGAAGAAAAAATCGCCACCGCAACAGGCATCACCCAAGAGCACCGCCGAGCTATTTGCCGAAGTGGAGAAGGAAACAAGCCTCAAGAAAACGGATATAAGGCGTCTGCATAAAATCATCCAAGAGATCCCAAGTCCGATGAACCTTGAAAACACCGTCTTATATGTGAAGCATGAGGCGGGGCTCGCGAAACTGAGGATAGAGCAGGACGCTTTGAAAACAGCGGTTACGCTACTAATGGCGACGTGAAATTCTCCTTTCACATCTTGGGGCGCACCGAAGTTAGTTCGTTGAACTTTGCAAGGGTTTGGCACTTTTGCTTAAATTCAAGAATTTCTGAAACAGATTCATATCTGAAAGCGTTTAGCATAATACGATCTTGTCAACGATAGGGACAAGGAGGCGCCTACTGTGATAGATAAAATGATCGATGACCTATCAGATCAAGAAGATACGCAACTTGCAACGTTGACAAAGGCTGGGAACGAAGAGGCTTTTCGATCGTTGTTTGATAAACATTATAACTGGGTTTATAGTAAAACATATCGAATGCTATGTAATCATCAGGATACTGAGGAGATATCCTTGGATATCTTTATGAAAGTATGGCAAAAGATCGAGAAATGGGATACTGTTCAAGGCAGTTTTCAAGCATGGTTGAACGTTGTTGCAAAAAATACAATAATCGATGCAATCCGCAAAAAAGAAAGGATTCGTGAAGCACTCTTAAGTATGGAGGATGAATCTGAATTGCCACTTGTTGAATACCAAGACCAACGACCAACGCCTGAAAAACAGGTCGAATCCCGAGAAGCTCAGGAGATCCTTGAATGGGCACTCCAGATGGTGAAAAAGCCGAATCACAGAGTCGCTTGGATTTTGCGCCACCTGGAAGGGTATAGTATTGCCGAGATTTCGCAAACACTCCAGCGTAAGGAAGGAACGGTGAAAATCTGGATTTTCCGTTGCACTGAGGAGTTGCGCCAAATTCTTACCAGAAAGGGTCTAAAATGGGTTTAATTACGAGGGGAGATCATATGAAATTTTGGAAAAAACCGACACAAAATTTCACTAAAGATGAAATAAGAAAAGCGGAGATGCTAGAGATTCATACGCGCAGAATCCGAGGGGAAAGGTTGTCCCGCAAGCAAACCCGACTGTTAAAAGCGAGCGAACAATATCCAGAACTGGACCCTTTGAAAGAACTCGTTGATTTTGCACATCATCGTTTTGAGGAAAGAGAAAATGTCACCCCGCTTCCTGGAGCAAAACGACGCATTGCTAATGATTTGATGAACTCAATTGGTCGTGATGCCGCAGAAGATGCTATGCTACACGGCGATGAAGTCGGATTGCAGCCAGCTTACAGTCCTGACCTGGTCGGGAGTGATAGCGAACTTGCATTACCGCATGTTTCCGGCGATTTGCCGCCGCCAATTCCTGAACAGGTGGATCCGCTTAATGAGACAGTCATCATTGACAGTGAAGAGGGCGAATCGGTAGCCTCTCCGGTAGAAGAGGCATGTCTCAAGTTGAAGGTTGTAGAGGGCGACGGACCTGAGCGTGAATATGACATCTCTTTCCAACCCATGATTATCGGGTCCGGGTATGAGACAACTATCCAATTAGATGCCAATACCCCTGTTTCACAACGTCATGCGTTACTTACCGTTGATAATGATGAGCTGCTGATCACAAATCTCGACAACGATAGCGGTACGTCCGTTGATGGTGCTCGAATCACTGAACCAACACCACTCCATGTTTCCTCAAGGGTACAAATCGGTGGGCAAGTGCTTGAGGTAACTGCCTTTCGCCGGGACGCCAGTGTCCTCGGTGTCTCCTTTGAAGTCGTAGAAGGCCCAGATGTCGGACAGGTCCATTGGGTCCATTTCAAAGAGATGACAGTAGGCCGCAGCGCAGCAGCAGAAATCCAACTTGATGACTCAACAGGAACGCTCTCCCGTCTGCATGCTCGGTTTTATCTGAAAAACGGCGAGGTCTATCTTACCGATCTCGGTAGCAAAAACGGGACTTACGTTGATGGATTTCGTATTGAAGAAGCAACCGTCGTTGAACAAGGCATGCGCATTGGGTTCAGTGGAATCGTCTGTGAAGTCACAGATATTGAACACATTTAGCCTAATGAGTTAGCCTGCGATTTTGTGATGCAGTACAACTAAAATAAAGAGATTTGGGCGTGTATAATACACTGCCCATCATTAGATACCGCATTTTTCTTTTCGCCATTGAGTGGAGAGAGGAATGCGGTTTTTTTCTATTTGAATTTGCAACCGTCTAAGGTATAATAACTCAAGTCGCTAATAGTAGCCACATTGCTTCGTTTCCCAATCTATCGGAGCTCCGCCGCGCCGTGCCTGTTGTGCAAATTACAGGGCGGTAGAACCCCAGTGCTACGATTTCAATGAGCTAATCGTACCCATGAGTCAGAAACAAGCTGCCTCCACCCACTTTAACCGCGCTGCAGATCTTTATCGGCAAGCAGGCTATGCCCAAGCCGTTAAATATTATCTGGCGGGCTTAGAAATCGACCCGATGTGTGTGGAAGCGTATGCAGACTTGGCAAAGGCGTATGAAAAACTGGGGTGTTGGGACCAGGGGATCGAATCGTTGGATGCTGCACTAAGGCTACGCCCCGGTTATCCAACTGCCCTGCGCCGCAAGGAACGTATTCTCGAGGAGAGAAGCGTTTATGACGCCTTAACCGATGAATTGAATCAAGGCCTCGATGTCGCCGAGCAGCATCGATCAGTCCATGCCGTTCAGATGAAACGCTCTCGAAACGGCGAGGATCTCCCTAAAATCGAGCACAAATTTTTCACCCTCACCGGTGGACAGGCAATCCCACAGAGCCTACTGTTAGTCGTATCCCAAATCATCGAATACACCTATCATGAGGTTGGAAAAATTTTCGGATGCTACCCGCAATGCAAAGTTCCTATCTTCATTGATGCTGCGAATCAAATTGATACGCTACACGCTGCGAGTCCGGTGAGTAACACAATATCTCCCGTCGAGGCTGTGAATCACACACTGTTTTCCAATGTGTCGCTCCCACAGTGGGCGGTCGCCTGTTATGAAAATGGGAGCATTCGGTTGAGTTACCGTCCTTATAGCGACCCCAGTCTCGGTGTTTTGTACGCGGTTGTTCGCCACGAGTGGACACATCTCCTCGTCGACCTACTCGCAGAGGGGCGATGTCCCAACTGGCTTGACGAGGGACTTGCGCAATTTATAGCACGTCCGTTGATGAACTCCGAGAAAATACGCTTGCAGCAAGCAAGTCGAGATGGATCTCTCCTGCCGCTCCACCTCCTACAAAAACCGTTTCAGGACCTGCCGGAGAAGCAACGTCTTATAGCATACCTCCAATCCTGCGCAACCACCAAATACCTGATACAGCAGTTCAGTTTTGCTGCGCTCCGAGCTGTGCTCAAACGCCTCGGCGATGGAAAGTCAACCGATACTGTATTTCAGGAGGTCTTCAGGAAAACAGAGAAAGAAATTGTTGCCGCTGCAAGCGCGGAAAACTGTACAACCGTTTAGGAGAATTCACCATGGGAAAACTCGATATTGCTATTGTAATCATCGCTGGCGTAGCTGGTCTGAGCTGCCTTCGAGCAGGATTTACGCGTAGTGTGTGGGGGATCGCTGCTATGTCTGCTGGCGCATTCGTCGCCAGCCAAGTTTGGAAAGACGTGACCCCTTTCCTCCTCCGCTTTATAAAACAGGAACCGCTCGCCAAGTGGATTAGTATTATCGCTATTGTTGCTGCCGTGAGCATTGTGATTGATATGGTCTTTAGTCACATCCAGAAGGTCGTGGAGCGTGGCGTATTAGGATGGATCAATCATATCATTGGGGGCGCTTTTGGAGTGATCTCTGGTGCTATTTTGATTGGAGCTTGCCTCTTGTTGTTGGATCGCTTCGGCGGTGAGGAAGCTAAACAAGCCGTTGCTAATTCTCGTTTCGCGCCCGATCTCTTAGACATTGCCAAGCAAGTTTTCGATTTTGGGGAGGAGGCAATTAAAGAACATTTTGGACCGATGTAAAATGCTAACGTTCATGTTAAGAATTAGTGCAACAGCACCGACTTGCCTCAACAACCGTAGGCGGGGCATCCCCGATAAATCCCCCGATAAGATCGGGGCAGGCCCGATGAATCGGGACAGGCGGGATCCAAAGCGACTTGCCCCGCCCTCAACACTTTCACCTTAATCCCACTCTGTTTTTACATAAGCCAATGCCAATTCCTCAGCACACCCTAATCTCCGGTAAGACCGATCCATGCACAGCTGTTATGTTCCGCCTCCCCAAATCTCCGAAGACACCATCCGTATCAGTAAGTCCGAGCGACATCACCTGCTTAACGTACTCCGCTTGAGGGCTGATGACCAAGTTGAAGTCTTTGACGGAGTGGGCAACCGTTATGTTGCTTCGCTCTGCGATACCCGCACCTCCCCGCTACAAGCGAAAATTCTCCAGCAACAGTTTCACCCACACACCCCGCCCTATATTACCCTGTTTCAAGGCTTGCCCAAATTTGACAAAATGAATCTAATCGTCCAGAAGACGACCGAGATTGGGGTGAGCGAGATTGCGCCGATGATCTGTCAGCGTTCAATTCCTCAATCCTTGGTTCAGGAAAAACGAATAATACGCTGGCAACGGATCGCAAACGAAGCAGCCAAACAGTGCAAACGTCCCCATTTTGCACACGTACTCGCCCCTCAAGGGCTAAAAGGAGGTCTTCCAAGGATAGACCACTTGGATCTATCAATTCTCTTGTGGGAGGGCGAAAAACGGAACGGGCTCAAAGAGATATTGCGCAATCACGGAGACGCAAAATCGGTTGGGCTTTTTGTGGGACCCGAAGGTGGATTTACAAACGAAGAGGTGGACTTGGCACTTCAAAACGGATGCTTACCCGCAACATTCGGCGACAATACCTTGCGCACAGAGACCGCCGCAATCGTCGGCGTGGCATCGGTGATGTATGAACTCAGATGAGCATCATAGCGGCCTTTATGGGATGATCTGCGCGAAATTTTCAAAGTCCCCCTGACAAGTGGTACATCCCGCCTGTTCCGTTCCTGTTCCGTTCCGAGAATCCCGACAAGTCGGGACCTGCCCCGCCTGTCCCGATTTATCGGGGATGTATCGGGGATCTATCGGGGGCGGGATTTAGGGGGTTGGTTGTGCCTTGCAAGTGTATCAGTAATTCTAAAATCTACTAAATCACTACCTCCAAACCAACAAGACCGCAAGTGCTTCACCCGGCGTATTCCACAAGAAATCAAACGCCTCCTTCGCCTGCTTATACGGGAAGCGGTGGGTGATCATCCGATCAGTTTGGATCTTTCCGGTGCGAATCTTCTCTAACGCCTGGAACGCAGTTTGTGAGAGCGGTTCGTCAACGAGAATACCTGCTACAAGCCGCTTGTGCATGATTTTCGATGAATGCAACGGCAACGGTTCACCCTGATATAATGCGATCAACTGAAGGGTCCCTCCCCTCCGCACCATATCCTGTGCCTGATCAAACGACTTAACGCCCGCATGCCCGCCAACACAGTCAACGACAAGATCCGCACCGTTTCCATCGGTTAAACGCTGCACCGCCTCAACAGGATCCTCTTCCGACGCATCAATTACTACATCCGCACCCAATTCCTCTGAGAGTTGGCAACGTAACGGCAATCCATCAACCGTAATGATTCTGGCGGGATTATATCCGCGTAGAATCTGTAGCATCAAGCTGCCTACAACGCCCTGCCCCAGAATGACGATCGTATCTCCCGCCTGCGCCCCTGATGAAGCCGCCCACGCCGTCGCTTCTGTAGAAAGCAGGAGGAACGTGCCCGCCTCGAACGAAACATCATCGGGAAGCGGAACTAAATGGCCCCGTGTCGAATCCGTATCGCCAACGACATACTGGGCGTGAGGTGCGGCGGCCATCACCCGTTGGCCAACTTGATACCCTGCGACATCAGCCCCGACCTGCTCGATGGTGCCTGTGAGGGAATACCCCATAATCGAATGCGGAAGTGCTTCTTCGCTAATATAACGCCGAAATAGCTCAGAACCGCGACTAATCAACGTCCTTTCCGTCCGCACCAAAACTTGACGGTCATTAATCTCAGGAATGGGCGCATCTTCTAACTGAATATTGCCGAAACCCTCTGGCTTAATCACACGAATCATCGACGTTGTCTCCTGTTATGCGTTACCCAAATTCCGCTTCTCCCACCCACCTTCTCCGTACATATCCAAGAAGTGTGATTCGTCGTAGGGATGTTTGGCCATCTCCGATTCATCGAGGTCTATCCCCAAGCCGGGACGGTCCGGAATGATAACGTCACCATCTTTGATCTCTATGGGATAATCAACAATCTTTTCGGCGAAGGGTGTTGCAAAGTCCTCAAACACCTCTTGGATCATAACATTTGGTGTCGAGGCATCGATATGGAGGCAAGCAGCGGTACAAACGGGACCTTGTGCATTGTGGGGTGCGACGGACACATGATGGGCTTGTGCAATGGCGCAGATCTTCTTCATTTCCGTGATGCCACCGGCGGGGATGGGATCCGGCTGTATCACCTGCGCTGCCTTCCGATCCAGCAGTTCCATAAACGCCTCTTTGCCGGATAGCCCTTCTCCGGCGGCAATGGGAAACGGCAGCTTAGAAGCAATGAAAGCGAGGTCGTCGATTTGGGGTGAGCGTACCGGTTCCTCAAACCAGCCCGGATCAAACGCCTCCAGCCTGCGCCCGATCTTGACGCTGAGCAGCGGATCAAAACGCCCATGTCCTTCAATGAGTAACTCTACATCCGGTCCAACTGCCTCCCGCACTGCCGCAATGATATCAATCGAAAGCTCGATCTCGCTAGCGGCGATCCGTCCGTAAGCATTTCCAAAGGGATCGAATTTAAGCGCAGTGTAGCCTTTCTCCACAACCGCTTTGGCTTTCTCAGCAAATGCTTCAGGAATCCGGTCTACCTGATACCAGCCGTTAGCGTAGGCGCGGATGCGATTCCGATATGCCCCACCGATCAGTTGATAAACCGGTAGCTGAACTGTTTTACCGATGATGTCCCAACACGCCATGTCCACGGCTGCCTTTACATAAAAAGGGGCGCTCCCCTTTGTAAGTTCTTCGTAAATTTCTTCCGTGTTGAAAGGATCGCGACCAAGGTAATAGCGGCGCATCTCAATGACGGCGGTCTCTGCCGTTTTCGCTTTGCGATGGCTTGTCGCCTCACCAACGCCGTAGACACCATCAGCCGTGTGGAGTTTGATAAACACCCAGTTCTTCCACGGGTTCCCAACGATAAAAGTCTGAATGTCTGTAATTTTCATAATTAATAACGCAAGTTGCTAGTTGTCCAGTCTGCTCGGCTTGGATAGTCATATCCAAGTCTTGGACTCTCCCCGATAAATCGGGACAGGCGGAACGGAGCCATTTTTGTAAATATGCAGTGTATTTGTCAATCCACTCACTGGAAAAGCTGGCAGAAACCGAGTTTTTTTCAAAACTCGGTTTCTTTTCTGGGGTTTTACGTCCGTGAACCGATTTATGTCTCTCTATTATCTGGTTACGATGAAATGTCAACAGAACCTAGGTCGTGATTAATGCGCTCGATATCACTGAGACTGGAGCGGAGGTTAAAGGGATTCGTTTCTCATCTGTGCCAGCTATGGGGAGCATAGTACATAAAAGCGATCCGGATCAGAATGCAATGTACCGATTTGGAGTCGAAGGTATCGAAATTGGGCACATGGGCGATGTGGGAAACCCGTTAAGCGAGACACAACTTGAATTTTTCAAGGGCGTCGATATTCTGCTCGTGCTAACAGGCGGTCCACCAACTATTGAACTGAATGATCTTGATGAAGTTATTGATGCAATTCAGCCGAAGGTTACAATTCCGATGCACTACAGGACCGACAAGGGCACGCTCACTCGAATTCTGCCGGTAGATGATTTCACCGCGCGATATCCGGCGGAACTTGTCCATTATCAGGGCCAATCACAGATTGAAGTGAGCAAGTCAAAACTACCTAAGACAAACCAGATTTATGTGCTAGACTACGCCAATTGAAATCCGCGGATCTGGTAATTGCGCTTATCGGCAATTTTCCTCGTACGGAAGATTGAGTTGCCATGAGACACCAAAGCGATCACTTACCCAACCGAACCGCTCACTAAACCCGTAGTTGTCCAATGGCATAAATATTTCTCCACCCTCAGCAAGTGCTGAGTATGCCCGCTCAAGTTCTTCTTGTGAGTCACAATCAACAAAGATTGACATAGCGGGTGTGAAGCCGAAATCATGCTTTATCGGGGTATCGATGCAGATGAATTCCCTACCACTAAGAGTAAAAAAGGCGTGATGAATTTTGCCTTTATTCTCGCCTGCGTCGTAGTGTGACACATCAATAATTTCAGACATGGGGAATAGGCTGACGTAGAAGCTCATTGCCTCCTCAGCAGTGCCATCAAACATTAGGTGGGTTCGGATCTTTGTCGCCATCAGGTGCTTTCCTCCCTTTTCGATGTGTACAGATCTTGGATCGTGTCCACATCTCTCACCGAAATCCGAAGCTATCTCTGATATGTGAACAAAGGGTTGGGAGACCCAACCCCTACGAAGGGGCATGTGTCTGTGTGCCCCCTTGATTGTCTTATTACGATGAAATGTCAACAGAACCTAGCAATTTAGGTGATTAATAGTCAAAATATAGAGCGTTTTTACCGCGATGTGTGCGTTGCGAGAATTTAATTCACACAAACAATACAATTGCTGCGTACTTTCCTTGAGGACCGGGGGAGTTGTCTATCCGAGCGGATCAATGCTTTGGTATGACTGGTCGAGGAGTTCGATCGGGTGCATCACCTTCATCGGCAATCGACTCGCCTTAACGCCCTGTTGGATCTGCAGAATACAGCCCGGGTTTCCTGTCGCAACAATTTCAGCATCTGTCTCGGCGATGTGCTTTATCTTGCGCTCCAGAATTTCACGAGACATCTCTGGCTGCGTGATATTGTAAATGCCGGCACTGCCGCAGCACCATTCCGATTCAGTCAACTCAATAAGTTCTAACCCCGGAATTGATTGGAGGAGTGTGCGAGGTTGAGATTGGACCTTTTGCCCATGGACAAGATGACACGGTTCATCATACGTCACACGCCGATTAATCTCTCCCTCCGGTGGTATCATTTCAATCTCCGCGAGAAACTCACTGATATCCCGCATTTTACTGCTAAATACTTGTGCCCTTTCGGAGTAGACGGTATCGTGTTCCATCAAGGCTTCATACTCCTTCAAGGTTGCCCCGCAGCCCGCCGAATTAATGATGATCGCCTCCACATCTTCGGCTTCAAAAACATCGATGTTTTTCCGAGCGAGTTCCAATGCCGTGTCTCGAACGCCGTTGTGGACATGCAACGCACCGCAGCACACCTGCTGTGTGGGCGTAATGACGTCGCATCCGTTTTCCGTCAAGACACGAATCGTCGCTAAGTTGGTTTCGGTGAACACCTGATTCATCACACACCCAGAGATAAACCCAACCCGATGCTTCGCCTCCCCTTTGGCGGGGGTAAACTCCCGAATGCCGTCCTTGAGAGATGGATTCGGAATGTCGGGAAGCAATGATTCCATCTCTCCCAATTTACCCATCAGTTTGAGAATCCCAAGTTTTTGCACCAGCCAGCGAATCCCAAGCCGCTGATACAGCCACATCAGTTCAAAGATGAGATCTAAGCGATCCTTGTCGGGTAAAAGCTCCTTAAAAGCCAAACGCCGCCAAAACCGCTGCTCCGTTGGACGATCAGCGTTCAGTTCATAAATCGCACGAGCTTCTTCGATAACCTCGCCAAAATGTACGCCGGAGGGACATGCCGTTTCACACGCACGGCAGTCCAGACACCGATAGATATATTTTGCCCAGTCGTCATTGAGCGGCATCGGGCTCTTATCCCTGAATGCTGCCCCCATCAAATAAAGCCTTCCACGCGGTGAATCGGTCTCCAGACCTAATTCGCGGTAAGTCGGACAGGTCGGTAAACAGAGCCCGCAATGGGTACAAGCATCCCATTTGTTCCAGCTGAAAGATTCGGAACCGATGAGGGGATTAGTCTGTTGATTGGGTTGGGTCTGTGGCTGCTGCATCTTTCTAACGATTCTCGTTCCTTGGGTTCGAGGACATTTTTAATTCCACCAACTTCCTCCATCATATAATACTGTGTATAGGAATCGGTTCAAAACATAGTCAAGGGCGCGCTGTGGGTTCATCGGGGCATAATGAACTAATGAGCCGATCAACTCTTGAACAAAATGGAGAGGTGGAGCATATCTTTGCGGTGTGCAGATTCTCGGTGGATTTACAATGAAAGGTTGTGGACTGGCATCACCCTCTAATGGGCAGTCAATTTTGAAAGGTTCAGTAACCCTTCGTTTAGACTTCCAGATCTATACCCTTGCAAATCGAGGGCGACATGCTCATATCCAAGCGATTTGAATTTCTCATTAATCTGGGTGCGGATGGATTTGGCAGCGATGAACTCAATCTCTTGTGGATCGACCTCAATCCGAGCGAGCGTATCATGATGGCGTACACGGAATTGACGAATCCCTAAATCAAACAAAAACTGTTCCGCCCGATCAACGAGACGTAGATTCTCGCGGGTAATCCGTGTGCCGTAGGGAAAACGGGAGGAGAGGCATGCAAAGGCAGGTTTGTCCCACGTTGGTAGCCCCCAACGCTGTGAGGCTTCACGGATCTCCACCTTGGTCAGATTCACATCGATGAGCGGTGCCTGAATGCCCATCTGTTTAGCCGCATCCATGCCGGGGCGGTGATCGCCAACATCGTCAGGGATTGCTCCGTAGACAGTGGTGCCAATCTTATATTGTTCCGCAATTGGGCGGATCTGTTCAAACAGTTCGGTTTTGCAGAAATAGCAGCGATTGGTCGGGTTGCTCGCATATCCCTCAGTTTCCAATTCGTCGGTATTGATCGTTTCATAACGGATGCGAATCTGCTTGGCGATGTCCTGTGCTGCCTTCATCTCGCGCTCCGGGTAAGAGTCAGAAACCGCTGTCACAGCAAGAGCATTATCTCCCAACGCCCGCTTTGCAGCTTCTGCCAGAAAGGTGCTATCCACTCCACCAGAGAATGCGACGATGACTTTTCCGTAGGATTTTAATAGTTTATCGAGCTGATCCAGCTTCTGATCAATGTCTGGATATTTTTCTGCTTCCGACATCTGTTTGACCTCTCTGATTTTTATTGTTCCGACTGCTGTCGAAGTTTCCTTAGTTTTCCACGGAGGAGTTGCCGCTTCAAGCCCCTAACGTAATCAATAAACAATATACCGTCGAGATGATCTATTTCATGCTGTAGGGCGCGGGCGAGTAGGTCTTCTGCCTCAATCTGAACCGGTTCACCATCAATGTCTTGCGCCGTCACGACTGCCCTCGCCGCCCGCTTGACATCAGCTGTAATACCGGGGAAACTCAAACAACCCTCTTCCTCAGTAGCTTCACCCGCTAAACTCTGAATCGTTGGGTTAAACAGAACCGACGGCGATTCTTCCGAGGCATCTCGATCTAAATCAATCACAATCAGTCGCTTCAAAATCCCAACCTGCGGTGCCGCCAACCCCACCCCAATCGGTGAAGCATACATCGTGGCTAACATATCCTCTGCAAGTTTCCGCTCAACATCCGTGATTGCCTGAACGGGGAACGCTTTTTCTCGCAGTACTGGATCGCTATAGAGCCGAATACGGAAAGGACTCGCAGCGCAGTCATGAGAGTCCTTATCCACCATTGAAGAGCCAGCGACCTTTGGTGATGATGCATACCGTTTTCTGCGCTTGCGTCTTGCCATCTCCGAATAGGGGCTCCCTCCTATCTAACTCAAAGGTTCTAACATTTCATAATCATATCACCCGTAGAGAGGATGGTCAAGCAAAAACGGAAGACATAGAAATATACGGACACCATCGCATTCCCGGTAAAACGAGAACATATAGAATAAATCTTGACTCATGTTGAAGAATAGTGAAACAGAAATCGCAGGGGCGCGGGAACCCCACCCGAACTTGCTAAAATGGACAGATGGTTTTCACGTTTCACAGCCTGTCCCGCCTGTCCCGATTCATCGGGCCTGCCCCGATCTTATCGGGGGATTTATCGGGGCATTACGTTTCACGTTTTTAACCCTGCTTAACTAACTTCTGGAGCGAACGAAGTTCTCTCGGCGGATCCATCTGACTGCCATAGTCACTCCAAGAGACTTCGGCGACATAGATGCTGCCCTTAGAATCAACAGCAATTCCATGCGGTGAATAGAACCGTCCGGGCTCATCTCCATAAGATTGGTCGCTCAGTTGTGCCAGTATGTTTCCCTTCGTATCTATGATACTGACGCGGGGTCCCAAACAGGTACCCATTGCATTTGACGCAATACCCGCGAAATACTCGCCTACGTAAACGAGCGGTTCGTTACTGGTGTCCAAACAGATACAGGCAGCCCGCGATAGGTTCAGCCACTGTGTTTCGTACTTCCCGTCGGGAGAAAATACCTGTACCCGGTGGTTTTCGCGGTCAGCAATGTACACCCAGCCATCCTTATCCGTTGTGATGTTATGGACAATGTTGAACTGTCCCTCACCCGTACCTGACTCGCCCCAAGAGGACAGATGCCGGCCATCGGGCGTAAATTTGTGAACCCGTGCGTTGGCATATCCATCAGCCACATACAGGTCCCCGCTGTGCGGATCAATTGCCAAGTGCGTTGGAAGGTTGAAAGGTTCGCCACTCATTGGAGAGGCAGGTCGATGGGGTTCGCCAAGCGTCATCAACAGTTTCCCATCGGGTGTGAACTGACGAACGGTGTGATCTCCGTTATCAACGCAATAGACCGAACCGTCAGGAGCAATGGTTACGCCGTGTGGATTGGCGAATATGCCATCTCCCCATGTCCGAAGTACATCACCGTCAGAATTGAAGACAATCATCGGATGTGTCCCGCGATTAAAGACATAAACATTATCATCCGCATCTACAGCGACAGCGGTAGCTTCTTTGTAAGTCCAATCTTCGGGTATGTTGCCCCAATCTTCGCCCGATGTTTGATATGTAAAATCTCCACCACCTAAAGTAACCATTTTTCCCTCCGATCGTCCGGAAACCCACGTTGCTATGTATTGAAATTCGATTTGAAGCGCAATATGTCGGGCTCTTCTGTCCAATAGACCGATCACTAACTGAACCGATGAACCAACTCAATTGATTATAGCACACCTGTCGCCACGATGTGAAGATCAAAAATAGTTGATGGTCATTGACACAAGCGTTTGGATATGTTACCATGCGCGCCAAATCTTCGTCAGTGGAGCCACGGGATCTGCCAATGCAAAATGTCTACGTAGTGATTTTGAGCACGGCTATCAACGGCGCACTTGCCCTTTGGGTATACAACGATAGTAGACTACAAGATCGATCTAAGTTTTGGGCTTTGGGCACCTTTTTCCTTCCACAAGCGTTCTTCCCAATTTACTTCTGGAATCGGATCCCCGAACTCATCTGGACATGCCCTAAATGTCAGCGGGATAACCGAGCATGGTCCCGCAAATGTGGACGCTGCGATCAGTTCTATACAGCAGAAGAAACAGTGGCAAGGCTACACGGCTACCTCAAGCCATCAGATCCAGTCGTCATTTTTCTGATAACCTTTCTATTTCAAGAGGTCGCACGCTATATAGCCGTCTTGATGGCAGAAGGACTGGGGGTGCTGACAGAAACAGACGCTGTATACACACTTCCAACTTCCCACTTCTGGAGCATTAAGCTAATCGTCGGAAATGTGTTAATTTGGCTATCCCTATTCTGCATAACTGGTCGCTACCGCAGAACGGTAAGGTCTATTGGATTGGGATATAGTGGCGGTCTTACCGATTTTGTACTGCCCCTATTTCTCGCCCCCGCTTTAGCCTTCGCTGCTGTAGGTTTCATGGAGGGGATAGATTGGTTCAGTCAGCACAGCCCCCTCGAAGGGCTGGGGAACTTGGTCCGATGGGAACAGCAGCAATGGTCGAGCAGCATACCAGAAAACTTCGGGGACAGCACAGTTATTCTCTTCGGTTTTGTCATGTTAATTCTAATGCCGGTGGGGGAAGAAATTCTCTTTCGAGGGATTGCATATACCGGTTTCGCCGGTCGATTTGGTCAGGCTAAAGGTACTGTCCTTAGCGCGCTCCTTTTTGCAGCACTCCACGGCTACATCCGTTCCTTCATGCCGTCGGTTTTGGGAGGGATCCCAATATTTCTCATGGGGGTTACCCTTGTGTGGCTCTACATTCGCACGAAATCACTAATCCCTTGCATAATCACACACAGCTTAGTGAACTTGATTTTAATCCTAATTTATTGGCTGTAGGTGTTATGGTGAATTATAGAAATAAGTAGACATTGCCCATAACTCTGACCTTCGAGCAGTTTCTGAAGTCCCCCTGACAAGTGGTACATCCCGCCTGTCCCGATTCATCGGGGATTTATCGGGGGCGGGATTTAGGGGGTTAGCCGTACATTAATTAGAATTTACCAGATCCTTCCTCACCCTGTTCCCCAATCGGATAAGCCCCCAAAATTTTCATCATCACGCACAACTCCCTAATCTCTGTAAGCGCTTTTCGGACACTTTCATCGTCCGCATGCCCATCCAAGTCTACAAAGAAAACATATTCCCACGCTTTGGTGCGGGAGGGCAAGGACTCGATCTTGCTCATATTGAGTTCGTACTGTTTCAACACCTGCAGCACCTCCGATAACGCGCCAATTTTATCCTTGACTGAGAAAATGATAGATGTCCGGTCATTTCCAGTAGGGGCCGCCGAGTGGCTTCCAATAACAAGGAAACGTGTCGTATTGTTTGGTCCATCCATGATTGACTCGCCTACCACGGATAGCTCATACATCTCGCCAGCCAGTTGACTCGCTATTGCTGCTGCATTCGGTTCGCTGGAAGCCAATTCCGCCGCCTCTGACGTGCTGGAAACCTCAATTTGATGGACACCTGACACATTTTGACCAAGCCATTGACGACATTGGGCAAACGCTTGCGGGTGGGAGTAGATCTTTGTAATCTCTGCTAACGGATATTTTGAGAGGAGATGCTGCCTGATTGGCAAAAAGCACTCCCCGCAAATTTGAAGGCTTGTGTACTGGAACATCTCCAAAACATCACGGACCGTTCCATGTGTGGAGTTTTCGATCGCAACAACACCATAATCCGTTCGACCCGACTCGACCGCTGTAAAAATCTCGGGTTGAGGTGTCACTTCGATAAACTCTACTGACGTGCCAAAGAAATGTGAGCCCGCCGTGTGACCAAAACTACCAGCAGGACCGAGGAAGGCAATGGATAACGGTCTTTCAAGCGCGCGACAGGCGGAGATAATCTCGGTGTAAATCGTATGTAGCGCGTCGGAGGGGAATTGCCCACGGTTCTGCGTTTCCAGCCGGGAGAGAATTTCCCGCTCTCGATGCGGCGCATAAATCCGTTCAACGCCGGTGTCCGATTTGAGTTCACCGACACGTTTGACAATAGTTGCCCGTTCCTGTAAAAGGACCAAAATCCGGTCATCAATCTGATCCAGCAAATTGCGGTAATCTTCCAATTTCATAATAAGTCCGTCAAACGCTATCTCCTACGCTCTTGATAGGTGAAGGTGGTTTGGGGCAGAAGCTGAGTTTTTTGGAAAAACTCGGTTGCGCTTTTGTACGTTTAACAGAGTGCCACAGTTACACCGAGGGCACAACTGTGACATTTGTCCGTTCTATACGGATTGCCCTTACTTCAATATGAGCATCTTCCGGGTCCCCGAAAAGTCAGGGGTATTCAAATTGTAGAAGTAAACCCCAGAGGCAACCTGCTCGCCGATATTGTTACGTCCATCCCAATACGCTGCCGTAGAACGCGTCATATAGAACCCTTGTTGCTTAAAACCGAGATCCAGCGTTCGGACGATGCCACCCGAGGTATCATAAATCTGGAGCGTGACAGCAGCCGCTTTTTCAAGCTGGTACGGAATCCAGGTTTCGGGATTGAACGGGTTCGGGAAGTTCTGCAATAGCTGAGTCAGCTTCGGTTGGCCAATGCTATCAAGCCTGATAGACAGAACCGCGTTTGCCAAATCCTCAGGTGTTACTATAGAAGTGAAGATGTCTGATTCAACATTTCCACCCGGACCGGTAACCCGTACTTCAATTACGTCTCCAGCTTGGACTACGCTCCGTTGCGCCAAGTCAGCTGTTGCCGCAGCGAAGTAATCGCCTTGCACTGAGGCAGTTATCACGCTATCTGTTCTGAGGTTACGGACTGTGACTTGGTAGCCCTCAAACGCAGCGTGCCCTTCCAAGTGCCCGCTTACAACGAATGCCCACGTTTCCTGTTCTTGGAATGTATCCACGGATATTGCAGGTGCCGCTGCAGCATTCTCCGTTTGGGTTGTCCATCGGGAACCAACGAATGCAAATTGGCGAGCCTGTGGGACATTAACAATATAGCCTTTTCCACCTTCGATTGGAAACCCGTCGTCCGGTGCGCTTGGTGTCCAACCAACGAATTTCTGATTGGTTTCATCGAATGCGATGATGGTTGTCGCTCCTGTCAGACCGGCAAGCGTCTTAGCGTTCAGCGGTGTCGGTGGTGCCAATGGCACAGAAATCATGTTCAGACCTTTAGCCAGTGTGACATGGTAGGCGTTGCCAAAATAGTCGCTCTCCGTCTTAGTGCCGAGTCTGGCGATAAACCCATGCCTCCGCCCATCCGCCGAGTCGTAGTGCCCGACAACAGAGCCATCCTGATTGATGTTCCAGCCCTCCGTGCTAACGCTACCCGGAAACCACAATTCATGTAGTCCGTACAGATATGAGCCGACATAGGACCGTGGAATATCGTCCACAAATTTTGCTCGGGCACTTACAAATACACTCCTTCCTTCGCCCTCGCTAATGCCGTGCAGAAAAAAGTATTCCAGAGTTGACGGTTCAAGATAGTCAAGCAGTATAAACCTGCCAGACACACTGAGCGCGTATGCGTGAAATAAACCGTCAGCATCTATGTAGCTGCCTACGATAAGACCTTGCGAGTTCACAAAATCGGCGTATGTTGCTGTTGCATCAGGCACTTCAACGATTATGTCCCCTGAAAATCCACGCCGAACGCCGGAATCGTCTATAAAATTACCCGTCAGGACACCCGTCGCATCACTGAACCCATATATCTCCGTTTGGACGGCACCCGGAAAATCATATTGCCGCAATTCGCCATTTTCTAAGATGACACCGTGGTGCAGCCCATCGCTATCTTGGTAGTGCCCGGCAGCTAACCCATTATTGCCGAGCGCATAGAAATAAGTGTTCTGTGAACCCGGGAAATCATAAGTCGTAAAAACACCGTCAATGAGCGTAAATCCGACTGTTTTTTCACCATCAGGGCTCCGGGCGTAGCCGGCGTAATCCTCAAAGTCGCTACTCGCTGTCAACGCTAAAAAATCTACACCCGGAACATCAATACTCTCATAGGTGAAATTGAATTCAGGCGGTGGGGGATAAGCTATATCTCTGAATTTTTCAGCAGTTTCCTCAGTCGGTCTGGCGATAAATCCGTGTCTACCTCCGTCCCCTGAGTCGTAATACCCGACGACAGATCCATCTTGATTGATATTCCAACCCTCTGTGCTAACACCGCCCGGAAACTGTAAATCAGATAGTCCTTGCTGGGAGGTGCCGACATAGGAGCGCGGAATATCACCTATCGCTCTAGCTCGCGCAACGATAATCCTTGTATCAGTGATACCGTGCACAAAAAAGTACTCCAGAGTTGATGAGTCCAGATAGTCGTGAAATACAAATGTTCCATTCGGGGTGCGCACGTATGGATAATATAGACCATCTGCACCTATGTAACTTCCTGTGATAGCGCCACTCGCGTTCACAAAATCGGCGTATGTTGCCGTTGCATCAGGCACTTCAACGATTATGTCCCCTGAAAATCCACGCCGAACGCCGGAATCGTCTATAAAATTACCCGTCAGCACACCCGTCGCATCACTGAACCCATATATCTCCGTTTGGACGGCACCCGGAAAATCATATTGCCGTAGTTCGCCATTTTCTAAGATGACGCCATGGTACAGCCCATCGCTATCTTGGTAGTGCCCGGCAGCTGTCCCATTATTACCGAACGCATAGAAATAAGTGTTCCGTGAACCCGGGAAATCATAAGTCGTAAAAACACCGTCAATGAGCGTAAATCCGACTGTTTTTTCACCATCAGGACTCCGGGTGTAGCCGGCGTAATCCTCAAAGTCGCTACTCGCTGTCAACGCTAAAAAATCTACACCCGGAACATCAATACTCTCATAAGTATAGCTGAATTCAGGGGAGCCGGGAGTTGGGTCATTATCGGTCTGTGCATCGGTGTTATTTAAGAAAAAGGGATTGAGGCATAGGAACAACGTAAATACGTAAAACAGAAAACTGGTTTTAACCTGAGTGGTCTTCATGAAAAACTCCTTTATTGGAATAACCCTAGTTAAGATAACCTAAGTTGATAGTTATTGGAAATCCATCAGAACCTGTAGGTCGAGATTCACATCTCGACCTACAGAAATGATACAATTGCACAGAGATTAGGGGCTATTGGTTTGAATATGTCGGCTACTAGCAACTTACGTTATTTAAGAATTACCATCCGCCGCAAATCAGTATAATTTTCTGCGTCGAGTTGATAAAAATAGATTCCGCTTGCAACCGATTCGCCGATTTCATTACGGCCGTCCCAGTAAACGGCTTTCGTCCGACCGGTGTAGTACCCGGCAGACTGATACCCCAAATCGAATTGGCGCACCGCCGTACCTTTCATATCATAAACCGTAAGCGTCACGTCTGCATCACGGGCGAGTTGGTACGGAATCCATGTCTCCGGGTTGAACGGGTTAGGATAGTTCGGCAAAAGCGCTGTCTCTTTGGGAACTAATGCTACAAGCAGTTGTTCGAGGAAGAGAATTCCTCTTTGTGCCTTTAGATCGGTGAGGGCTAACCCTTGCGCTTGAGTCAGCCATCCCTCGACATCGGCGGGAGTTAAGTTGGTCAGTGGTAAAGAATGTCCAGCCGGTGCGGTGGCAGTGTTCCCTATCGCGCCTGCGACCTGAAGCAAGTCCGCAATATCCACAATGCCATCTCCGTTGACATCGGCATCATTTTCCCCTGTCTGTCCCAAACGCAATCCAACTAACGCTAAATCTAAGATGTTGACCACTCCATTCCCATTGACATCCTCAACCGGCGGGACCTCTTCGACGACTGGAGGAGGTGGTTCCTCGGGAGGAGGGGGCGGTGTAACATCCCACAAAAGCACCGTGCCATCCCAACTCCCACTGGCGAGCATCGTACCATCAGAACTGAAAACAACACTCTCAACACTACTCGCATGACCGACAAGAGTTTTCAACGGCTCGCCGGTGGTAACATCCCACAAACTAACCGTGTCATCCCACGCCCCAACTGCAAGCGTTTTTCCATCGGGGCTGAAAGCAACACTTTCGACACCATGAACCTCCCGATCAATGGCTAGCATCACTTCACCGGTTTCAACATCCCACAGACGAACGACAGTATCGTAACCTGCACTTGCGATGATCTTGTCATCGGGACTGAAAGCAACCGTCAGGACATGAAGGAAATGTCCTGCAAGTACTTGCAGAGTTTCCCCTGTCTCAACATCCCACAGGCGAACGGTGTTATCTCGACTCCCACTTGCAAGAATTTTTCCATCGGAACTGAAAGCGAGGTTCTCGACGCCGGTCCCGTGGCCACGGAGAGTCCTCAAACGCGCCCCGGTGGCGACATCCCACAAGCGAACGTCATCGTCCTCGCTTCCGCTCGCTACCATGCTACCATCGGGACTGAAAGCGACGCTTATAATGTAGGACCTATGTCCAACAAGGGTTTTCAGGTGGGCTCCGGTATCAACGTCCCATAAGCGGACCGTGTCGTCATTACCGCCACTGGCAAGTGTACGTCCATCCGGGCTAAAAGCAACGATTTCCACATCGTCCGTATGCCCAAAGAGGAAGTGCTCGCGTTCTCCTGTTTCGGTGTTCCACAGACGGATGGTGCTGTCCCAACTCCGACCAACGAGGACGCGTCCCTCCGGACTGAACGCAACATTCAAAACAATGTCCGCGAACCCAGTAACAGCTTCAATGTGCTCACCCGTATCAACGTCCCATAGGCGAAAGGTCGCATCCCACGCCCCACTTGCGACCGTGCGCCCATCCGGGCTAAATGCAACCTGAATGACATCAGCCGTATGTTCGGTCAGAGTGTGAACAGCAACACCGGTGTCAACATCCCACAGGCGGAGGGTATCGTCCTCACTCGCACTCGCTAGGACACCCTCATCCGAAAAAGTGAGATCGTAAATAATAGAAGTGTGACCGATGAGTGTCCTAATTTCGTCGCCGGTGTCAACGTCCCACAAACGGATCCTTGCGTCGTAGTCTCCACTGGCAATCATCTCCCCATCTGGACTAAAGGCAACCGCCCGGATAAGAGATGTATGTCCGGTGATCGTTCTGATAAGGTCACCCGTAGCCACATCCCACAAACGGACCGTTTGGTCCCAACCTCCACTAACGACCATATCCCCATTTGGGCTAAAAGCAACGCTGGTAACCCGATCTGTGTGTTCGGCAAGAATGTGAATGATCTCACCAGTGTCAACATCCCACAAGTGAACGGTATCGTCATAACTTCCACTGGCAAGAATCTTTCCATCCGGGCTAAAGTCGAGACTTCGAACACCACTCCTATGCCCGGTAAGAGTTTTGATATCCTCACCCGTAGCGGTATCCCACAAACGGATAGCTCGATCCCAGCCCCCACTAGCAAGTATAGATCCATCCGGCGAATACGCCATAGAAGATGGTGAATACGTCGCAGATTCATATATTGCAGTCTGCCCGGTGAGCAGGCGAACCTCTTGAAGGGTTGCCGTGTCGTAGAGCCAAATACCGATGGCAGTGGCGACCGCGAGGCGGCTGCCGTCAGGTGAATACTGAAGTCCAGCTATCCAACCTTTACCGTATCGCGCAATCGCATCTTCGGGTAACTGCCACTGCGGATTTTCTTGAGCGAAGCTGTTTGATAGAAATAGAGCCGAAAGTAATAATAGAACAAGCCTAAAAAACACTGTCCTTTTCATTGAAATTGATTCTCCTTTTGATTATCAGTTTTGCGGAACCCCAAATACACAGCAAATGAGCGAAAGAGCACTTAGGTTCAGAGACCGAGTTTTTTGGAAAAACTCGGTCTCTCAGACCGATTAGTGCACCTACTTGAGAATCACCATCCGCCGTAAGTCAGTATAATCGCCTGCCCCGATAGATCGGGATGGAGACACTTGGAGTTGATAGAAATAAACCCCACTTGCGACCGATTCGCCAGTTTCATTGCGGCCGTCCCAATAAGCAGCTTTTGTGCGAGTAGTATAGAATCCCGCAGACTGATGTCCTAAATCAAATTGTCGGACCGGTACGCCGTTTGTGTCATAGACCGTGAGGGCGACATTGGCATCGTTGGCGAGTTGATAAGGGATCCAGGTCTCTGGGTTGAATGGATTGGGAAAATTAGGCAAAAGTGCTGTCTCTTTCGGAGCCAGTGTTGCAAGAAGCTGTTCAAGGAAAAGGATTCCTCTTTGTGAGCGGACATCCGTGAGGTCTAACCCTTGTGCTTGGGTGAGCCAATCCTCGACATCAGCAGGCGTTAAGTTAGTCAGTGCCAAGGGGTGTGTAGTGGGTGCGGTGGCAGTGTTGCCTATCGCGCCAGCGACCTGAAGCAAATCCGCAATATCCACAATACCATCTCCGTTGACATCTGCACTATTTTCCCCTGTCTGTCCCAAACGTAAACCAACCAACGCTAAATCCAAGATGTTGACCACTCCATTCCCGTTGACATCCTCGACGAGTGGAGCGGGTGGTTCCACGGGCTCTGGAGGCGGCTGTGGAACCGCCCATAGCAACACCGTCCCGTCCCAACTGCCACTTGCGAGGACTGTACCATCGGAGTTGAAAGCAACGCTCTCAACCCGAGAGGCATGTCCGGTAAAGGTTATGATATGCTCACCTGTTGCAACATCCCACAAGCCAATCGCATTACCCCACCCTCCGGCTGCAAGGGTTTTGCCATCGCGATTGAAAGCAACGCTTTCTATAACACTTTCGACACCATAATCACTTCCTTGGATAGTTGTCATCTCCTCACCGGTGGTGACGTTCCACAACCGGATGGTATTGTCCCACCCCCCACTTGCGAGGATTGTGCCCTCGGGATTGAAAGCAACGCTCAAGACATGGCCCCAATGACCAAAGAACGCATTTAAGAAATCTCCGGTCTCAACATCCCACAACGCAATGGCAGAGTCCCGACTCCCACTCGCGATGGTTGTACCATCGGGACTGAAAGCGAGAGTCTCAACACCGGCATCGTGTCCGTAGATGGTTCCCAGACGTTCCCCAGTGGCGACATCCCATAAACGGACAGTATCGTCCTCACTGCCACTTGCGAGGGTGGTGCCATCGGGACTGAAAGCGATGGTTATAATATAAGCCCAATGCGCGACGAGCGTTTTCAGGTGTGCGCCGGTCCCGGCGTCCCACAGGCGAACAGTACTGTCCTGACTGCCGCTGGCGATTGTGCGGCCATCCGGACTGAAAACAACAATATCCACATCGTCCGTATGCCCTACGAGGACGTGCTGCCGATCTCCTGTTTCGGTATTCCAGACGTGAATCGTTTGATCCCAACTCCGACCAATGAGTGGGCGGTCCCCCGGACCGAAAGCAACGCTGGTGGCCCTATCGGTATGTCCGGTAAGAGTGCCGATGTTCTCTCCGGTGTCAACAACCCACAGACGAACTGTTGCATCCCCACTCCCACTTGCGAGGGTGTTGCCATCCGGGCTAAACGCAACTTTATAGACATCAGCCGTGTGTTCGGTAAAGGTTTTGACTGTCTCGCCTGTGACAGCGTTCCACAGACGAATAGTATCGTCCTCACTCGCGCTTGCCAATATGCCCCCATCCGAAGAAAAGACAACATCGTAGATAATTGAACTGTGCCCAGTAAGCGTTCTGATTTTCTCGCCTGTTTTAACGTTCCACAGATGAATCATTGAGTCATAATCCCCGCTGGCGAGTGTACCGCCCCAACCGAAGGCGACTGTCCTGATGAGAGACGTATGTTCGGTAAAGGTATGGAGGTTATCACCTGTAGCAACATCCCACACCCGAACAGTTTGGTCCCAACTTCCGCTGGCAACCATACCCCCATCTGGACTGAACGCAACGCTAGAAACCCAATCCTCATGTTCGGTAAGGGTTTTGATATTTTCGCCGGTGTCAACAGCCCACAGGCGAACGGTGTCATCGTAACTTCCGCTGACGAGGGTTTTTCCGTCCGGGCTGAAGGCAATGCTCAAAATACCCTCCTCATGCCCGGTAAGCGTCCTAATGCTCTCACCTGTTGTGGTATCCCATAGCCGAATTGTATCGTCATCACTTCCACTGGCAAGTATACTCCCATCCGAGGAATAAGCGATGGTAGAGACTATTTCCGTATGCCCGGTGAGCAGATCAACCTCTTGAAGGGTTGTCGTATCGTAGAGCCAGATGCCGATAGGACTGCCGACCGCGAGCCGGGTGCCGTCAGGCGAATATTCAAGTGCAGATATCCAGCCTTTTCCAAATCGTGCAGTAGCACCATCGGGCAGCTGCCACTGCTGCCACTGTGGATTATCTTGGGCGAAGGTATCCGATAAAAATAATGCCGAGACTAACAATAGGATAAAAATAAACAAGGTTGTCTTTTTCATTGGGATGGATTCTCCGTTTTGAGTTGTCAATTCTGAGATATACTGTTGGAAATCAGAGCAGGTTGAGCGCAGCGAAATCCCGTTCCGTTCCGAGAATCCCGACAAGTCGGGACCTGTCCCGATTTATCGGGCCTGTCCCGATCCTATCGGGGGATCTATCGGAGGCAGATCACTGCCTACTCCCCTACTCATTTTTTCGATACTTATCGATTGAGTTTTTGCATCGCGGCGATCATATCGTCGTCCGACGGATTACTTTTCACCATCTCAACAAACTCATCAGCATCTATCTTGTGTTCCTCCAGGAACTTTTTGTCCTGCGGTCACGGGTAGATGTACTCACCGATAGTACCGTTCAGTTTAGCGCGCGCCTTATCTGTAACTCGCGCCAACCACCAGTACCCACCAATAAGCATATCCCGATGCCGTGGTTTCCAATCGAGCCCCATTTTATTCACCTCCTTTTTGGTTCATTGGTTTATTGATCCATTAGCAGCACTTACGCAACTCGTAGGCGGGGCATCTTGCCCCGCCCTGAAATGCGTAAGGCCTAATTCATATACTAATGAACTTTTGAACAAATGAACTCTTCGTTAAGGTTATTGTACATCCGCCTCAAGCTGCTTTAAGGTCGCTTCAAGCAAATTAAGATAACGTCCGTATTCCGCCCAATTCCCTGTGCGTTGCGCCGACTGTGCCGCCTCAAATTGATCCCTCGCCTGTTTCGCCAACGTCGAGATAGATAGCGACTCAGGTACGCTCATCGCTTCCGAAAATTCAGTATCAGAACGGTCTTGAGTCAATGCAACCTCCAACCGCTTGCCGAACATATTAATCAAAGCCTCATCAAGGCTTGCGCCCCATGCGACGTTTTCTTTATAACCAACAACAACGCGCCGCAATTCAGGAATCGCAGACTCTTCGTTTTCCGCTTGAATGTAGATCGGTTCAACATACAAAATTGCCTCATTCATCGGGATGATGAGCAAATTCCCACGCAGAACGCGCGAGCCTTGCGTATTCCACAGACTAATCTGCTGCGAAATCCCAGGCTCTTGCGTGATGAAGTTTTCAACTTGCATCGGTCCGGGAGCGAGTTTTCCCTTCGGGAAACGATAGACCAGCAGTTGTCCGTACTGGGGTAAATCGCATCGTGCAGCGATCCAAGCGGTCAAGTTCGGCTTGTTTTTCGGTGTAAAGGGGAGCATCAGGACAAATTCCGCGCGGTCCTCTCCCGGTATTTTTACAACCACATAGTAAGGCGCAACTTCCTGCACATTCGTAACCGTATCCGGCAGCTGTTGGGTACGTGCAAATGGGCTTGGCGGTTGCGGCGGCTGTGCGGGACGGGGACGCTCAGTGTTATCGTAAAGCTCTTCGCCGATTTGCCATTGATCCTCACTCGCATAGAAGGTAATCGGATCTTTCATGTGGTAATCCTGATACGCCTGCGCCTGAATGAGAAACATCGTGGTCGGGTATCGGATGTGCGCCTTGAGGTCTTCGGGCATTGCCTCAAACGGTTTGAATAAATCTGGGAAGATACGACGATAGCACTCCGCAATCGGATCCTGCTCCTGTTCCATTAGGTAAAAATTCACGCTACCGTCGTAGGCGTCGATTGTAACCTTAGCAGCGTTGCGGATGTAATTTCCCCACGGTCTCTCGCCTCCCATAATACGTCCAGCAGCACGTCTGCCACCCCGTTCTGCAATGGTTCTGCGGATGGTGTCCTGCATCGGGGCAGAGTAAGGATAGCGTGCGGTCGTTGTATACGCATCAATCATCCAAATCAACCGACCGTTATGGAGGACAAGGTAAGGATCAACATCATATTTCAGGAATGGGGCGATTTGACTGACTCGTTCCTTTATGTTTCGGTTATAAAGGACACGGCTTGTTGATTGTATTTCGCCGGGCAGGATAAAATTGAGCGCATTATTAAATTTCAGCATATACGCGAATTTCCGTAAGAACGAAGAAAGACTGACACCGCCCTCACCTTGATACGAGTATTTCGCGAAATCTTGCCCAAATGTCTCCGGATAATCGAATTCAAGGCTTTCCAAACGGTCCGGATGGACAATCACATAATGGTTAGTACGTTCACCGTAGTAAATTCGGGGACCGGGGTTCTCGTCAAACCGATACGCCCATTCAGGTTCGTAATTAATTGGGTCCATATCCCGAATGTACATTTTCGGCTTACCGTCCAGAATTTCGTCCACAGGACTCAGCACCGCTCCATAGCCGTGCGTGTAGACGTAGGTGCGCTTAAACCAATCCCGACTCACCTCACGCGGCAGATCATTAATATTCAACTCGCGTCCAGAGAGCATCACCTGTCGAGGTTCTCCATTTTCCATCACGTAGCGGTCAATATCTACGTCAGCAAAATCATATTGTGAACGCAACTCCTGAAGCTGCCTAAAAGTCCGCCGTAACGGCCGCCAATCCCAAAGCCGGATGCTATTAATCACCGCCGCGTTTTCTGGCCCCGTGATGTTGTCATAAGACAATTCCCCCGTCAAAGGGTACTCCGTCTCTGTCACGGTGCTATCCTCCAAATCATACGCGTGCAGCGTTGCCCTGATATTATAGTTAATATAGCTACTCTCAAGTTCCTGCTTGCTCGGTTCAACTTTCAGGTTTTGAACGATGCGTGGATAGGCTTGTCCCATAAAGGCAACAAGCAGAAGCACAACGATACCCCCAACAGCGAAAGATATACGTCGTAAAAAAATACTAATGAAGAAAATCAACGCACAGATAACGGTGATCGCAAGCAGTATCCATAACACCGGCAGCCGCGCCTGTATCGCTGCGTAGCCACCGCCACCCCGCACAACGTCATTGGTCGTGTAGAGCAGGTCATACATTACAAACCGATAATTCCATGCACGGAACAACAGCGTCAACCCAATCAAGATGAACAGATGTGTCTTTACTCGCTGCGGCGGTGCGAAACGGTTGTTTTCATTAATGAGCAACCCGTGAAAAAAGTAGAGCACCCCCGTAAAAAGGGTGACCAACATGAATAGGCCAAAAAGGTAACCACAGATTAACCGTTCCAAGGGCATCCGAAAAACGTAGTAGCTAACATTTTTATTGAAAATTGGATCCCGGGCGCCTCCTACCAAAACAGCATCTCCGGTCGCATCGAAGCTAAGTCCTTGGGTTAATCCAATTCTGACATTCTCATCCGCCCCCGGACTTATCGTACGGATCTGTGCTGCATGACTGCTATCCCCCTCTGCAACGGTAACCTCATCCCCTATCCTAAATCCTTTCGCACTGTACTCCAACTCAGAAATGAGAACCTCTGTCGCGTCACTATCTGCTGGTGCACTAAGCGACGTTGCAGATTGGAACGAAAGATCATTGGCATTTGAGTAGCGGAGAAATTGCTCCCAGTAGTCTGTCGAGGCATAACCGCCCACAATACTCCCTCCTATCGCCAGGAGTGTCAGCACAACGTAGACGGCTTTCCGGAGGTTAAAATCAGGCATGCCTTCAAGCGGGATGGATTCGACGAGTGTCGGGCTCAGCCGAGGTGGGGTAAAACGATACAAAAGATAGAGGTTAATGAGGGTCACACCAAGAAAAAAAACACCAACAACAACCCCCAAACCTATTTTTGTCAGTAGCACTTTTTTGTAAATTGCGAGGTAGCCAATCATATCAAACCAGAGCAGGTCAGGATAGATTTTCACGAAAATGGCGCCCCCGCCAATAATTACTGCCAAAACAACAAGGGTAATAATCAATCGAGTCACGTTTGGTTGCATACATCCTTCCTTAAAGTAAGAGTGAGTTCATTAGTTCATCGGTTCAGTAATGCACCAATACATCCATAACGAACTTCAGATTATTCACGCATCACGTTTCATTTTTTCGGGCTAAAACGCCTGACCTAAGCCGAAGTGGAATGTCGTATCTGGATCAATGCTAGCGAGATCTGTACGGCGCGCCACGTCAAAGTCGAGGGAGAAAAAACCAAGCTGCAATCGAAGCCCAAGACCAATTGAGCCTTTAGCATCATCAAGACGAAGCCGATTGCCTTCACGCCGGAGCAGATAGTAACGGTTGTCGGAATTGAATTCCTCCTCCGACCAAACCGTTCCGAAATCAGCGAAGACAATTCCGCGAATGCCGCCAATCGCCCATGAAAAGGGCCAACCGAAACGGAGCTCGTCAATAAATGGAATCCGAAGCTCGACGTTCAGCAACCCCATCCGGGTTCCAATTAGCTCTTCATAACTGTAGCCGCGCAGGGTGTCAATCCCACCGAGATAGAACAACGACTTGTCTCTTGCGAAACTTCCACCGAGCAGCAAGCGAGTTGCAAAGGTCGAACGTCTGCCCAACTTAAAGTAGCGGCGTAGATCAAAAACCAGATTGGTCAACTCAAGGTCACTGCCCGTCGCACGGTATGACTTCTCAAGGGTGAGATTATAGCGGGTGCCACTATAGGGACCGAACACCTGCCATCGTGTTGTATCGCTAACGAAAGAAATCGTTCCAAGCATCAGGAGCCCACGATTATCTTCGTGTGTCGTATCGAATCTGAAAGCGTAGGGTGTGGAATACATCAGCATCTGTAACTCCACACGACGATACCGATTGAACGGATACATAACAGAACCAGCAATTCCCGTTAAACGTTGCGAAATGCGACGACGATTCCGAGTTGTACCCAGTAGGTGATACTCATGAAAGTTAAACAGAGAAGCACCAAAATCCGCGCGACGTGCGAGAGAACCGTACTGAGCAATGAAGTCCGGAGCAAGGAATCCCGTTTGGTTCTGAACACTCAACCCAAGGCGATGATTCCCCAGCATATCGCTTGCAATAAGCTCCGTCGAGTTGCGCAGTAAACCATCAGCTCCGAGACTGAAGTTGGTAAAGATAGCGTCTAAGCCGATTTTCGTGCCGTACTTCCGATGCCCAATTCGCCGCTGTTTCCGTTCCGCAGTCGTGATCACTTCGGAGGATTCATCAGAAGGCGGTATCTCAATCTTTTCGTTACGTGCCTTTTCCGCCTCCATAACGTAAACATCCTGCTTCCCGGATTGGTAAGCGCCGAACAGAATATGCTTGCGATCTGGTGAAAAACTTGGGTTAAAACAGCCGGTAATAATATTGGTCAAACGCATCAGGTCTGTACCATCCGGTGTCATACTGCACAGATCATAAACACCACCAAGGTCTGAACAAAAAAGCAGTTGCTCACCACCGGGTGTCCAGCGAGGACCAACCGCATTGTATTCGCCCTGGGGCAACTGCTGTGATTTCCGAGTGTTGACATCTATGATAATCAACCTATACTTACCACCCCGTTCCGAAGCATAGGCAATCTCTTCCTTCCTTGGATGCCATGAGGGGTGACTATCATCGAAAGAGTCGTTCGTCAGGCGTGTCAGCTCTTCCGTCGCCAGGTTGAGAATAAACAGATCCGTCTGTCCCCCGCTGAGGGCGGAAAATACAATCCGTTCACCACTACCGTCGTAACTCGGCGAACCCGCCGCGTCAAAGTTGAGCTTGATACGGCGTTCCAACTGCTTGCTGACAACGTTCACCTCAAGCAAATATTCTGACTCGCGGTGCTTGGCGATGAAGGCGATGCAGTCGCCATCCGGGGACCAAGCTAAGCCACTGCCGTCACTGCGAATCTCTTCATATTTGCTACCGAAAAAATCTTTGCTAATACGTTCTAAGCGGCTACCGTTCCGAGCAGAGGCAAGGACAATTTCGCTGAATCCATCATTACCGGTGATATAAGCGATGAGGTCACCACTTGGAGACCAAATCGGTTTCACATTATGTGAATAGCGTGACTTCTCTGTCAGGTTTTTGGCTATCGAGTCAGGCATATCCTTGTGCTCAACCATGGGCCAATACTTTTTCTGCACGGTCAAGCGCCACTCTTTATCAAACTGCTCAAGACCAATGCCGATCACATTTTGGAAAGCTTCGTTAAGGTCTTTGGTCCGGCTATGGGTCAGTTCATGCATCACCTGCCCGACCTTATCCCTTCCATAGGTCTCAACAAAATAGGCGATCGCGGATTGGCCTATCTTGTAGCCTAAAAACACCTGTGATCCGAGCACCCGAAAATCCTGAAGCCGCGTCAGCGGAACCACATAATTGGCGATACTTGCATCTCTGAGCACCATCTCTCCAACGGCATCATTATCGTTACCGAAATAGTCTGCTGTCCCCTCTATAAACCAAATTGGGGGGCTATACAGAAACTCACCACTATAAAAACGACCAGCGGGTTTCTGATAGATAATGTCATATTGAAAGATGTGAACCAGTTCATGAAAAATCACCTCACGAAATGCAGACATTGAACCGGTGAAGGGAATAACCATACGCCGCTTCAACAGTTCAGCAAATCCACCAACGCCTTCGTGCAGCTCTGCCAATGTAATATTGGTCTCCTGAAAATCTTTGTGCGATTGATATAAAATGAGCGGCGTCCGATCCTTAAGTTCGTGCTCAAAATCCTCGCTATGCTTTTCGTAAGCCTCTTCAACAATGTCCGCCATGATCGCTACTAACTGCTCTTCACCCGGGTAATAGTGGATGTCAAAATGCTCGGTTCGGTGAATCAACCAATCAAAATCTTGGTCTGTGACCTTATTCTTACCAAAACCCTGCGCCCAGTTACTACTCATCGAAAGAAGAAGGAACAGCACAAAAAGGGGCAGAAGAATAGGTCGAAAACTCTCGGCACGGGGGCGGTGTGCCAATCGGTTTGAGGGGGGGGGTACAGTCTGCATCATCTGACCAAATACCTTTCCTCTTGTTCGTAGTGCGGTGAAACTTGTCGCGTGAACTCTGAGATTGCTTGTCGCGCTAAACTCTTTAGCACACCCTGATGCGGTGTGACTTCTGACATCAGAAATGAACTGACACTATGCGACTGGAACGCGCGCCGTTCATACGTGTCATCCTGTATAATTTCCTCGGTCTCCACACTGGCGATGACAATTCTCAGTGAAAGGACGTAGGTCTTTTCAAGGTAATCCTGATAGTCAGTAACATACCTCTGAAGTCTTCTCGAATAATGCTCCCCATAGTAGCGTCTCGGCTGGCTCCGTGCAAAGAAGTTGTAGCTGCCCACAATAACTGCATCAGTCTCAAAATACTGACCAATGCGTGCTAACTCCGACACATCTACTAACAGATCTTCATCGAGCGTTTCATTACTAAATAACCGCAGCGTATCCTGCGTGCTGACAACATCCAAGTTTTGGTTCCTGCCCAATCCAAGTCGCATCAAGGAGGCAATGTCCTCCCCTGTTTCGTCGGAAGAGGCTATCCGCTGCCTCCCTGAATCCTTTACTTCGATAAACGGCAATACAGCAAAGCCTGAATACTTGGTAACATCAATTGTGGATTCAACCTGGATTTTGATTGGCACGCGCGTGACCGCAGACGCACAACCCCAACCCATTACTGAGCATAACAGCAGCGTAATGACGAATGGAATTTTCTGGATTCGGGTTGAGGTATCGTTTAGTTGATTGCGGTTCATTGGTTTTTTTAGGAGTCAGATTGCTCTGAATCCTGATCTGATTGGGGTGGATCTAGTGTATCTACCTCTTCAGAGGATGGCGGCTTGACACGGTTGCGCTGGACCTGCATTCGGCACTTCCTGTAATTGAAGCGATAGAACTTGTTCTCAGGTTCTAACTCTGTCGCGCGTTCATACGCTTCGACCGCTTCGTCGATCTTGCCCACCGCTTCGTAAGCGACACCCAAATTGTTGTGCGCCTTCGCATTTTGTGGCTCAATCTTCAAAATGTGTTGCCAACGAAAAATCGCTTCGTTCCACAACTGCAACTCTGCGGATTTAATCGCGAATTGATTATATTGCTCAACTGTCGGTTGATTGTGTGAGCTTCCACACGCAACTATTACAAAAGGAAAAATGAATAGGAATAAAAACACGCGGACTGACAAACTAAATCCCACCTTTCAAAGATAAATTCTACCCAATCCCTAAATGTCTCGTCAACCCAAAAGGGTAGCAGGGGATATCTAAGGGACACATACCCGTATCGATCGGGAAATCTTTTCCCTTTTAATTTCTTTCGTTCTATACTAAAATTAGACGACACGTTTTGCGGTAGGTGTAGAGAGCTTCGGCACTCAAAGATCTGCGTAAGTCCACACTAATGGAGGAATAAATGGCAATCCAGCATTTATCAGCTGCTCAAATTGAAGCCCAGATGAATCAAGCGGAACAAAGTCCTCAAAACCACGGTGTCCTCGAGCATATTGTTCTTCGCTTACCTGATGAACAACGGGCAACCCCCCAAGAAGCTGAAGTTAGCCCTGATGGCGGTCTCGAAGGAGATCGCTGGGCACGACCAAATAGTCCCAACCCGGGTGCCCAAATCTCGGTGATGAATTCCCGGTTCCTAAGGATAGTCGCCGGTGATGATACACGAATGCCCCTTGCTGGAGATAACCTACTCGTCGATCTGGATCTGAGCGAGGAAAATCTCCCTACCGGCACGCAATTACAGATCGGTACAGCCACCTTTGAGGTAACAGATGTCCCACATACCGGCTGTCAAAAGTTCCAGCGCCGATACGGCAAAGATGCCCTTGAGTTCGTCAACGGTGAAACCTATAAATCTCAACGGCTTCGTGGCCTGTTTATACGGACAATTCAAGCCGGAACGATTCAGACCGGGGATTCTATCCGCAAGTTAACCTAACGCCATAGAAGTAAATGCGTCAGAAGAGATTACTTTATCTTTACGTATGACGCATTACGTACCACACCGCTTGGCTTATCGAAGTTTCCAAAGTCCCCCTGATAAGGGGGATTTAGGGGGTTGGCTGTACAATGAGAGCGTCTCAGTAGTTCTAAAATCTACCATAGTTGCCAGATTTTGCCCTTGATTCTTTCAAGAGAGATATGCTAAAATTAGAGACGCTTTTGCCGGAGTGGTGAAATCGGTAGACGCGCTGGACTCAAAATCCAGTGAGCCTTGGCTCGTGTCGGTTCGAGTCCGACCTCCGGCATTAATCCGCCATATAGCCCCATTGAGGCTGTATGGCTTTTTTTATGCCTATGACCACACGAAAATCTCATCATCGTCTGCGGAATAGCCGATGAATACCGCCAGAACAATACGAGGATGGTTCCCCTGCACCGGGGGGACTTCGTGGATGCAACGCGTATTAAAGAAGTATAGGTCGCCCGGCTCAAGTTCGACCTTACAATTCTCTATACCGTTTTCAGCCGCGTACTCATGAAAGGTGTTCTCGGTGATGTATGGCTGGACATCCTCCGTCCATAAACATCGGTGCAGAATCGCCTGAGTACCTGCGTCGAATTCATCTGCGTTTTGCAGACATAATACACCCGCAAACTGATGATCGAAACGGTATACGGCGTAATCGGTCCGCGCCTCCCGCAGCCGCACACTGTCAATGTGCGGATGGTAGAGTTGGGTGTGGTAATGGATACGAAAAATCGCAGGTCCGTAACGGCGGCCATCCGGTTCGTATGCTGTCCTGACTTTTTTGGCCGGTGAAAGGGCGGACAACGAATCGTAAATGAGGTCTACTGGATTATCGAACCCCTCAAATAGGAATTTGAACAGATGATGGGTAGCTTCCGAATGTTGGAAGAAACGCTCCTGATCTGATCCCCGAATCCCTAAACTCGTGCCGATGTCAGTTCTTACCCGTGCATCTCCGCCATACGCGCTATCTTCAGGGTTGCGCGCCAATCCCATGTTGTAGAACCGTTGGATCAGTGGAGTGCATTGATCCGGATCGTAAGCACCTCGAAGCATAATGGCGGGCATCTCCGCCTGAGACAACGCATAAAGCGGATCGACATATTCTGCCCGAATCGCCTCTAAATCCGGTCCAACCGGTCCCCAATTTTCTGCAGCCATATAATTCCTCCGTTTTGCGGTCAATTGATCCTTATCCAATATTCGTAGTAGAACTCCCATCCTTTAATATGAAAGAGAAAAGCTTACTTCTTTTTGCCTTGTATGTAAACACCAACTGCCTTATAATAGCTCTTCAATGAACCAATGAACTAATAAACCAATGAACCAACAAAAAAGGAATACTTACATGAATCTCGGTTATAGTACCTGGGGAATGCCGACCGTTCCCATTGATGTTGCAATTCCCCATATCGCACAGCTCGGATTTGATGGGATGGAACTGGCGGTCGGTCCCCGTTTCATCACCGAATTAAGTACCCTTGACGCCGCCGAGCGCAAGCGGATTGCAGGACTGCTGAAACAACACAACTTGAGTTTACCAGCACTCGCCGCGCATTCAAGTCTGATGGATACAGACCCCGAAGCACATGCACAAAACATGTGGCGGTTGAAAGGTGCAGCCGAGCTTGGAGTTGAACTCGCGCAGGGAGATAGTCCACCGGCAATCAACACAACATCAGGCGGCCAACCGGAAGAATGGGACGCCCAAAAACAGTTCCTCGCTGACCGAGTCGGTGAACTCGTCGAATATACCCAAACACTCGGTGTAACCGTTGCAATGGAACCCCACATCGGTGGGCTGATCGATACACCCGATAAAGTCCTTGAACTCCTCGATCTCGTCGGTTCCCCCTACCTCAAGGTCAATTTCGACATCAGCCACTTTGATATCATCGGTATACCTACTGAGGAGAGCGTCGCTGCCCTCGCACCGCATTCTGCCCATACACATGTCAAGGATCAGCGTGGACTTGCACCCGACTTTGAGTTTCTCATCCCCGGCGAAGGTCCCTTCGATTACGTGGACTACCTGAAACTGATGCAGCAGTACGGCTACGACGGATTCATCACTGCGGAGGTCAGTTTCATGGTGCAAGCCCGTGAAGACTATGACCCGCTCGCAGCAGCGACTCTCTCTTATGAAACACTATCGCGTGCCTTTGCTGACGCAGGGATTGATAGAACCCGATAGCGCGTAGGTTGGGTTGAACGGTTAAGCCTGGAACCCTATCAAGTACAATAAAGGCTCGGTCATTCAACAACGCCTCCTTATAGACAGATAGAGTGAAACCCAACTCAGTTTTTCATCGCGAAGTCGTCTTTTGTAGCAGCCCGATACAATCGGGACAGGCGGAACAGCATCGGGACGCTGCCCAATCCTTACAGTGTTTGCTAAATTAGCAGCACCAAATCTCCACAGGTTTCTGATTTTCACGTTTCACGCATCACGTTTCACGTTCAAAGAATCTCCCTCACTTTTCCGACGATTGCACCCGCACTGATGCCGTGCGCATCCAAAAGTTCATCCGCCTTGCCAGATCTCGGCAGACCGTTGACCGCGAGTTTGTGAACCGCAACCCCTTTAGGCGCAACCACATCCGCCACCGCGTCGTTGAGTCCACCTTCCGGATAGTGCTCCTCAACCGTCACTAACGTATTATTGGTGGCGGCGGCTGCCTCAAGAACGGTCTTTGCGTCAATCGGTTTTACGGAGTAGAGATCGATAACCCGAATCGAAATACCATCCGCCTTCAAAGTGTCGTACGCCTTCAATGTCTCGTGAAGTGTAATCCCGGCTGCGATTACCGTCACCTGATCACTATCACTGGATCGGAGCACTTTGCTTCCACCGATCAAGAAGTCTTCGGCAGCTGTGTAGAGTGTTGGTGTCGGCGGACGTGAAGTGCGGATATAGACGATACCTTGGTGCGCCGCAGCTTGTGCGACCAGCCGTTCCGTTGCAACAGCGTCGCTTGGGTACAGGACAACCGATCCGGGGAGCGCGCGAAACATGGCGAGGTCTTCCAGCCCCATCTGAGAGGGGCCGTCTTCACCGACGGAGACGCCACAATGTGAACCCACATACTTGATGTTCGTCTGAGAAATTGCGGACATGCGGATGTGATCGCAGGCGCGAGTGAAAAACGCCGCAAAGGTAGAAACAAACGGAATCTTACCGCACTTTGCCAGTCCAATCCCCGCGCCAACGAGGTTCTGCTCGGCGATGTACATCTCAAAATAGCGATCGCTATGCGTCTGCATAAACTTCTCAGCGTAGGTGGAATTTTTGACATCCCCATCCACCGCCACCACCAGCGGGTTCGCATCCCCCAATTTGGCAAGCCCAGAACCGTAGCCGCTACGAGTTGCCGCCTCTTCACCGAGCTCATATTCAGGGACAGCCATCTCCTTGATGTGAGGTTCAGCCGCAGTGATCGCGGGCACCGCCTCAATCTCAAAACTGCCATTCGCACGCAAAGATCCCAGCTCCTTCAGAGCCACATCCAGCTCCTCACCTTTCGGGATCGCTTTGCCGTGCCAACCTCCCTTGTCTTCAAGGAAAGATACACCCCTGCCCTTGAAAGTTTTCGCCACAATCATCGTGGGGCGATCCTCGCTCGCCTTCGCCGTATCCAATGCGGATAGGATCTCGTCAAAATTGTGTCCGTCGATCCCGATCGCCTGCCAACCAAACGCCTCGAAGCGACGGCAGTAGGAATCAATATCAAACCCATACATCGTCGGTTCACTCTGACCCATACCGTTTACATCGACGATGCCGATCAGGTTGTTGAGATTACGGTGTGCCGCAAACGCGACCGCCTCCCAAACGCTGCCTTCTGCAGTCTCACCGTCACCCATCAAGGCGTAAACGTGGTAATCTGATCTGTCCAGATACTTGCCGTTAAGTGCCATTCCAACGCCGATTGACAATCCCTGTCCCAACGATCCTGTGGCGACATCGACCCATTCCAAACGGGGTGTAGGATGTCCCTCAAGATCGCTATCAATTCGACGGAGGGTGAGTTGATCCTCGGCGGAGATTATCCCCACTTCTGCCCATGCGGCGTAAAGTAACGGGGCAGCGTGCCCCTTGGATAGGATGAAGCGATCATTGTTCGGGTTGTGTGCATCTGTGGGATCGTATCGCATCGCACGAAAAAACAGCGCGGAGACAATATCCGCAGCGGACAGGCACGTTGTCGGATGCCCAGACCCCGCTTCAGATGTCGATACGATTGAGTGGATGCGTAGGTTGTTGGCTTTCTGCTTCAGGACATCTATGGAAGTTCCCATTGTGTTCCTAATTCCTTTCTTATCAAAAACCCCCTTGCTTTCACTTCTTCATTGAGGAAAGCGCGTTTTTCAACTGCAAGAGTTGTGTTTCTGGAAGGTTTGTGATTTCAGAAATGAGTGTCATCTCCATTCCCTTGGCAAGCATTGCCTTTGCGGTTTCAATTCTGCCTTTCTGCTCACCCTCAATTCTGCCTTTCTGCTCACCTTCAAGCAAACCTTCCTGCTTGCCCTCACGCAAGCCGTTTTGAAAAAAACGCTGCCTTTCCCTCTCTAACGCTGTGACTAACATCGTCTTCACCTCCTCTTCGGTCCGATAAATGGACTCCAATGACTGATAATCTTCAGATTCAATCCGTCCGTGGAAAGCTAACTGCCTAAACCAGTTTAAGAACAGACTGACCGCCTGTCTATCCGTCTCCGACGAAAACAGATTTAGCAGCTCCACCTCTAGCACATCTAAATTATAATGCGATTCTGTCAGAAACAACGTCGATACGATGTTTCGGATTTTTAACAACGCCTCCTGACCGTATTGGTTCTCAGCAATCAAAAAATATTGAAAATCTAATGCAAATGCACCCAGTGGCGGGGTCTGCTCAATTAACGCCGAAAGATTGACCGGTGCCCTCCACGGTGCGCTTCCATTGTACAACACGATTGGAAAAACCGCCGGTAGTTTTTTGACACCCGTGTTATTGACAAGAAAATCCATGTAAAAGTTGGTGATGTAGTTCAGAACACGCAACGCCATGAATGGATCTACAGTGGATTGAAATTCAATCAGGATGTAGATATAGACTTCGCGGTCGTGAAACCGGACTTTGTAGATTAAGTCACTCTCGGTTTCTTTGTAGTGTTCGGAGATAAAGGATTTATCGAGGGGTTCACACGTGTCGAAATCGAGAGAATGGACCCACTCTTGGTTGACAAAGGTCTCAATTAGTTGTCGAAATATGGTCCGATTTGAGAACAGTTTCTTATATCCGCTGTCGTGAATGTTCATCCCTAACGCCTTTTGAGCCAAGAGGGAAGATGGATTGTTTCCGGTATTGCCCCCATCCTTCTACCCTTCCAATCTAAAACAATTCTCCCATCTTCTTGTCATTGCGTTTTACCCCCTAAAGCGATTTAATCAAATCCACCAATGTTTCCGCTGTGTACAACACATCCTCACGGCTCGCATCGTGGTTCGCTACCATTCGGACAGTCATCGGACCATAAACAGAAACCTTGATATTGTGTTGTGAGGCACGGTCTGCAAAGTCCGCTGCCGAGATTCCCAACGGCTTTGTGTCGACAAAAACCATGTTCGTATGCACATCTTCCGGACGCAGTGCTAATTCATCAAATTGAGACAACGCTTTCGCAAGGAGTTTCGCGTTGGCGTGGTCTTCACCGAGTCGATCCGGCATCTCTGTCAGCGCGACAATACCGGCTGCAGCAAGCACCCCCGACTGTCGCATCGCACCACCAAGTCGCTTCCGAGCGCGTCGTGCCTCTTGGATAAAATCTTCCTCGCCAGCGAGCATGGATCCAACTGGTGCACACAAGCCCTTCGAGAGGCAGAACATAACCGAATCGACATGACTTGCAACCTCACGCGCCTCAACGCCCAACGCATGGGCGGCATTAAAGACGCGCGCACCGTCCAAGTGAACCGGGACCGCATACCGCTGCGCCAATTCGTGAACCGCGTTCATCCGATCCAACGGAATAGCACGTCCACCGCGCCGGTTGTGTGTGTTTTCCAGGCAAATTAAGCTGGTTTTCGGGAATTTGGATGGGTCCCGCTGCAGATACGCCTCTACCTCATCGAGATCCGGAACACCATCCGCACTGTTCATCACAATCGGCATAATCCCTGCTAATGAGGACAGGTTTCCGTGCTCATAGTAGTAAATATGGCACTCGGCATCCATAATTGCGTAATCGCCAGCACGGGTATGGGTCATGATAGCAGCGGTATTCCCCATCGTCCCCGTCGGTACGTACATCGCTGCCGGTTTGCCAATCTTTTCAGCTGCCAACGCTTCCAAACGATGAATAGTTGGGTCCTCCCCGTAGCAATCGTCGCCTACCTCTGCGTTCATCATCGCTTCACGCATCCTATCAGTCGGCTTCGTTACGGTATCACTTCGTAGATCGATAATTTTATCCATTATGCGGACTCACTTTCTTTATCGAGCTGCAGCACAGCGATTCGCCGTTCGGCCGCTGTTGCAAGATAGTGTAGGCTATAATGATCTGATAGCTGCCCAAACGCTTCAACAGCTTGATCTATTTGGCCCAGTTTGAGATAAGTCTCCCCCATCCAATAAATCGATTTGCAAAGGATATCATTCGGTGGATCCGGATCGGATGGATTTTCCGGATCTGCTAATGCCTTCGCATTTGGAGGACCCGATGACTCTGTTTTTTTTTTCATATTCAATTGAGGCTTGAAATTCTGTGACAGCTTCCTCATAGTTTCGATCTTCGTAGTATGCCTTGTTAGCCTGATAAAAGCTCATGTTATCGCCATGTAGGAATTCCAAATCTGCCCCAAGGGAGACCAATAAAGAAGTATGATCCTCCTCCACCTCTTCTATAATGTCTGGTGCTATCTCGTCGTCTGTCGTTTCATCATCTGTTGTCTCATCGTCTAAAGAAGGACTTTCCTCCTCTTCCTCTACCGCTTCTTCTGTTTCTTCCACTTCTTCTATATCATCTTGCGTTACTTCATCTTTTCGATTCTTAGCCATATAAAATCTCCTTTAATGTAGAGTTTATCCACCCATTGATAGGTTGGATGTCCTAATATCATGTTTTGTCTTGGTACGAGCATGATCAATAGAAAAATGAAATTAGGGCCTTATGCTAGTTAACTTCCCTTTTTTATAGGCAGTTAAAAAAAGGGAAGTTAACTAGCCCTCCAGTCTGTTACTATAGATGGACTCGACAACCCATCTAAAACTGGAGGATACCCCTATGATAACCGATTTTGAT
>JAJDUM010000017.1 GCA_022826645.1 Candidatus Poribacteria bacterium
ACGACAGTAAATGTCACCGGAACCCCTGCAAATGCCCGTCCCAGACTATCCCTCACTAAAATGGTAAGCGTGTTATTTGACGCCGAAATCACGCCTGAAATGTTCAAAAGCTCTGCAGCGGATCGGGAATCAAACTCAACCCTAACCCCGCTGCGTTGGAGGGTTGGGATATGTGTGTGAATGGATTGATAGCTCAGGGGACTTCCCTTTACATCCAGGTCTATTAGGCGGTCTAAACCTTCCAAAGAGGAGAGGTCCGATACGGAGGTGTTAGCAAGATATAGGTAGATCAGTCGAGTCAAACCTTCCAAAAAGGAGAGGTTAGATACAGAGGTGCCAGAAAGCCCCAACGCGCTCAGATTGGTCAGACCTTCCAAAGGGGACAGATCCGATACGGAAGTGCGATCAAGCACCAGGGTCTCCAGTTGGGTCAAACCCGCCAAAGGGGAGAGGTTAGATACAGAGGTGCCAGAAAGCCCCAACGCGCTCAGATTGGTCAGACCTTCCAAAGGGGACAGATCCGATACAGAGGTGCCATGAAGATGCAGCTCATTCAACTGAGCTAAACCCGCCAAAGGGGACAGGTCCGATACAGAAGTGCCAGAAAGTTGCAGGCGATTCAGTTGAGTTAAACCCACCAAAGGCGACAGGTCCGATACAGAAGTGCCAGAAAGTTGCAGTTCATTCAGCTGCGTCAAACCCGCCAAAGGGGACAAGTCCGATACAGAAGTGCCAGAAAGTTGCAGTTCATTCAGCTGCGTCAAACCCGCCAAAGGGGACAGATCCGATAGGTTGCCATTAACCAGCAGCCTAGTCAGGTTCGTTGCACTTTCAAGTCCGGTCAAATCCTGCACACCCCGATGGGCTTCAAGACTGGTTAAGTTCGCCATGTCCGCTGTGGTGATTATTGCCCCCGATGCTTTGCCGAGTTGTTCCTCTATCGCAGCGAGGAGGTTGAGATCCGGGATATCTACCACTTGTGCGGTTACTGTCAATGGTAAGACGTGGCAAAACAACAAAAAAAGTATAGCCTGAAAATATTGTTTCGTCATGGGTGTATCTCCTTTATCGTTAGAATTGTGACGGAAACAAAAGAACCAATAACTAAATCTCTCCGCTGTCCAACGGAGCCAGATACAATCTGGTTCGTTGCCATAAGCAATTTATGTGCCACACCTGTTTTGGCGTCCACAGAAATTCTCCAGTAAACCAAATGTTTAGGCAGAACCCGTTCTCTATGCGATGTTGCACCGCTTTTGACGGGACTCATCATCTCAAAGGGGAGGGATCTACAAACAAAGCCATTGTTGCAAGAGTGATACACCGGTAATTGGAATGAGGCCCTACTTCATTTACTAAAGTTTGGACAATTTTCCGTAGGTTGGGTTGAACGAAAACCCCACGGTGCAACGGGGAGAATCCTGATTCAGACTAGGAGTTACGCAGTTGACATAAAGTAGCGCAGATTGCCCAATCTGCGATCCGATCATCCCGATTCAATCGGGATGTCTACGATAGGGGAATTGCATCTGTTATAGAAATTAGACAATTAACCAATTTGAACCACGGATTAACCGATGTCGTAGCGTAGATTGCCTAATCTGCGTGCCTGTGCGCAACCACAGGTTGGAAACCTATGGCTACGATAGGAAATTGGAGGCGATTTTTCACAGTTCAGGGGCGTAAATCTTACACAACATTTACATACGATACCCCTAGTGTTTACGATTGAAGTTCCATTGTTACGTGCGTAGTGAATCCAGTACTGCGTTCACTACAACCTGAAGTGCGTAAGTCCCATCAGACAATATTTATGAGCACCCCTCAAATAACTCAACCATTGGCACGCAGCACTTCTACTAACTGCTTAAACGGCACCGATTGCTGATCTCCGCTCGCCATGTCACGCACTGTTGCAGCTTCGTTATTGATTTCATCTTCACCAATCATGACGACATACTGCGCGTTCAATTTGTTCGCAGTCCTCATCTGTGCACGCAAGCCACGGCCCTTGAACTCAAGATCCGTTTTGACGCCATTTTCACGAAGTTCTTGTGCTAACCGCAGGGCTGTAGGCATCGCAGCGTCCCCTAACACTGTGAAGTAGACATCCACGGGCACAGAGGTTGGCACAGTAACCTCCTGAGCCTCCAAAGCAATGATGATTCGATCCATACCCAGCGCGAATCCAATGCCGGGGGTTGCAGCCCCCCCGATTTCTTCTGCCAGATAGTCATATCGGCCACCACCACCGATTGCGTTTTGTGCGCCCAAGCCACCCGCTGTGAATTCAAATGCAGTTCGAGAGTAGTAATCCAACCCCCTAACAACGTATGGGTCTTCGTGATAATCAATTTCGAGTTCGTCAAGATAGCTCTTTACCATATCGAAATTCTCACGACAGGCGTCACATAGGTAATTAGGCAGAAGCGGCGCGTTGGCGACAACGGCACGACAACCGCTCTCTTTGCAATCCAAGATCCGCATCGGATTTCGTTCATGACGCGCATAACATTTACCGCACAGCTCATCAAGATGCTCCTTCGCATACGCTGTCAGATCTTCAAGGTACTTCGGACGACAGAGCGGATCGCCGATGCTGTTGAGGTGTAACGTGAGGTCCTTGATGCCGAGCGTTGAAAAGAATTGGTGTCCCGCTGCGATAATCTCTGCGTCAATTGCGGGTGAATCCGCTCCGAACGCCTCGATACCAACCTGCCAAAATTCGCGATAGCGTCCTGCTTGGGGACGATCATAGCGGAACATCTGACCGATGTAGTAAAATTTTAGGACGCTGGCACCCTCCATCAGACGATTCTGGAGCATGGCACGAACCACGGATGCGGTGCCCTCTGGACGCAATGAGACGCTTCGGTTGCCCCTGTCACTGAAGGTATACATCTCTTTTTCAACGATGTCGGTGGTATCACCGACGCCGCGCACGAAAAGGTCCGTGCTTTCAAAAATCGGCGTACGAATCTCCTGATACCCGTATGTGCCAAAAACAGACCGTGCGATCTGTTCAACCCACTGCCATGTTTGAACTTCTGAAGGGAGGATATCTCTCGTCCCTTTTGGTGATTGAATCTGCATTTTCTACCAGTTACCCCTTTGTCAAGTGTATGATTATGTTGTGTTACTTCTTTAACCGCTGTCACTCTCTTTTCTTCGACTTATCCTGATACTTTTCGTCCAGTTATTTATCGCGATTTGGAAATCGCTCCTACCTCTGCGTTGCCATTGCCGTTTGGATCTGACGTCGCTGTTCTTGAAAGTATGGATCGCGTGGTGCGAGGCGCACCGCTGTTTCAACCGATTTTAGCGCCTCATCGTACTTACCTTGGGCGAGATATACTTTAGCGAGATCGCTGTGCGACATCGGCTCATTTGGCGCGAGTCGCATCGCAGATTTGAAAGCATCGATTGCACGTCCAAATTCCTTCTGATCTGTATAGATAACCCCTAGCAAGTTATACACACGCCACGAATCTGCATCCGCTGCCAATGCCTTCCGGGCATACTTAAGTGCTTCGGGAAGCATCTTCTTATGAAAATGATAAATTGATGCCATTGCGCCGAAAATGATAGCGGGCAGATTTGGCTCTAATTTTTCAAGCCGCTGGTACGTGCGTAACGCGTCATCGTACCGCTCTTGACGTTCATAAATCGGACCGAGCAACGAATAGAGTTCTGGCCGATTCGGATCATATTTGAGCGCCTCTTCAAACGCGTCCGCTGCCTTTGCCAATTCACCCTGCAGCTCGTAGGTGATTCCCAATTCAACCTGTTTCTGTACATCCCGCGGATTGCTCTGGATCGCCTGTTTAAGGGCTTTTTCGGTCTCCTTGAGTTCCTCTTGGTAATCCTTGTTCGCCAATCCCACTGCCTCACCAAGATTGGACCGAATCGTATTATCATGTGGATTAATGGCTACCGCTTGATTTAATATGCCAACAGCTTTCTCATATTCTCCTTTGGCATATTCGATTTGCCCTTCAATCAACTTTTGTGTCGCATCAAAGTAGAGGTCAATTGCCTGCCGCACTTCAATTTTCTCGCTCATCGTTTGACCGTAATTGACCAAATAGGGCGTCGAGCGTTCACGGTATCTCGCTAGGGCTTCAATGTTTTTATGGGTCGTATTCACCAGTGCACGGGGATGGAAGAATTCCAGACGTGGGTGATTGTCCGTATGGATTGTAGCATCGCCGGCATACGCTCGGAGCACTTTCTCACCCATCATAAATGAATCAAGTAGTGAAATACCATCAAGACCATCAGCCACAAGTAGCTCTTGGACTCTCGGAATCTGTGTCCTTTCCATGAAACGGTGATAATTTATCTTGAGACGCTCTGGCGTACCAATCAGGACGGCAAAGTCAGGTGTGTATTTATACCAGATTGTTGTATTTGGAAAGACTTCAATGAAGGTTCTCACAACCGTCTTGAGATGCGGCTCCGGGAGCTGACTGAGCGGTATCCACTGAGATATTATACCATCCTCCGTAAGAATACGCTTACACCACCTGTAAAAATCTACGGAGTAAAGGCTAGCTCCCTTTGAACCCAGAAGTGGATGGATAGCCCCGGTGGCGATCACATCGTATCGGTTAGGAGTCATCAACACATAACTTCGCTCATCATTGAAAGTGTGCTTGAACAACGAACTATCAATGACGTTATAGTTTACATCAGTAAAGTATTTCCGCGCTGCTTCGATGAGTCCCTTTGGATTTTCGAGGGCGTCTACGCGGACGGCGTGCTGTGTTATAGTATGGGACGTGATTCCCATTCCAAATCCGAGCACAAGCGCGCGTTCAGGGGCAGGATGCAGTAGCAGCGGCAGATGGGCGATAATCCGATGCGGCACAGATCCCCGACGGGAAGTATCAGCGATTTGGTCATTGTCGACGTAGGTACGATGGACGCCTTGGTCATCCATAAACGTGGCAATGTTTGCATCAACAGTTTCGGTATGTTCAGCGAGCGTGTCGTTTAGGCGTTGCGACCAAAAGGTTCCGTTTCTCAGAAAAGCGGGCGAACTCCCCCACAGCAACACCATCAGTCCCACCCCAAGGGTCAGGATAGTACCACCAATCGCGGTGCCACTGACAAACTGTGATTTCCGCCCACTCCGAAGAACCAGAAGACAGCCGACCACTGTATTCAACCCGGCGATTAAGAGCACGCTTGGGCGTATCTCAATCAGCGAAATCAAGATGATGCCCGCACACAGCGGTCCAAGGAGGGAACCAATCGTGCTGAAAACGTAGACCGTGGGCCGTAGTTCGGCAGCGGCACAGATTCGTCTGGCCAGTGGGAAACTCGCCCCAATCAGGATAGCCGGAATAATGATCAGGAGAAAGCCAGCAGCAAATTCCCAAAAGCGCCCACCCCCAAAGGCAGCTTGCAACCCTCTACTGATTCCATACAGGTTTCCAAAAGCAGGTATAAGAGCAACGACAGATAGCCCCACTCCAATTTGAACCAAACCGAACAGATTTACGAACGATTGGATCCGCTGTGCGATCGCTGCGAATAGAAAATTGCCAACGGCTACGCCAAGCAGTAAGGTAGTCAGCGTAACGGAGAAAGCGTAAGCTGGGTTGCCGAGAAAGGGGATCTGAATCCGCGTCCAGAGAACCGCATAACTCATTCCACAGAAGCCAGAAACGGCGCATGCCCACAATACTGCTCGCGACATTTCCTCTGTTGGAGAAATTCCTGATTCATCGTTTGGAGCCTGCTGCGAGTCCACCGAGGTTTCGGACCACGAGCGATCTAAACCGAAAGCAATCCCTGCCAGAATGAAGTTAACCACCACACCCAAGTAAACTGAATCCTGAATCCCCAGTTGCCGGATAAGAATAAACGCAACAGCGATACAACCGATGCCCGCACTCAGGATATTGATTGTGAAGAGTCGCTCCGCTCTGAAACCCGCACATCTTTCCTTTGCAGACATGCCGAGCAGGAGTAGCGCACCGCCCATCAGGGTTGACGGAATAAGCAAGACGATAAACGAAAGGACTAACCGAATCATCGAAAGGAAATGGAATCCCACACCCAGTCCACGGTAGATGAGAACGCAGATGGCATTGAGAATATCCATCAGAATAGGGAAGATAAGCACAAAGATACCGAGACCCGCAGCCAGAAAAGCATATAGGCGCAATGATGTTTTCTTCTCATGCGCCAAACGCCCAAAGTAGAAACAGCCAAACCCCAGACCGCCTATCAAGGCGCTCAACGTTGCGCTGATTGCAACCATAGGACTCCCAAAAAACAGGATAAGTTGACGTGCCCAGATCACCTCGTAGAGTGCAGCACACGCACATGAGAAGACGATGATTAGCGCTAGAATGGGCTGGATATTACGCACCGTTCCGCTCCCATAAATCCACAGTTGCTATCTCGGTTCTATTTATGCTCATAGCGATCTTGTGGATAATAGCCAATTGCAAGGCGTCCATGATCCAGGTCATACAGGGGCCAATTGCTGTCCGAAACACCAAACACAATCTCAAACTTTACGTCCGGATGCGTTATTGCCTGCTCAAACAGACGGACTGCATCGCCATGACCCAGATGATGTGGGTGTTCGGGCAATGGCCGATCACGGTTAAAATTTCCGATGCGGACGGCAACGAATTCCATATCGTACCGGTTCGCGTAGGAATATCCCATCGCCTCACCGAACACCTTGCTAACCGTATAGTTACCAACAGGTCGGGTCGGCATATCAATCGTTCGCTTGATGCTTTTCGGATAGGGACCTAACACCCCAGCGCGACTGGCGTAAGCAATCCGTTTCACGCCGTTCAGACGCGAGGCCTCAAACATATTGTAAGCGCCAATGAAATTGCTTTGCAGTGCGGCTTCCCATTCACTATCGGTCCCGGTAAGATGGATGACACCCTCCATGCCCTCCGTGGCTTTGAGCATGGTGTCAAAGTCAGCCACATCACCTTGGATTGTGTCTTCGAGATCGGGCATCGGCAAGCGGTCAAGGCCGCGAATCGTATGTCGATCTTTCATACCTTTTACAAGAGTTGAACCAACGGCACCGGCGGCACCGGTAATGAGGACTTTCATTCTTTCTCTCCTATTTATCTGCTAGGAACGAGCCTTCCCGCTCCACCCGCTCATAGATACGATTAAACTCGGACGAACCGTCGTCTTCCCATTTCTCGAAGTTAATTCCGCGTATCGCACCTTCCTCATAGCCCGTCAACCTTGCGACACTCAAGGAACGAGGGGTATAAAATTTATGACCACCGGGCAGGGACAAAATGCCGATGATTCTCCCTGTTGTCAACGGTGTTCCTGAAGCAAATTGTGCGATGGCATCTTCGTCCACCTCGAAACCGAGTCCGGGGGCTTCAGGCACAGGCGAAAATCCTTCAATTACTGGAATACGCTCCGTTGTTATATCCTCTGAGTATTGATCGTCGAGGTTTATCGTATGGGCGGTCGCGCTCGGTAGCACAGCCGCTTGGTGCAGCGTCAACGCTTTCATCAGTGTACCACCGCTCTGCTGGATGAGTGCCTGGATATTTGCCTGTCCATACGCAAATCCCTGCATCAGGGTCGTACCGATTCCCCCTCCGATCATGTAGATATCGGCGCAACCTTGGATGACTTCTTGAATGCCACCGAGTTGAGGAACGTGCATGATGAGCGGAAGGCGCGTTTTCTCGCGCAGTTTGCGCCAGCCATCAATATCCGTCCAAGGCAGTGGGTCTTCGATGTAGCCAACGATCGGGTGGTTCTTCTCCAATTCATTGATGATTGGCAGAACCACTGCTAAGCTCCGGTTGTGATTGAAGTCCCAGTGAATCTTGAATCCGGGCGGTGCAACCTCTGCAGCAAGACGGGTCTGCTCAATCACATCCCATAATTCGCCGGAGTGCATCTTAAAGATGGTGTAACCTTCGGAAGCGGCACGTTGGATTTCCCCGGCGAAAACCTCCGGCGGACATGGCCTTGTCCACGCTGCCACGGATACCGCATCTCGCACCTTTTGTCCCATCAACTTGTAAGCCGGCACTCCGAGGTGTTTCCCCATCACATCGTAGAGTGCCATACCGAGTGCCAGATTGAAATTGTTATGGAGAAAGTCAAATGGGCTGCGACCGATGAGTGTGTCGATAGTCGACTGTGGAATTGGATTGGGATCATCTTCATAATCACCATAGCCAACCAGTCCATTATCTGTGTGAACCTTGACAACTAAGTGTTCATCAATATCGCCCATCCGGACACGACCGTGGTGATCGTTGTAGCGCTCCGCAAGGGGCATAACAATGGGGATACATTCAATATCAGTAATTTTCATAGTAAGCTCCTGTTCTACAACCAATGGTGCTTGTTTGCAACCGTTGAGACCGTACGTGAAATGTGATGCGTGAAACGTGAAAATCATTTAGTGCACTAATAAACCAATGGACTCCCCGATAAATTGGGATTTTCAACTTGACCGATGTGGAAACAGTCTCGTCAATTCACACCAAAGGTTTTGGAATGGAAAATAGTCCTTGCCCGGTTAGTCAATCGTCAGCGTGACCCTATCCTGTTTGGCAATCTCCTTGATATCTGTATAAAACGCAGGCTCAGTTAGCTCTCGTGTCTCCGGCGACAGTCTCGCAAGTACCTCCTCGGGCACCGGATTCGTGTCCCCCGACGCATCCTCAAAGTACTGGGTTTTGTACCGTAGGATTAGGAAGCGGCGATCTCGATCGGTTGGCTTCCAGACCAAAACACCATGCGTGAGTAGCTCCGAAATCAGCACCACATCGCCAGCGCGAGGCATAATATTTGTCATCGCTGGATGCAGTTCAGGATCAGGGTCATCAGGATCTGGGAAAAACAGACTGTCCGGACGCTCGAATTCGCTCTTGTGAGATCCCGGAATCACAACCAATCCACCGTCATCGGGAAACACGTCAGTAAAATAGACGAAAGCCACAAGATCATTGGCGAAAACCTGTCCATCCTTAACCTCATAGCGCCGGGTAATCCAACCGAGGTCTTCCCGAGCGCAATGGAAGCGGGTTAGCTGACGCTTTTCGTGCGTATTGATAGCGAGCGTTCCCCGGTTAAGACGTGGTTTGCCACCAGTCAGTTCTTTTATCATGTGCCAAGTTACCGGATGGAGCGTCAGTGCTTCCAGTGCTTTGTCGAACGAAAAACCGTACGAAAACCCCTCTCCCTGCTTTTCGATACCGGGCGGAAGTTGGTCCGGCGGTGTCTGACGGCATCGCTCAATGGCTTCTTGTGCATTTTGAAGTTCCTCGGGACTGAGCACATTCCTTAGGTGAAGATAACCTGTCACATCAAAGAGATATCTCTGTTTGGGTGTCATTGAGAACCTCCGCCTCAAGAGAGATGGACGATGTCCTGTTTAACGATTTCTTTGGTATGTTGGAACCCCGCCGATGCAACCAGTTCCAGCGTCTCTGGTGACAACCGGTCTAGGATCGGCTGTGGGAACCTATGCGTCCCCATATACTGTGGCTTGTAGCGCAGCACCAGTATACGGCGGTCTCGATCCGTTGGTCTCCATCGCAAGACACCGTGTGTGAGAAGTTCCGATATAATTATGACATCCCCCGCGCGTGCGGTGATATTCGTAAACACTGGATCTGGTTCTGGATCAAATCCATCCCCTTCGTCGAGGGTCAACAAATCTTTTGGACGCTGAAACTCGCTCTTGTGAGAACCGGGGATCACAATCAGACCGCCGTCGCCGGGGTAAACATCGGTAAAATAGAAGAAGGCGACGAAGTCATCGCAATAGATCTGTCCGTCCTTGACCTTATACAGGGTACTGTACCAACCGTAGTCATCTCGCGCGCAGTGCAGCCCCCCTGGGTTCGTACGTGCCCGTTCCCCGTCTTTCCAGTTTGTGTGTTGTTCCTGTTTGAGCGATCCCCTGGCAAAACGCGGTTTGTCAAGGGTCAGTTCCTTGACAATTGGCCATGTAGCCGGATGGAGTGTCAAGGCTTCAAGGCATTTATCGAATGCAAAGCCGTGTTGATGGAGCCCTTGGATCTCGAATCCGGGCGGAAGTTCATCCTCTGGCGTTTGGATATATCGATCAATCGCTTCTTGGGTTTCTTGCAGTGCGTCTCCCGTAAGCACATTTTCCAAGTGTAAATATCCGGTAACATCAAATAGGTATCTCTGCTCGGGTGTCATTAACTAAAAACCTCCATTCATTCTGTCTGTCAGAATACGCTGTATAGCTGTGCAATTTCGTTCCAATTTTAATGCTTTTACCATTTACAGGGGAGGGCAAAACGGGGGATTCGTCCAACGTTTTTACTACCAGAATGAGCGCAGAAGACGTGATAGAAAAGTACATCCCCGCGTTTGGGGGTTAACTCCACGTAGCTCCCCAGTTCCTCGCGGTCATATTCCTGATTGAGAACCCACATATATTCGTAACGAGCAGGATCGCTACGAGCTAGTGCCTCAATTTTGTCGCGAGACCCCGGCCAAACGATTGTACCGCCGCCATGGGGTTCTACGTCAGTCAGATAGGTGAGGGTTGCAACGCGAAAGGCAGGTGGGAATGTTTTGTGTCCGTGCTCCTTGATAGCGTGGTCAATATGCGATCCCGGTGGTTCCCATTCACCCGTCTGTGGGAACACATTGATGGGTCGTACACCCTGCGGGGGACGATAAACATCGGGAGCCATATCGCCCTCGCCAAGTTGTGCCGCAGCGGTTAGGAGCTGCCGCGTGTAGACAGCAAGGACATCGGGATCTTGGCATGTTTCCGGAGGTTGCGCGTTCTCCCACGAGTCTGGATCGTCGGGTTGAAGCCCGATCCACCGCCACATTGCTGCTTCTGCCTGTGCCGCGATAGCGTCCGGGATCAACCCTGATACCAGCAGGAAATTGTCTTCACAATAACGCCGGGTCTGTTCACGTGAGAGAACCGGTGTAAGAGGCATGTCATTTTCCTTTCATCCGCAAGGCACTCAGGCGCTACGCATCACCGTCCAAACTCGCCAACAACGTTTCCACCAACTTCGTTGCAAACGCATCGTCGTTGATGTGGTTGTCCATTTCGATCAATGTAACGTTGTCCCCAAGATTCGCCTTCAGATTTTCGATCCAAGCTGCCTCTGCTTCCGCTGAGTAGAAAGGTTGTCTTTCTTTATCGATTGCCGAAACCCCCTGCTTTGGAATTATCACCGTCGTGGGTCCTTTGGCTTGGCTTAACTTCTGTCCCATAACCTTGCCCAGTTCGGCGTTCTCCTCAACTGTCGTTCGCATCAGTGTTACCGTTGGGTTGTGCTGGTAGAATGTCCGATCGCTGAACTGTTCTGGCACCGTGTCGGGAGGCCCGAAATTGACCATGTCTAACGCGCCCGGCGCAACAACCTGTGGCACTCCAAGATCACCCGCTGCTTCTAAGCGATCTGGTCCCGCGCTCAAGACCCCACCGACCAGTTCATCGGCGAGTTCTGTCGTTGTAGCATCAAGTACACCAACGATAAACCCGCCTCTCACCAGATCCTCCATTGCCCGACCACCGGCCCCGGTAGCGTGAAAGACGAGGACCTCGTAACCTGCCTCCTCAAGCAGCTCACGCGCCTTGGTCACACATGGTGTTGTTACACCGAACATCGTGGCACCGATCAACGGTTTATCCTCCGCTGCTGGCACCTCTGCGTTGACCATGCCCACGATCGCACCGGCTGCGTTTGCCAAGATCTGCCGGGAAAGGCTGTTGATCCCAGCAATGTCTACGACAGAATACATCATCGAAACGTCCTTCGTGTCCACATAGGGGCTTGTATCGCCGGAAGCCAAGGTTGAGACCATGATCTTCGGCACACCAACAGGAACCGCGCGCATCGCTGTCGTTCCGATTGTGGTCCCGGCAGAGCCACCGAGCGAGATTACGCCGTCAATTTTTCCGTCACGCTGCAATTCGGCGATAATCTTCGCTGCACCTTCCGCCATCGCCGCCACAGCCACACCACGGTCACCTCCGTCCTGAAGAGCCTTGAGCGACCCACCCGCCGCTGCTGCGACCTCACCCGCGGAGACATCAGGTGCAAAATGTGGCTCTCCTATAATTCCTGTGTTGACAACGCATGTGGCAGTGCCGCTCGCCTCGATCTGTTCTTTTATAAACTGAAACTCCATACCTTTTGTATCCAACGTTCCGACGATGCCAACCGTTTTTGCCATTGATGTTCTCCTCCATTTGAAGTTATTCGTCCGATATCCATATTATAGCGTAATCGCATCATATCATATCATCCTCTAACGGGCAATAAAAAAGTGCGAGATATACGGCAATCAAAGATCTTTACAGCCAAGTTCCAGCGTTGCACGTCATCCCAGTCCGCACCCACCACCACCGCGCATTTCTTATTGACATCGGTTAGTGGACACGTATAATGGTTACACCCTCTCGGTGGCAGCCATGAGGGCATGAACGAGAATGAAAACTGGGGAGATGAAAAACCACACAAAGTCATTCATTTTACGGGGAAGGAACAGGCCACATGAAACTTGGCATCAATACATTTTTCATCATGAAATTTGGATTGGAAGCGGGACTCAAGTTCTGCCAAAAACTTGGAGTAAAGGCGGTCGAGGTAGATGCGACCGAAACCGATCCTACGCGGTACTGCGACGTGGATACCTTAGTGGCAAACGAAGGAGAACGTCGTCGCTGGCTCGACACTTATGCCAGTCATGACCTTGAAATCTACTCATTTGCCGCCCACGGTGCGCCGCTATCGCCAGATAAGCAGGTTGCTGCAGAGTATTCCCGTCAATTTCGACAGGCGTGTGCACTGATGGAAAAGATCGGCGTTACCCGCTTGGTTGTAGTTGCTGGAGTGCCGGAGGGAGCGGAGGGGGACACATCTCCTAACTGGATTGTCAACACCGATAAGGAAGGCTTTCCTGAAGCGCTGGAATGGCAGTGGGAAAAGAGACTTATCCCGTACTGGACAGAGCATGGGAAGATTGCCTCGGATCATGGTGTGACACTGTGCTTCGAGATGCAAATTCTGGACATGATCCACACACCAGCAAAGCTGATGCGGTTGCGTGATGAAGTCGGTCCCGTTGTCGCCTGCAACTTCGACATCTCGCATATGTGGGTGCAGGGTATTGATCCCTTTGCAGCGATGCACTACCTTGGCGATCTCATCCAAAATGTCCATCTCAAGGACACCCTCATCCACGAGCCAAACGCCCGGCTCCACGGCCTGTTTGACTCAACGGACTCAATCTATCCCGAACAGCGCGGCTGGTCATTTACGCTGCCCGGTTGGGGACACGATGATCAGACTTGGCGCGAGGTCATTACGACGCTGCGCTTCCTGGGCTACGAGGGCATTCTCTCACTTGAGATGGAGAGCGAGTACATCGAAATTGAGGAGGGCTTGAAAAAGACGGCGGCATTTATCCAACCGATGGTGTTAGAAGAACCGAAGGGACCATCGTGGTGGGAAGCCGAGGAATTGCATAAACGTTGGAAAGCAAATCAGGCATGAACGGAAGAAGCCATGGATACTGAAGTCTGGACACAGGTAATCGTGGTTGGTGCTGGCAATGCCGCCCTTTCATCGGCTGTAGCGGCACGGGAGCGCGGAGCGGATGTCGTTGTTATAGAGAAGGCACCGCGTCAGTACCGAGGTGGAAACAGCGCACTGACTGTGCATATGCGGTTTCCTTACAATGGCATGGACGACTTGACACCATTACTGTCCGGCACTTCGTCGGACGATCTCCGTCACATGTCTGAGAAGATTGGTAGGTATACCGCTGCGGATTACTACGACGATATTATGACCGTCACGGAAGGCAAGAGCGACCCGGAACTCGCGGAAGTTTTGGTTTCTCAAGCTGCTTCGGCTGTCCGGTGGATGAGTTCCCACGGACATACTTGGGTTCCAACCTATACCAACCCGGTCTCTGCCAACGTGGTATCATTCAACGGTGGTGGTTACGGTCTTCAGGAACAATGGTTCAGGACAGCTGAGAGGATAGGCGTATCCGTGTATTACGAAACCAGTGCGATAGGCTTGCTTCAGGACTCCCAAGGCAGGGTGTCGGGAGTACGCGCAAAAACATCGCAGGGTTACTGTAACTTCCACGGTCGAGCAGTGGTTCTGGCTTGCGGCAGCTTCGAGTCCAATCCCGAAATGCGTGCCCAGTACCTTGGTCCCGAGTGGGAAGGTGTCAAGCTGCGGGGAGTTCCCTACAACACCGGCGACGGGCTCACCATGGGGATGGAGAGTGGGGCACTGCCCTATGGAAACTGGTCGAGTTGCCACGCCTCACCTCAAGATCTGAATCGTCCACCCTTCGACGTTCCGGGACCTGATATCAGAGGAGATTTTTGGAGCCGCTATTCCTATCCGTTCGGAATTATGGTTAATCTCAACGGGAGCCGATTCATAGACGAGGGCGAAACTTGGCGGGGACTCACTTATGCAAAGATTGGGAGAGCCATTCTCGCCCAACCGCAGGGCATGGCGTTCCAGATTTTTGACCAGAAGCATCGACAGTTAGAGGTCATCAGGGGATATGAGAAAGCTACTGGCTTCAAAGCCAACACCCTAGAAAATTTGGCAAAACAGTTAGGCATCGAAGACATCGCGGCATTCACTCACACCGTGCGCGACTTTAATGCTGCCGTCCGGCAGGGCGAATTTAATCCCTTTAAACTTGACGGAAAAAGTGCTATAGGTATCACGCCACCCCGAACCAACTGGGCGCTTCCCATAGACACGCCTCCTTTCGAGGGTTTTCCGGTGGCATGTGGGATGACTTTTACCTTTGGTGGTCTGCGGGTTACACCCGATTGTCAGGTGGTCCACATCATGGATTATCCTATCCCCGGACTCTATGCTGCCGGTGAGATGGTGGGCGGGTTATGGTATGCAAATTACCCCTCCGGCGCAGGCATGATGGCTGGCACGATTTTCGGGCGCATCTCCGGAAACAACGCCGCCGGAGAAGCACTTCAAAACAACAAATGATCAAAACGCCTTATGATCCTCACATTGGGACTTACTGCAACGTTGCCCATCTCCCCGGATCGGAAGCGCTAAAGGGCCAACCGGACCCACCAACAACGTGGTATTCGTCCTTCTTTCCACAGAGCCAGTAGAACATCTCCGCCACCCGCAATACCGATTGCCACTTCCGCGTCGGACCGCACAGGTAGCTGTTGGTATAAGAATAGTCCGCATTGGCGAAATCGAAGTCCTGATCCACAACCCAGTCCCGTTTGGGTGGAACTGTGCGCCAGAACTCCCATTTTAGTAGGTTGCGCGTTGACTGATCGACCTTCTCGGATTGCCGGTGCCAAATCGAATAGGCAGTAAAAAAGACCGAACCCGCCGGTGCAACCGTTGCCGCTTGACTTGCCAAGTGACCGAAATGATCGAGTTCCTCCCTCGCAATGGGCACGATGTGAGATCCCGGCAAAAATAGGGTAGGTCCCATCTCTTTCGTGTTCGACTGCGGGATATAGAAAACCTGTAACAGATTGCACAACCGTTCAAACCCAGAACCGCCATCAACATGCCACTGTTTCGCCGGGGTCGGTCCGACGAGGCGATGGTTTGCCATCCAGTCCGGCAGTTGGAAATTCTCTCCGAGCAGCGACCGCGCTGCCCCTGCGACCGCCGGATGCAGCAGCACCTCCTCAATGTACCGCTTGTCGTTGACTAATTCGTTCGGGGTGGCACCTTCCTGGTCCAAATACTCGGTCACCCATCGGTTGGTTGCGTCCGGGATTACTCCTTCAAGCATAAGCAAGCCTGTTTTACAGAAGTCAAGGACCGCTTGATCCGTCATTGTTGGCTTTACATCGCTTGTTGCACGTTGTATCTCAAGTGTCATTGGTTTACTCCCATTTTTCGAGAATGAACTCACAGGTGATATGTGTGTCTTGGGTGTGTCCGACCGGCAATTGAACCGGGAACCGGATTACCCGCCAACCTTCGTTGATAGCATCCAGAACGGTTTTGTAGGGCCAATCGGCATAATCAAACGGACCGTCGGAGACCGCTCCATCCTTGACCATCAGCATCCCAATCACCTCAGAAGTCACTGCGGTGGTTGCAGTTTGCAAATACAGCAAGTGCTGCTGCTTGGCGTTGTCTGTCGCTATGGCTGAACCCAAATCACGCAGATGGGTCTCGGTTAATCCACCTTGTTTCAACCGTTCAATACATTCTTCCAAGAGTTGCATCGCATTGGCACCCATAGGGTTCCTCCTACATCAAGCTAAAATTAACATCGCCGCTAAGGCATCGGGGGTAGACGTTCTCAGCAATGGATATTGTCTTGGACGTTGTTTCTTCACTTCGGTTCAATCTGATTTAGACTATTTCTTGACTTTCGGATGGGGTCGTGCCAAAATAGCCAATCAAAAGAACTTTGGTGACTTTCACAGTCACAATAGCGATTGGAGAAAAAAATGTCAGGGGAAGATACCGCGAAACGTATTTATGATGAGGCAATTGTAATAGACGCGCTGAATGTCAGCAACTGGGAAAGCCCTGCCGTCTATCAAAGCTTGCACGCCAGCAGAATCACAGCTATCAATGCGACGAGTGCCGTGTGGGAGAACTACCCGCAGGCGATGGACAATATCGCAGCATGGTTACGGCGATTCAGAGAATACAACGATATTCTGATGCCTGTTAAGACACCAGATGACATCCTTCAAGCCAAACAGGAAGGTAAGGTAGGCATTATCGTGGGCTGGCAGAACGCCTCCCCGATTGAGAATCACCTGTCTCGCCTTGAGCTTTTTCATGCTTTGGGCGTGCGTATTATTCAGATTACCTATAATGAGCGGAACTTAATCGGTAACGGGTGCTATGAGCGTAGAGACGAAGGACTAACTAATTTCGGCGTAGATGTCATCAAGGAGATGAACCGTTTGGGCATCCTGATAGATCTATCCCACGTCGGTGACCGCACAACGCTTGAAGCGATCGAACTCTCGGAAAAGCCGGTAGCGATTACCCACGCCAATGCACGTGCCTTCGTTAACCATGTGCGGAATAAAACCGATGAAGCACTATCACGGCTTGTGGCAAAGGGGGGCGTCATCGGCGCGAACGCGTTTCCGGCTTTCTTTGAAAACACATTTGATGCAACCCTCTCGGACTATGTAGACGCCATTGACGACCTTGTGCAGCGTGTGGGAATCGACCATGTCGGAATCGGCACGGACTACACCCAAGATCAGTCCAAGGCTTTCTTCGATTGGATCTTTTCACAACAGGGAACGAAATATCAAGAACGTCCGATCGTCTATCCGGATCCGCTGATCCACCCTCAAGGCATGGAGACACCCGATAAGTTCCCGAATCTCGCGAGTGAATTATTAAAACGTGGATACAGCAAGGCAGACATGACGAAAATCTTGGGGGGCAACTGGCTCCGTCTATTCGAGCAGGTGTGGCAAGTATAACCCCGAACCCCCTCAGCATTCAATAGAAATCCCTGGTTTTCTGTCGCGACCTCACACATATCACCCATGAATTACTGGATCGACAAAGGAGTAGACCATGCCCTCGATTGAAATTCTCGATACAGGATGGATAGATAGACGCGATTCGGCGTTTCCTCAAGCAGTACAATTACCTAACGGCGACATCCTCTGTTCGTTTAATGTTGGCGGCGGACCAAATGTTCACGGCGGCACAGATTGGGCTCGATCTACCGATGGCGGCGCAACTTGGACGCTGGAAGGCACCATTTTGCCGCTAACGAGAAATCCTGACGCGACCAGCGCGCTCAAACTCTCACGCTCCGACGATGGTGAGACTGTTTTCGCCTACGGTTCGCGTAGCTATCGCCTACCTGACGAAAAATTCGGTGAGGGCAGCAACGAACCGGTGTTCTGCCAATCCACCGACGGCGGGCATACCTGGTCAGCCCCACAAGTGGTGCCGATGCCGACAGACTGCCCTTTGGAGATTTCGCACGGTGTACTGCCGCTTGCTTCTGGGCGTCTCTTGGCACCGGCAGCAACCCTGCCGTCTCAAGATCGTTTAGGAGAGCAGGTGTTATTGGCGATCTCCGACGATGGCGGGGGGACTTGGCGACACACTGTAGCATTCCAAGACCCCAACGGGAAGCGCGGCTACTTTGAACAGAAGTTTACGGAGATCGCTCCGGACTATGTTATGGGTGTCTGCTGGACTGTGACTTTAGGCGATGTGGTTGATCTGCCGGATAGTTTCACGCTATCGCATGATGGTGGCGTAACATGGAGCCCGCCGCATTCGACAGGTATCCAAGGACAGACGATGACCCCAATCCCGCTCGGCGACGACCGTCTGTTGGTGCTCTATAATCGACGCTACGGAGAACAGGCTATCGTGATGTGTCTGGTAACGTTTACAGATGAAACGTGGACTCTCCATTACGAGGATATATTATATAACGCAGGCACGACGCGACAGCGACCAGAGGATATAGATTCCGGTGTGGAGGAGTTGTATAGCTTTATGTTCGGTTTCCCAACAGCGATTCGGTTGCAGGATGGGACGTATCTGGCAACGCATTGGTGCCAAGAGGACGGTCCCTTCGGTATCCGCTGGACGAAACTGCGCGTTGATTGGTGAGTTAAGCAGCCCTAATCGACTAAACCTCTTCGAGAATTGCCCCTTCGATACCCCGGTGATTGTCGGGATAATGGTGCCAGTAGGCAACCAGTACCCGGCCATCGTTGAGTTCCACCGACCAAGGATAGCCGCAGTCCGCACTCAATCCGTTGGCCTCTATCACGAACTCAGGGGCGGTATCTAAATCGCTCCCTTCAGGGTCTAACACCCTACCAACGCAGCCGCGCTGCCCTTCCCACCGAGTGCCTACCGTAAGGAAAATGCGTCCATCCCTTAGTCCCAGCATGTGTCCCGGACTTCCATGAACCATGGTTGGACGCCACGGCGACCATGTCTCTCCGTCGTCATCAGAATAGACTAACACGAGGAGACGACCGACGAACGCCGGATCGTCTATGAAGGGACCTTCAAATCCCTGATCCCGAACGATTTCGGGTCCCAATCGTCCCGGATGACAACGAAAGAGCACTAAGATGCGACCAGTCGGTGTCCGGTGGATTGTCGGTTCGCTGAAATGGGCAACCGGATCTTCCGCGATCCGTCCGCCATATTCCCACGTCTCACCCATGTCCTTCGATACCCGCATCATGCCAAAATAACGGAACTCGCCGGTGGTGAGATCGGTCGCCTTGCTCGGCATGAGTAACCGTCCGTCCGGCATTACCAACAAGCCGCTCCGACTGACCCCTGAGTGCTGTGCGGGGTGCCCCCAAACCGCGTCAGGCAGAGGCGGAAAACGTTTGGGAGCACTCCAGGTATGTCCATCGTCACGGGACCGCACCCAAAAAGGCTTACCGTGTTGTACGACCCAACTCCCGCCATGTTCTACCGCATCCTCCGCCGGCACCAGCTCGGTGCAGGATGAGTGCAAGAAAACAGTTCCGTCCGGAAGGGTGTGTACACCGCGGTCCATGACCCCGCCACGGGGATCGACAGCGACAAGGTGTGGTCCGCTCCACGTGCTCCCTTCATCCTCAGATCGACAAGCCTGCACATTGAATAGCGGGTGTTCATGATGGGAATATCCCAGATGCGTTGCCCTCTGGAACGTCACTAACAGACTGCCGCCGGGGGTGCGCGTCACGGTGGGACTTAGCGCGTACATACCCGGTTCGTGATATATGGTCATACGGTCTACAACCCGCCAACTCATGGTGCGCTCCTTTCTCTATCGTCTCGCTGCCCACACAACGCCGCGTTGTGGGAATAGAATACTTTTTTGCTTCTCAATAGGGTCAAACGGGTCAACGCCGTATCTTTCGCGGTATTCCCGGTGCAGATCCTCTTCGTGCCCGGTGATTTCAGTCAACGGCAGATCAATGGGTTTCCCGCCGCTCCGCGCAGATTCACGGATCGCAATGAGGATCTCTTGGTCCGTGCGGCCATTGACCGGACCATACTCCGGTTCAACTCCTTCAACAATTGCTCGGTAGATACTGTGTAGTTCCGCACCCCGCGCGACATCATCTGAATCTCCGAGTCCGAACGCCTTAATCGGATTTTCCCAGATTACCGGTGGATCGGTGTCTACGCGAGCGTGATCGACAACATCCACACCATCTATCTCCGTCGTGACGGTGTGGATTGGATAGCTCTCTGTCCCGCCTTCTTGGTAGAGCACCAATTCATTGCCGACGATCGCACCCTCTGTTCCATCGATTTCCCAATAGTTACCGCGTCGTCGCGTTGGCAGCTCATAGACGAGAGAAACGCCGTTCTCAAATTCGACCACACCGACCTCCCACGAGGTACCGCCGATCTGCTTGGCGTGTCCAACGACTCGCACGGCTTCACTACCCACAAGCGTTCGGATCGCATTTATGCCGTGATACGAGCCGGAAGTATACCAGAGATGTGCGTGGGTGATTTCGCCAATCAACCCCGCATCAACAATCTTCCGTTTGAGCCGTTCATGGGGCCAACGCCAAACATTTTCGGCTACCTCCAACTTGACGCCATATCGCTCCGCGGCATCGATCATCCGATCCGCACAGGGAAGGGTTGTCGAAATCGGTGTCTCGGTAATGACATGGTTGCCGCGTGATGCGGCAATCTCCGTGATGACATGGTGTCCGTCCGGAGGCACCGTGATTAGGATTACGTCCGGGGACTGCTCCTCAATCAGCGTCTCAATGTCCGTATAGCCAGAAATTGACAACTGTTGAGCGGTCTCTGCGGCTCGTCCTCTGTCAATATCGCAAACACCAACCAATTGATAGATTGACTCGAGCTTCGGAATGGTATTCAGATGTGCTCTCGCTCTGCCTCCCGTTCCGACTACGGCTATTTTTAGCGTTTCCATGGTAAACTCCTTGGGGAAAATTGGAAATCTGTAAATGATGCGTAGGACTATCTATTTTTCGGTTTTCTCTGTCTGAGTCGGGATTCGGAGATCCCTCCTACAGGAGCATCAAATGTCCCCTCGATGTGTACTAGCAAGCATGTCGATTTTGGAAAATCGACCTACAATATCGGCAATCCTTTGGGAAATCTCTCCCTCAAAACTTTAACTCCGCGGAGATAAAATCCGAGGCGAAATCGGGTTCAAAGATACGGGCATAGTCGATTCGTACCCAACGCCAATCGAAACCTAATCCGAGCGTCCACCACTGATCCGAGCGCCCACTCCGCACACGGAAGGAGCGGTAGAGTTGCCACTCGATCCCATAGTAAAGCCCCGTTTCATTTGGGGCACCTCGCGGCACCACGAAATCAATTGCGAACAACAGGCTCTCCCACCGATATGCACTACCGAACGTCACCCAACTAATCCCACGCTCGCGCGGTAGGTGTCCCGCAAGAAGGCCAAATCTGAGATTAGAACGGGGTTTAACAAGCAGGGCAAAATCGTAGGATGGAGAGTGCCCGAAAAATTGGTAATGATCGCTTGGATGCTTGCGTTTGAATTTTAGGTTCCCGCCAATTGAGACATGCGAATGGACTTTTCGAGCGAATGAATAGTAATTATAATCGGGGGTCCCAGACTCCACCCCAAGTGCGATCTTGTTACCCCAAGCAAAACCAAACCCACGATAGGCATAGGCAATCCCTTTCGGATCAAAACCGTAATCCGATCGATTGTAGAACTTATTAACGCCAAAAAGTTTTACTCCCTGCCATTGAATCAATCCCGCTGGGTTCCAGAACCCCGCTGTGGCATCATCAGCGACGGCAGTGAACGCATTGCCCATGCCCAAGGCTCTTGCTCCCACATAGAGTGGACGCGCCTCCTCGAAAGGGAACGCTGCGGGAAAGACGGGGGATACAGCAAGGAACAGCCCAATGAGAGAGTAGCATGAAACTTGAACTGCAGAAGATAAGGCATCACGTCTTGAACCCTTGAGATCCATTGCCTCTGAACTCCTGTTTTTACTGCGCTTCGACACTGAGACGGGATAACGACAGATCCGTCGCTTCTAAAACATCCTCGACGCCAATCTCCTCCATGCTATCTCGAGCGATTATTGTGTGCGGATGCCAATTTGGACCCCACTGGCGCGGGTTCGAGGCACCGAATAACCCGATAGTTGGGGTTTTGAGCGCGGTGCTTATGTGCATTGGACCGGTATCGTTGCTGATATAGAGGTGACATTTTTGGATGATTGCGCCGAGTTGCATCGGTGTCACCCCTGTAACGATAATGGGGGCACATGACATCCGGCGCGCAATATCATGAGGCAATCTCCCCTCCGCATCACCAGCGGTGATAAGAATCTGGGCATTGTGCTGCTGATGGAGTCGGTCCCCCACCTCCACAAATCCGTCTCTCGACCAGCGACGAGAAAGAGACGACGATCCAGGATTCAACCCAATTAGGAGTCGATCCGAAGGAACACCACCCGCCACGAGAAAATCGTTCGCCCACGTTTGTGCTGCTGCGTTAACAAACATCTCTGGTTCGTGGCTATCTGGCTCGATCCCAATGCCGCGCACAACGTCAAGGTATCTTTCGATTTCATGCTGTTCAATGCTATTGGGAACGGCAGCGTGCAATAAGCACCCCTTCCCGGAGTTAGTCTCGAACCCGATCCGAAATGGGATACGGGCAAGAAATGTGTGCACGACAAGGCGAAACGTCGGTTGGAGGACCACCACCATGTCAAATGACCTTTTCACCATTTCATAAATCAGACTCGGAATCGACGTCCTGTAAGTGATTACCTCGTTAAGATTTGGGTTTTCGGATACGAGCTCCTCACGCCCGGGATTAACCATGTAAGCGATATATGCGTCCGGAAAACGTTCCCGCAATGCTCGAATGACTGGCGCTGTCAGTATCGTCTCACCGACCGTTGCCATACGGAGAATCAGGATACGTCGAATCTGATCGAGATTGAACTGCTGGTTGGATCCCTTAGAATGATGTTCCGAGATTGACATGAATTTTACCCTCCAAAGCAGAACGTCCTTCGGCAAGTCCGTAATCCATCCGTAGTAGCCCACCCTTTGATTCAAGACGCATGCCGAATCCGTATCCCACGCGGAGCGGATCGAAGACGGTAGGCTGATCTACTTGGGTCACCGTTCCCACATCAGTGAACACGAAAAATTGTGAGGTGCGCCCGACCAAGAATCGGTATTCAAGGTTGGCATAGACGCGGCGAGGTCCAAAAAACCAATCTTCGTCGTAACCGCGCAAGGTATTCGCCCCGCCGAGATAAAAGAGCTCTGTCGGCGGGATGTTGTTGCCCCATGCCATCGCACCGTGCAAACCGATGGAAATCACCTGCCGACGCCATGTCGAGAGGTAACCTTGCAGGTCCACCCACAGCTTACGCATTTTGAAATCCCCACGCGAAAATTCAAATGCCACATGGTCGAGCCGTCCACGGGTTGGATTCAGAAAGTAATCCCTGCTATCGCGGGTCAGTCCCAATGTCACACCGTACTTCGCGCCGCTCTGTAATTCTGGGTTTGGCACATCCATTATCTGCGAATGGCTGGGTAGGGCGAGGGTAGGAAGGGAGGCATCACCTGTGGGAAGACCGATCCGTTTATAGGAGAACCCCAGCGAACCTTCATATAAGCGTCGGATGCGGGCGGCAGCAGTCAGGGAGGCAGCATTTTCATTTGACTCAGCATCGGTAAATTGGTTTCTCTGTTTCAACTGGGAATATTCGACTCCGATTTCGATTGGCTTTCCAAACGTCCACGGTTCAACGTAGCCTATCCTTAACGCCCGCAGCAAACCGGATTTCCACAGGAAGCTTGCCTTCCGTCCTGTCCCTAAAATATTGGTCTCTTTTGCCTCAATGACACCAGTTAATTGCGGGACATCCTCAAGCTCTGAAGTTGGCGGAGCGTAACCGATGACACCGCTGAACCTGCCAGTGCGCGCCTCCGTCACCTTCGCATTAAAGATGATCTCCTCTGGTGCATGCCCTTCTTCAAGCAGTGAGGGACTGACCTCGTAAAAGTAACCAAGATTCACCAAACGGTGGAAACTCTGATCGATTTTGCGCTGGTCAAAAACATCCCCCGCTTGCACCGGCAACTCACGGAGGACGACCTGGGGCTTTGTTTTTTTTAGACCGGTCAATTTCACCGATCCGATCCGAACCTGATTCCCCTCCTGAATTCGCAGGCGCAGGTCAACCTTTCCCTGTTCCTCTGACAAATGGAAGTCAACCGGCTCAATTTCGGCTTTCGGATAACCGCGCTCGCTGTACAGGGTGAGAATCTTGTCAATTCCCTTCTCAAAGGCGGTTTGGTTAAAGAAGGTCCCTTCCCGCAGACCAAGAGCGCGACGGAGATCCCCTGTCGACAGCAGATGGTTCCCTTCAACCACAATTTCGCCTGTCCGTATTCGTATCCCTTCGTGAATGTGGAAGCGAATCAGCACCTGATCGGGAGACTCTGTTATGACTTCGGGTTCGATTGATGCAAATGCGAATCCGGTCTCACGATATTTTTCCAACACCCGCTCAAGCCCAGAAATTATTTCCGCAGGCAAGTAGGGTTGTCCTGCTTCAATGCCGATCAGCTTAGATAGCTGCTTCGGATCGAGATTCTCGACCCCCTCAAAGGTAATCTGACGAATCAGGTAGGGATTTTCGGTGTTATCAAAAGAGGTAAGAGGGGGTTGCGCGGAAACGCCGACCACGAATGGGGAAAGGAATAGGTAGAAGACAATGTGAAACATGAAAAAAATCGACGAAATAGCCCCACAGCGATTTACCTTCCCGTGTGGTAAAGACATAGATCTGTGTTCCCTACTTGGCGAACTGTTTCTGCACATCGACATTCAATCCCCGTGGAACGGGGTCTTGCCCATATCAGCGGGGCGGGCCAGCCCACCTACAGGCTGTAGTGGTACTGGACGCGACAAGACGCCCCGCCAACGAGAATGGTGGAGGGTGATAGCGCAAGATATCTCACTACTCGCGACTTTCATCAGTTGGCATAAACCCCAAGACGGTCTTCCGGTCTTCATCAACACCTTGCTGCAAAAAGGCGGCTTTCATTGGTATTCCCACCTTTATTGTTTCAGGGTTCCGCGTGTCAACGCCCTCAATTCGGCCAACCACCCGTGGTCCCTCTACCAACTCGACCGCACCGGAACAGTATGGGTTGTTCCGGTTATATCCTTCCTCGATCATCGCAGGGGTTCCGATTGCGATGCAGGTAAAAGCGACAAGTCTGCCCTCTCCCTTCATCTCTACCCATTCCATGTCCGAACTATGGCATCTCATACAGATAACCCGCGGCGGTACAAAGAGTGTCTTACACTCCGTGCATCGGACACCCATCAACTTCCTATCCTGTAGGAACTGCTCAAACTGATAATCACTTATAGGGGTCTCCGCCACGGTTATCTCCTTTCGAGAATGGTAAACGTGCAGGTGCCGCCCGTACCACCTAAGTTGTGAGCTGCGCCGACCCGTAGGTCTTTGATCGGGACACCTCTGTCGCCCGCCTTATTTCTCAGCTGCTCCCAAACCTCGATTAGTTGCGCGGCGCCCGTTGCCCCGACCGGGTGCCCTTTACACTTGAGCCCTCCTGACGTGTTGATCGGTTTGGAACCATCTAACCTTGTTAAACCGTCCGCGACCGCTTTGTAACTCTCGCCAGGCTCAAAAAATCCGAGGTCTTCGATATGGAGGAGTTCCACAATCGAGAAGCAGTCATGCACCTCTGCAAATTGAATATCTGCGGGCGTAAATCCTGACATTTCGTACGCTTCTTTAGCGGCGTATCGCGTCGCTTCAAAGTACGTTAGATCATCCGCGGCACTCAGCCCTCGCCCACTCGCCTGGCCAATACCAGCGACATGGATCGGCTCATCAGTAAAGTGCTTGGCAATCTCCTCCCCCACTAAGAGAATACAGGCTGCACCATCGCTGATTGGACAACAATCGAAGAGGTGCATGGGCCAAGCAATCGGTGGATTGGCGATTGGGTCACGGAGGAAATCCTTCTCATCACTCCAATCTGGTACTGCGCCGCCCTTCTCTTTCGCACGTTTGATCTTGGATCGCATAACATCACAAATCGTCGCTTGGTACTGTGCTTTCGGGTTTAGTGGTGCATTATCGTGACTCTTTATAGTAATGTTCATCAAGTCCTCGCGAGATGCACCATATCTCTCAAAGTACGCGGTCGCGATTGCGCCAAAAATCCCTGGAAAAGTGAACCCAGCATTCCGCTCGTCCGGGATTGCCGCCAGAGCCAAGCCCTCGGCAACCTCCTCAACGCTGCGCTTTGACATATCCTCGACCCCGCCGACCAAGACCGCATCGTAGAAACCAGAGGCAATGGCAAAAACTCCTTCACGAAAAGCAAGCGCGCTTGAAGCGCAAGCCCCCTCAATCCGCGTTGCCGGTCTGGGAGCCAGTCCAAGGGCGTCCGCGAGGATTGGACCCCAGTGTGACTGATGGACGAAAAAGTCGTTTGTGAAATTGCCGATGTAGAGAGCGTCAATGTCCCCTGGATCGAGTCCTTTATCTACAGAGGACTGCATTTCGACGAAGGCTTCGGCAAACAGATCCTTGGAATCCCGATCCTTGAACATGTCGAACTTCGACATGCCTGCGCCGACCACGGCGACACCACGACTCAACTTCCGCTTCTTATTCATGTTGATCCCCTTTTTACGTTTTTATATTACTTGGCTCGCTTTCCCTTCCCAATACTTTGCCCTTAACTCCCGCTTGAGGATTTTTCCGTAGTTATTCTTGGGCAGTTCTTCCACAAAATCGACCGATTTCGGTCGTTTGTAACGCGCAATATGGTTTGTGCAGAAGTCGATTAGTTTCGCTTCTGTTACCGTGCGCTCTGACACAAGTGAAACAACCGCTTTAATTGACTCACCCCACACTGGATCCGGTACACCGATAACGGCAACCTCTCGAACCGCGGGATGTTGGACAATAACTTCCTCGATTTCACGGGGATATACGTTTTCTCCTCCACTGATAATCAGGTCTTTCGAGCGATCCATCAGAAAAAGGTAGCCGGACTCATCAATGTAACCCATGTCCCCCGTATGCAGCCATCCATTCCGCAAAGTTTCGGCGGTGGCTTCGGGATCTCGCCAATATCCTTTCATCACCAGATCTGAGCGTGTGACGATCTCTCCCATCTCCCCAGGCGGAAGTTCGTTATCGTCGGCATCCACAATTCTCATCTCAACATCGGTGCGTGGAATTCCCGCCGACGCCAATCGTTTCATCTGATCCGTATCTCCATGGAGCCGGTGGTCATCGTGGGATAGATAGGTGATGGTCATGGGAGATTCCGCCTGACCGTACAGTTGGACAAGACAGGGACCCAGCTTTTCCATCGCTTGGATCAGATCATCGACTAACATCGGCGCGCCACCGTAATTCAACGCTTTGAGGGAACTGTGGTCGTATCGGTCTACCGCTGGACTATCTACCAGCAGCTTAATCATGGTTGGCGCGGCGAACATGTTTGTCACACGGTACGTTTCAATCGCTTTCAACACCTGTTCCGGGTCAAAGGATTTTGCCTCTAAAATAACGTTCGCTGCCGCCTTACCGATGTTAGGCAACGCATAGCATCCGCTTCCGTGTGATAAGGGAGCAGCGTGGAGAGCGACATCGTTGGGACCAAATCCTGGACACATATCCGCGTAGAAGTTCATCGTCATGCCGAGCAAGTTACGATGTGTCAACATCGCACCTTTGGGCTGCCCTGTCGTCCCTGAGGTATAAAATAGCCACGCCACGTCATCGGGTACAACCTCCGCCTCCTCAAACTGATCTGCTTCACCAGATAGCACACCTTCATAATCCAAAAACGGGTCCCGCGCCTCAGATAAGGTTATAATATGAGCCACCTGTTTTAGGTCGTTCCGGATGTCGATAATCGCTTCGTTGAATTCGGACGAAATAATCGCCACCCTTGCTTCAGAATGGTTGATGATGAAGGCAAACTCTCTGGGGTGTAAGCGAAAATTAATGGGTATAGTACCACAACCCGCCTTGAAACAGGCAAACATCGCCTCCAACATTTCGGGACAATTATACATCAACACCGCCACGTTATCCCCCAGTTGGACGCCAAGTCTGCGAAGTCCATTTGCCAACCGATTGACTCGCACATTAAACTCCGCATAGGTCAGTTCCCGTGAGCCGTATGCCATTGCGAGATTCTTGGGGAAAGTTCGAGCGGATTTTGTCAGTAGTTTGCCGATGTTCATTTGCCCACCCCATCAACTGTTCATATCAACCATCCTGCTATCCCCTCGTGTGAGGAACGATACGTCATCTGTCCGCAACCACCTCCAAGACAGATCCTGTAGTTACATTTTCACGAGAGGCTTTGACCTCGATTTTTTTTGTATCTGCCTGTTCAAAAATCCTGATTACGACCACATCTCCTCCAATCTGGCAGCGGATAGCATTCCCCTCTACCAGTACGGAGGTTGGGTTCCAGTCGGCTTCAACGCGCTCCGCGTAAGCTGCCAAAGCGGCGTGGATTGTGGCCTCAGGGGTTCCGCCCTCAAGAATCGTCGCGCGTCCAACATGGGCAGCCTCATTTGCTGCTCCTTCCAAGCGATCCTCTTCCGATTCACGCGTCCGCTGGCTCTCCTCTGTTTCACCACGTAATACCACATAAAAGATAGCACCTAATACGATGACAAAGCCAGCCGTAATGAAGACTACAGTTAGGCGCATTTCATCCTTGCGGAGGTCGTCGCGGTGATGTGGAAAAAAAGCATCGTGGGCGTAAGCCAAACATGGCAAGCAGGTCAGACAGATAAGCGTTGCAAGCCCGACAGCGATGCACACTTTTCTGGTCATCAAGTTGACTCCTGTGAGTTCCGCCTATCGGCGGTGGAAAGGATAAGAACCGGACGAGATTCAGTATATCACACTACGGAAAGGTAATCAATTGGAATATGACAGGCTGGAGGCACCTGCCATTATGCGAAAAGCGCCAAATACCCTGTTGAAAGCCCTTGAGAGATATGCTATACTAACGACGGGGAGTCAAGATGGGAGGAAATGAGGACAACCTGTGAACCCTTGGATAAAAGAAAAAGGGGAAAAATACTTACATGGCTGGGACCGGCGCTCAGCTATCGTCTTACTCAGTACGCCTGTGTTGCTGACGCTGTACCATTTCATTGGACGCAGAAGGGTCTTCACACAGCTCTTTGGGAGGTTCTTCCTTGAGCATCCACTCAGGGGGATTCTTAAATACTTCTACTGGTTCTGGATGCCCGCGGTAACACTGTTACTTTTACCGGTCCTTGTAATCAAGTTGGGCATAAAGGACAGAATCCGCGATTACGGTTTCCGTTTGACTGGAGGTAGGTTGGGTTGGGGGTTTGTCCTCGGTGGCTGGCTGCTCATGCTACCACTGATTGCTTTGGCTTTACAGTTTCTACCCTCTTTCCAGCAGAAATATCCGCTCTCCGACGCCGCCGGCACCAGTTGGAAGGTGTTTATCGCGTACGAACTTTCCTATGGCGTTTACATGTTCTGCTGGGAGTTCTTCTTTCGGGGTTTTATGCTTTTCGGATTGGAGAAACGGTTTGGAAATCACAGCATTCTGATCCAAAATATTCCGTTCGTCCTTAAGCACACAACCAAACCCTTTACGGAAGCAGTGGGGTCAATCGTGACGGGAATTGTGCTTGGGGTCCTCGCTCTGGAAACACGGTCTTTTATCTACGGCGCAGCAGTCCACTGGCTTGTTGCTGTGTCGATGGATGTACTTGCACTTGCGTGGAAATGAGAAGAAACGATGAAAGTTGTCACCGCACAAGAGATGCGCCAAATCGATCAGCAGACCATTGAGCAGATTGGCATCCCGGGTGCCGTGCTAATGGAACATGCGGGGAGTGAGGTTGTCCGAATCCTTCGTGAACACTTTCCTGAATGCCAACGTGTCGGGATTGTTGTGGGCAAAGGAAACAACGGTGGCGATGGATTGGTTGTTGCAAGACAACTCGCACACGCGGGTCAACCAATTCAGATTTTTCTCGTTTCGCCTCCAGAGAGCTTCGCTGGCGATGCGCTGACGAACCTGCAGATCGCACAGAGGTTGGCATTGCCTATCACACCGGTCCTGTCGGACGGCGAATTAAAGGGGTTGAAAAGCCAGCTTGCATCATCTGATCTAATCGTAGATTCTATTTTCGGCACCGGGTTAAGAGGTGGCGTGCATGGCTTCATTGGGGACGTCATTGCGTGTATCAATCGAAGCGGGAAACCGGTAGTTGGCATCGATCTCCCCTCCGGACTATCGGCGGATACCGGGATAGCGGAAGGGGCATGCGTCCAAGCAAGCCACACCGTGACCATAGGACTTCCTAAACGAGGGAACCTTATTCATCCGGGGGCAGCCCTCACGGGCCAGCTTGACGTCGTCGACATCGGCTTCCCACCGAGTGTCATTGATGCACAAGATATTCAGATAAACTGGACTCGACCGTCTGACGCGGCGCGAATTCTGCCGCCACGCCCAACCCATTCGCACAAAGGCACCTATGGTCGCGTATTTGTCGTCGCTGGCTCGGTGGGTATGACCGGCGCCGCAGCCTTGACGAGTGCGGGGGCATTGCGCGCTGGCGCGGGCTTAGTGACACTGGGCACCCCGAAAAACCTCAACCCGATTTTAGAGGTGAAACTTACCGAAGTGATGACGCTTCCGCTGCCTGAAACAGCCGAAGGATCTTTGGCGTCGGAAGCAAAGATAGATATCATTGAAGCCATCGAGCGTACCAAATCAGTGCTCGCGATTGGTCCTGGGCTTTCACAGCACCCGGAAACTGTTTCACTCGTTCACAGTGTGATCCGCGAAAGCGATACCCCAACCGTCATCGATGCGGATGGTATAAACGCGCTTGCGAAATCGACGGATGTCCTTTCCTCGCTATCGCCGCAAACGGTACTTACGCCCCATCCGGGTGAAATGGCGAGACTGCTTGGTGGAACGATCAAAGCACTGGAACGGGATAGGATAGGTCTTGCTCAACGATTCGCGCAAGACCACAACGTTACACTTGTCCTCAAAGGGGCACCAACAGTTGTGGCACGTGAGGACGGAGAGGTGTGGATTAATTCCACTGGCAACGCCGGTATGGCAACTGGTGGAATGGGGGATGTGCTAACAGGGCTTATCGCAGGACTGATGGCACAAAAAATCTCCGCCTTCGATGCTGCCGTGTTGGGCGTCTATCTCCACGGATTAGCGGCAGACCTCATTGCTAAAAAGATCGGATTGCACGGACTAATGGCGGGAGATGTACTGAATAACGTCCCCGAAGCGATAAAACGGTGTGGTGCACCGTGTTAAGCATGAGAGCATGAACTGGGCATATCGGGAATAACAGGATTTTAACATACAGAAAAGAGAGGAACAGGCTATGAAAATTATCACCTCTGGCTTTAGCGAAGAACAACTGGCAGCCGCCCGCGCAATCGCACCTGACGCCGAATTCGTGACACCGGCAACGGACGAGGAGTTACAACGCGAGATCGAGGAGGCGGATGCTATTTTTGGTGGGGCAACCCCAGAACTTATTCGGCGTGCCAAAAAACTCCGCTGGATTCAAACCGGAAGTGTCGGTGTTGAAGGGCTTAGATTTCCTGAGTTGATTAACAGTGATATCGTCCTTGCAAATGCACGCGGCACAACAGCCGTAAACATCTCCGAGCATGTCATGGCGCTTATCCTTGCTTTCACACGAACGCTAAATATCACGATTAAGCGGCAGATGGAGAAGGTGTGGGAGAGTCGCGCAAATATGCCAGTGCTTGAAATTGCAGGCGAAACGATCGGGATCCTCGGTCTCGGCAGCATCGGATTAGAGGTCGCCAAACGGGCAGCCGCTTTTGACATGCGCATCCTTGCGGTGGATCCGACGGCGACGCACAAACCGGATTACGTTGAGTCCCTCTGGAAAACCGATAAGCTGCACGACATGCTAAGTCAATCGGATTGGGTTGCGATCTGCTGCCCACTAACAGTCGAAACGGAAGGCATCATGGGCGCAGCTGAATTTCGGGCGATGAAGTCAACGGCATTCCTTATTAACATTGCAAGGGGTAAAATTGTTGACCAAGACGCGCTGGTTGATGCACTGCAAGCCAACGAACTCGCCGGAGCGGGACTTGATGCTTTGGAGCCGGAACCGCTTCCGCAGGAGAGCGCGCTATGGGAGATGGAAAATGTCATCATCACGCCGCATCACGCGGGCCAATCTCCGAAAGCACCTAATCGTGTTTTTGAACTCTTCTGTGAGAATCTCAAGCGTTTCGTCGCCGGAGAACCGTTGATCAATGTAGTTGATAAAACACGCTGGTACTAACAAGGTAAGAACTGAGAGGGAGATCCCTCTAATATGGGAAACGACGCATTACCAACAGTTGCAATCAGTACTGGCGATCCAGCCGGTATCGGTCCCGAGGTTGTCCTTAAAGCACTGGCAGATCAGGAGTTGCTAAACACTGCCCGCTGGGCGGTCATCGGCGATGCAGCCATTCTGGAGATGACTGGTGCACAGATCGGTTTGAAGCGACCGGATTGGGTCATTCGAGATGGGAATTCCCCACAGCGGTCTGGTCATAGCGTGGCGCAGCTATCCTTAATAGACGTACACCAAATTGAACCTTCCCAGTTCGCGATCGGCAAACTCAGTGCAGCTTGCGGCAGCGCGGCTCTTGAATATGTTCGCGCAGCGACCCAACTCTGCCTTGACGGTCAGGCGGACGCCATGGTAACTGCCCCTTTGAATAAAGAAGCGGTGTCTTTAAGCGGACGGAAATTCACGGGACATACAGAATTTATCGCAGAGTTGTCCGAAGCAACAGAGTCACGCATGTTGCTTGTCAATGACCGCCTACGGGTTATCCACGTCTCCACCCACTGCTCCTTGCGGAGTGCTTGTGAGCTACACACTCCCAGAATTCTGCGCACTATTCAACTCGGTCATGAAGCGCTCCAGTCTCTTGGTTTTGCCGAGCCGCGAATCGCTGTGTGTGGCCTGAACCCGCACGCTGGTGAAAATGGATTATTCGGAAGCGAAGATCTCAGCATCATCGTTCCCGCTATCCGATCCGCTCAAGAAATGGGGATGATGTGCGAAGGACCATTCCCCGCCGACACAATTTTTATACAGGCGGTTAGGGGTCGGTATGACCTCGTGGTGGCGATGTATCATGATCAAGGTCATGTACCCATGAAGCTGCTTGACTTTGAAAACACCATCAACGTTTCGCTGGGGCTTCCCATCGTTAGGACATCTGTCGACCATGGCACGGCATTCGACATTGCGGGAAAAAATCAGGCAGATCCCAGCAGTATGAAGGCAGCGATGAAGTTAGCGGTTACGATGTCTCTGAACCGGCGCAAAATCGGATAGCGGTTTTGTTCGATTAGATTGTTGCGATAAGAAAGGGTAGGAAAGATGAATTCATTACAAGCAACGCTATTTCGATACCTACTACTGATCGTGATACCTTTAATCGTAACACCTACGACTACAGTGGGGAACGAAGAACAGCGTAAAGCGGTTGAAAAAGATTACCGCAAGGTTCTCAGAGAGAAGAAACCTGAGAAACAGGTCCAAAAACATCGTGACTTAGTTAACAAGTGGAAAGAGGAAGGCAATCTTGAAATCCTCGTCTCCCTTTACGAAGCTGACGCAGCCTCAGAACACCTCAATGCAGGTTTGCATTACGGTTTAGGTTACGCTTACGCCATACAAGGTAGAATAGATCTGAAGCAGACCGCGGTCTTATTTGAAAAGGCTGCACACGAATTTCAGCAAGCACTCTTGCTTGCTCCAGCTCTATCGCAGGCGTATTTCAGCCTTGGTGCGATCTATCAAGAACAGGGTAAGTTGGCACTGGCAGCCCGAGAAATGAAGGCGTGCTTGAAATTGAATCCCGAGTATTTCCCCGCGCACTATCGGCTGGGTGAAATCTACCTCCAACAGGATAACCCCGAAGCTGCGCTTGAATCCTTTCAGACGGTTCAGAAAATAAACTCAAAATGGGCACGTCCCTACTACGGAATCGGGTTGGCACATTTCAAACAGGGGAATGACAACGCTGCCCGGGAAGCGTTTGAGGAAGCAATTCATCGTAATCCTAAATTTGCGGATGCCCATTTCAAATTGGGGCAGGTTCTCGCAAAGGAGGGATTCTTTGATCACGCATGGGGAGCATATGAAACGGGCAAGCAATACCAATCTTATACAGCAGAGGACCTGTATGAATTGGCAGCCATTTTCGCTCAAGAAGGCAACCAAGAGGGGGCAATAGATATATTTAGACACATAATTGAGAGCATTGACCCGACCCACACCGCCGCACTCCTCCAACTCGGCGAACTCTATTACGTCACCGAGCAGGTAGACCTCGCGGTTGCACGCTATAGGGAGGCGATCGAAGCAGACACCTCGCTCAAAAACTACTTCATGGAACAACTCGCTCCCTATCATGCTGGATTGATGGGGAGAGATGAAGCGGGGTCCATCGTTACCCGGTTTCTGGCTGTCCTCCCCGACGACCCACGTGCGTCGTTCTACTACGCTCAAATACGGGCTGACGCAGGCAACTTGGCCGATGCTATCCAGTCTTACGAAAGAGTCATAACGTTGCTTGGCTCAGATGAAACCCGCGCCGATGTCGAATTTTCACCGGAGCACCTGCTGGATACTTATAGGTTTTTAGGGGACGCTTACTATCTACAGGAGTATTATGAGAAGGCAAGAACGTCCTATTTGCGGGCAATTGGGATGGATCCAGACCTGGAGCGCTATTTCTTCAATCAGGGCAGATCCGCTTTCGACGCCGAGCAATATGATCTCGCAATTGAGCCGTTCAACAAATTTATTCTCATCTATCCGGAGGATATTGAAGCGACATACCTGCTTGCGCGCAGTTACGAAGCATCCGAGGATAGAGTAGAGGCTTTGCGCTTTTATCTGCGAACCCTTGAGCTTGATCCGAACCGTACGGATGCCCTGACGCGGTCGACACAGATTTATTTAGATCAGAGTGATACCCAGAACGCGCTGATAATGCTGACCCGCTTAACCGCACTGGATCCAACGAATATTGAAGCGTACTATCTTTCCGGTCTTTCACACCTTGAATTGGAACGCCCCGGGGACGCTCTCAATGCTTTCTTGGCAACCGTTGATCTCGATCCGAATCACCTCGATGCGCACATCCAAATTGCGTCCTTGTATGAAACGCAAGGGGATACAGATGGTGCCATCGCGCAGCACGAAACGATAATCACACTCGATCCCTCGCGACCTGACTCGTTCCTTCACCTTGGACGGTTATATCTGCGGCGAGGTGATAGAGATAACGCCATCCGCGTGTACGAGCCGGGTCTGGAACTCGAACCGAACCATCCGCAGGCACAGTACGCCTTGGGAGCAATTTTTGAGGAACGCGAGGAGATCGAAAAGGCTATCAAGCACTTCGGACTCGCGAACCAATACGACGACAGACATTACGATTGGCACTTCCGCTATGCGCGTCTGCTGGACCGTTATGCTGAGACTTTGGATGATTATGATGCCTATGCGGCAATGGCGGTCGAGGAATATAATCAGACCATCAGTCTAAAAGACGACTATGCCGCACCCTACCTCTATCGCGGGTTAATCACACGCCGCTACAAACATATCGGTGACACGCTCTACCGACACGGCCAGATTGCGCAAGATTTCAAACGGGTAATAACGCTTGAACCGAACAATTCCGAGGCGTACTACTACCTCGGCATGACTTATATGGATCTGGATCAGCATCAGGAGGCCAAAGAGATATTTTTGAAAACGCTTGAGTTCAATAAAGTGTATGCAGGCATCTATCTTAATCTTGGACTAATAGCGGAATCGGAAGACGAGCACGAGAAAGCGATCGCCTATTTTGAAAAGGAGCTTGAAATCAACCCAGAGTCTGTCGCCACCTATCAGCGGCTCGGCGATCTTTACAGCAGTTATAGCACCGACTATGGGCGTGCTGTAGAAGTGTTGGAGAAAGCCTTAGAGTTACAACCGCACCATGTCGCAACGCTGATTAACTATGCAAGCACGCTCTACTATCTGGATCGTCTTGGCGCAGCGACAGAGCATTTTGAAATGGCGATTCAGTTAGACCCAAAGAATCTGACGGCGAACTACAACCTTGCCTTGATGTATGAGTACACCGGCAAAAAGCAGCAAGCAATTAGCCGATGGAAAAGCTTCCTCGGACTGGACCCGCCTGCCGAGTGGAAAGCAGATGCGGAACAGCACCTACGGCAACTTCAACCGTAAACAGGAAAGGAACCACCCGTTTTATTGGGCTGCTGCTGTGTTCTCTAAATAATTCATTAGTTCATTACTGAACTAAAATCCTTTCACTCGTTGTCATCTGTACAACAGATAGGTCAACTGTAGTGCAATATGGGGGAAAAATTCATGTCAGAATTACAGGTTGCTTTAATTGGTTGTGGTGGACGGGGGCTTGGACATGTGCGAGTTCTTCAAGAATTTGATGATGTAGAGATGGTCGCTGTTTGTGACCCGATCGAGGCAGCACGAAATGCCGCAGGCGAAGAATTCAACATAGCGGGACGCTATGCGAGCGTAGATGAGATGTTAGACGCAGAATCACTGGATGCGGTATTTGTTGCAACCCCGGCACATCTCAATGGGCAGGCGGCGTTGCCTTGTTTAGAACGGGGAATTAACACGCTGATGGAGAAACCACCGGGGATGAGTGTTGCAGAAACTACGGCTTTGCGCGATGCGGCTGCCCGCACGGGTGCCAAAGGCATGGTTGGGTGGAACCGTCGCTTCCACCCCATCATTGTCAAAGCGAGAGAGATGGTTGAAGCACGCGGCGCTGTCACGCAGCTTGTTGGGGAATTCCACAAGAGCATAACCGGATTTATAAAATCAGGTCGTTTCCCCGAGCATTTGATGGATAACATGTTTCTTGAAACACCGATCCACGCGCTTGATATCGTTCGCGCCATGGCAGGAGCAGAGGTGGAGGAGGTGCATAGCGTCGTGCGCCGTACAATCTCCGAGTACAAAGATGTCCATGCTGCGCTTATCCTGTTCAAGAACGGTTGCGTTGCCCATCTTGCTGCTAACTATACGACGGATGTGCGCCTCGAACGTTATGAGATTCACGGACGGGACATCTCTGCCTATCTCGAAGGGGTATCACAGGGCACGGTTTTCTGCGATGGTCAGCAGCACGAGTTGAGCGGCAGAGGCACCAGCGGTACGGAGGAACAGAACCGATACTTCCTCGATTGTATCAAAGCAGACAGCCCCGTTTCACTCCCCGCAGCGAATCTGGATGAGGCGATCAAGACAATGCAACTGGCGGAGGCGATTTTATCGGGGGTACGTTCTTAGAAGTTGGTTCATTGGTTCAGCGGTTCATCAAATGAACGAGTGAAATATCACAGATTGAGGACTTATCAATGGGACTTACACAAGCACAGGTCGAATCCTTTCACACGAACGGTTATCTGGTTGTAGAAGACGCGTTAGACGATGACGACCTGAATCCGTTGATTGCAGACTTTGAGACGCTTATTGATACCATCGCTGAGGAGTTATACGCGGATGGAAAAATACGGGAACGTCATGAGGACCAACCCTTTAACCGACGCATCGCTTGGCTGACGAAAGAATCGGGAGATCCCCTTCAGGGACAGGTGTCGTTTCCTGTGAATCTTCGTCGTCCGGTCTTTGACTTTCTGCATAATACCAATCTACTCGATTTGCTTGAACCGATTATCGGACCAGAGATTTATTGCAATCCAACGCATCATGTGCGCCCAAAATTACCCGAACCTCTGATGGGGGACGGGTATGACAACTGGATACAACAGTCACCGTTCCATCAGGATGCCGCTGTGCTGATGCCGGAGGCGGACGATACGCTCGTTGTGACGACGTGGATTCCCCTCATAGACGCAACCATACAGAACGGGACGATACACCTCTATCCGGGGCTGCATCGTGGCGAGATTCGGAGACATGTGAGATGTCCCTACGGCTGGACAATTGCTCCGGAGGTAATGCCCGAAGGCGAGCCAGTTACGATACCGGTGAAGAAAGGCGGGGTAATTTTCATCCATTGCCGTACCCCGCACGGCTCACTGCCGAACCTGTCGGACGAGGTTCGCTGGAGTTTAGATCTGCGCTGGCACGATGCACGGAAACCGGGGGGCAGACCGTTGCCTGGGATTGAGGTGCGTAACCGTGAACAGCCGGAGTGTGTGACACACGATCATCAGGCTTGGATCGAGGCGTGGGATGCAGCGAAGGCGGATACCACGCCCAAGAAGATGTATCGGTGGGAAGAGTAAGAGCAGTAGGGGAAGGGAAGCTACTGAGATAGACCAGACCACAAGATGCCGTCAGCGAGGGCGTAACTTCGTCCTCTGTTTTGCCTGATTCTGTCTGGTTATCCCTGAATTAAGATGTGAAAGGTGTTCAACTCTTACGAAGAGGAGAGAAGTGATGAGCCAATCGTGGGTACGCAGTGATAATGAGGTGCTCGCCACGCTGCAAGATGTTGTGGCGATTGAGAGCATAAACACCAGTCTACCGGGTGGGGAGCGCGGTGAAGCAGGTATGGTTGAATACCTTGGGAATTTCTTCGATGCCTTGGATATCCCCTACGAGACAGACGAGGTGTTACCGGGGAGAAGCAATATCATCGCGACATTAGAAGGTGAAAACCCAGACCGCGTGTTACTGTTTGAATGTCACATGGACACGGCTTCTGTTGGCGTTATGACCATCCCGCCCTATGAACCGCACATCCGGGACGGCCTACTCTATGGTCGCGGCGCCTGCGATACAAAAGCGGGTGGCGTCGCAATGATACACGCGATGAAGCGTTTCAAGGAAGCGGGGGTTAAACCGCCGTGCACCATCAAATACGCTGGGGCTGTGGATGAGGAGTTCAGCTTTAAGGGTGCACTACGATTGGCAGAAACCCTCGAAGCGGACGCAGTGGTAGTCTCGGAACCGACCGATTTGGCGGTTATTCGGGCACACAAGGGATTGGCGCGTTTTCACATCGTCGTCAAAGGGGTCGCTGCACATAGCGCGAAGCCGTATCTCGGCATAAACGCCATTTCAAAAATGACGCGGCTGATTTGCGCTATTGAGGATGAAATCGCACCGACCTATGGCTCTATGACCCATCCACTCACCGGCAGTCCAACACTCAATATCGGCGTTATCTCCGGGGGTGTACAGGTGAACTTCGTGGCTGACGAATGCGTGATTGATATAGATCGTCGGGTTATCCCCGGTGAGACACCGGAGGAAGCCCTCGTACCGTTTCAGGAACGGTTAGCCCGCGCCCGAGCCGCTGATCCAGATCTGGATGTCACGATGGAAACACCGTACCTGATGGACAACCCGATGGAGACATCAGAAGATGCCCAGATCGTGCAGGTCGCTGTCAGTGCGTGTGAATCTGTGATTGGAAGTTCAGAGATAACGGGAGTTCCTTACGGTACTGACGCCAGTAAATTTACCTCAGTCGGTATTCCTTCAATCGTGTTTGGTCCCGGCAGTATTGATCAGGCACATGCGGCAGTTGAGTGGGTTGAGTGTGAGCAGGTTATAAAAGCGGTCGATATCTATCATCAGATCATGACACAATTCTGACACACGTCTTTCTCTGCCCTTGAAGCAAGGGCAACCACAAGTGCTTGCATCCCGCCTGTCCCGATTCATCGGGGATTTATCGGGGCGGTTGCCCGCATCTATTCATCATCAACCAATTCCCGAATGACTGCCTTTACCGTGTCTTCGACCTCTGGCGCGAAGGGTGCGCTTTGTCCCCACCGCTTGTAAGCGTTTGGCTCATAACCACCTTCGATCAAGGCTTGTGCAGTTGGGACATAGGTTTGGCATCCCTGGGTGTAACCGAACGTGAAGGTCCGACCTGCTCCCAACAGCGAGCGGGCATATAACCCGTATTCCAAGAAGAATTCACCTGAGAACGTAAGCCAGCGAACATCACCGATGTCCCATCGCGAGAAGGTGTAGTCCACCTCGGTCGGGACACGGCACTCTACCTGTTCGAGCCGAATCTGTTGTACCCACTGACGCATTGCCAACTGATTACCCGCGTAATAGGCTGAACGCCCGGCTTTTTCCTCCTCGGTCACTTGAGCAGATTTGACTGCTTGGGCGGCAATTTCATCAAGTGTCTGACGAGATGGCGGCTCACCGAGCGGCAGAGCTCGCTTCAGGCGTCGAGTGCGTATGGTATTAACCGAAACAGGTTTACAAGCCTTTAATGCCTCGTCCGCCGCGTCCGCCAACATGCTCCCGCAGTGCATCGCATCACGCGGCGTGCCCTTTCTGAACCTTCCCTCTTGGGACAGGTTGGGGCGCACATTTCCGAACATACCGGGCAGATACAGTGCAACAGACTGATTATGTCGGGCCTCCAGCGCCAGTTGAGCTTGTCCCGGATAGTCCCCCGAAATCTCTGGTCCCAACAGAATTGTCGGGTGGCAGCAGTAGCTGAAGAACATCCCTATCACCGAACCGTCTGCGTTATAACATCCCAAGATCGGCACACTTTTGTCGACGACTCCGTCCGGATTGGGACCTGAAACGGCGGTCCCTTCGGGTGTTATGCGCCGTCGGTTCACATTGAAGTCACAACTCGATTGCCCGAACGAAAGCGTAGCGGATTCCGTGCGCGACAGTAGATCTTTTGCCAGTTCTGCCACGCGATCACATAGTCCATCAAAGTAGGGACTAAACCCGCCAAAGAGGTCAACCGGACACAGGATTGGTGCCGAGTGACTGTGGCTGCCGGTAATCAAGATTCGGTTTGATGGAATGCCGGTTGCTCGGCCTATGGTGTCCTCAAGTTCGGAGATCTCTGCAACGCCGAATCCCAATGTATCCACAGCAAGAACCAGCACAGGGGAGTCGGCAGCTTGGATGATCGCAATACGGGCATAAACCTCGTCGAGAACGCCTGACGGTATGAAAAAGAAATCCGGATACACACCGTTAATTGGAGGCGTTATCGAAACCTTCCCAAAAGCTGCCTTGATACTGCTGATATTTTCGATTGGCATTTTGTCCTCGATTAATCCTGTGCCTTAGTGTATCTCTCTGATTACGGATTAAAACCGATCCGTGTGCCACATAAAAAATTCGCCTGGCGGGAAAAGTGCATCAAGTAGGCCGATTTCGGCAATTCTGAGGCGGTTGGAGAAAGCAACCTGCTCGGCGTTCATATTTCCGAACAGCAGTCTGAGTAGCTGCGACTGACTACAGAGGAGGTCGCTGTCGGGCGAGGTGCTTTCGGGTGCGACACTGATTACTCCATCACGGATAACCAATGTCCGTTCGCCGGCTTCGTAGCGGATGCGAATGGCACCGGTCCACCCCGAAAAGTCCGATGCTCTGAGTCTGGATTCTAACAACGGTTTAATCTTAGTCAATAGTGACGCGAAGTTAGTAATCAGAAACATTTTACCGTTACTTTCTCTCCGCTGTATGGAACAACCCATTGCCTCAAAGATCTTTCGACTCTCCGACGGGGTGGGTGCATCAATCTGCTGAATACCCTTCGCTTTTGCGTGCTGGAAGAAACGCGAGAGTAACGCCTCCATCGCCCCCTGCGCGCCCGCAAGATAGCCGAGTTCACCTATCTCTCCCTGCGCAGCTTGCAGATAGGCAACCGTTTTCCCGTCTTGTTCGGCGATCCAGTATAGCGACGGATCGTATGGTCGCCATTTGTGTATGTTAGCCCAATACTCTACGTTCTTTGCGACGGTGCCTGTTCGAGCCGCATTAAACTGATCATAGATTGATCGCACCGCTGGCAAATCTTGGCTCGGCTCATAGGACTCAATAGTCACATCAGCAGGCAGCTGTCCAAGCGTTTCGGGCAGGGTGAGCGTCATGGTATAGGTTGGGTACATCACCCAACCTGATCTGGCATAGTGCGACTGGATCCCAGTACCCAGAATGGAGAGATCGTAACCGGCGGCTTGCATATACTCGACGCTGTTCCGCAGCACCTCCGAGGAGTATCCACCACGACGGTGAGGCGGATCCGTACCAACGCTGCCGACTCCCCCCATCCGGACGACACAATTGCCAATACGCATGGGGCGCTCAAAGATCTGCACGACACTGGCAGCCTTTCCGTCCACGAAACAGGCGCGCGTGTTATTGAGATCAAACCATGGATCATGGTCGACAATATTTGTAAAGAGATGTTGTATATGTTCTGAGCTACCGAAAGCGCGAATGCTACATTCAATTGTATCCTGAAGTTCAGTTTGATTGCGCGGCGCACGATATTCAATATTCATAAACTTCTCCACACAGAGGCAAAGCTACAAATCGAAGCTAACTCAACCTGTTATCTATCATTGGGACATCTCGTATTTTTCTTCGGGTTCCTGTTCCTTTTTATTCCCCGACCTTGATTGGCTTGGATAGGACTCTATGTGACGGTTCAGAATCGATCCAACCACCATATAAATAACTCGCCTACAGGGAAAAGCGCATCAAGCAAGCCGATTTCGAGTCCCTGCAGATCGTTAGAATAAACCACCTGCTCCGCACTCATATTCCCACATAGCAGTTGCAGCAGCTGCGACTGACTACAGGGGAGGTCAATGTCGGGCGATACACTGTCCGAGGTGATGCTAATTTCTCCTTTACGGATAACCAATGTCCGTTCGTCGGCCTCGTAGCGGATGCGAACGGCACCGGTCCACCCCGAAAAGGCCGACACTCTGAGTCTGGATTCTAACAACGGCTTAATTTTGGTCAATAGCGATTCTAAGTTGATGATTCGAGCCATAATATTGGTCTGTTCGCGCCTTCGGACAGCGCAACCCATAGTCTCGAAAATCTTCCGGCTCTCCGATGGCACCGGTGCGTCGATCTGCTGAACACCCGCCGCCTGTGCACACTGAAAGAAGTGACAGAACAACGCACACATTGCCTCCTGTGCATCTGGTAGATACCCAAACTCACCCACCTTCCATCGTTCGGCCAACAGATAAGCAACCGTTTCCTCGCCCTGTTTAGCAATCCAGTATAGTGACGGATCGTATGGCCGCCAAGTGGGTCGGTTAACCCAATATTCCTTATCCTTGATAAACGTCCCTGTCCGACTGGTATTAAACTGATCGAAAATTGGTACTAACTTCGGCAAATCTCGATTCGGCTCATACTGCTCAATAGTCGTATCACCGGGTAATTCCCCAAGTGTTGAGGGAAGGGTTACCTCCGTATTGTAGGTTGGGTAGACTACCCAACCTGCTTTGGCGTAATGTGACTGGATGCCTGTAGACAGCATCGAGAGATCGTAACCCGCCGCCCGCATATACTGGATGCTGTCCCTGACCACCTCCGCCGAATACCCGGCGCGACGATGTATCGGATCTGTGCCAACGCTGCCAACCGCTCCCATTCGAACAACACAATTCCCGATACGCATGGGACGGTCAAAGACCTGTACGACGCTCACGCACTTCCCCTCCACAAAACAGGCGCGCGTATTATTAAGGTGGAACCATGGATCGCGTATGACAAAGTTTGTAAAGCGGTCTCGTCTATCTCCAACGTCCCCGAAAGCGCGAACACTACAATCAATTGTGTCGTCAAGTTCGACTTCGTTGCGTGGGGCACGGTATTCAACCTTCATAAACGTCTCCAAACAGAACAGAAAATTCAGTGAAATGATTTATTCACCGTCGCCGCAACCCAACCACCGTTTCAAAATGATATGTCATCGGAAACAGATCCACGAGATCCAAGGACGCGATCTGATAGCTCGCACGGAGTTTAGACAGGTCACGGGCAAGTGTTGTGGGATTGCAAGAGATGTATAGGATGTGTTGTGGGGCGATTCGCTCGATGGCTTCAAGATCTTCCCGCCAACACCCATTACGCGGTGGGTCGAGGACGATAAGATCGGCTTTGACACTGCCCAGCTTGGCGAGATGTCCAACACGGAAGTTTGCGTTTGTTATACCATTGGTTTTAGCGTTACGGGTCGCGAGCGTAACTGCCTCCGTTTGGAGATCGAGTCCGAAGGTCGCCTTTGCATTTTGCGCAACCGGCAACGTAAACGCGCCGACACCGCAGTGTGCGTCAATAGCCACGGTTGGCGGGTTTGCTTGTGCGTGATACCGGACAATCTCGACGAGCTGTTCTAAGCCGGCAAGGTTGTTCTGAAAGAAAGTTTCGGGACCGATTTCAAAGCACAGTCCGCTGGTGGTCTCGGACAAATGCTGTTTGCCTGCTACCCATGTGGGCTTGCCTCGCTCCCCACTCTGGACATAGACGGAGTGGATTGCCGGATAATTCGCGAGGTCTTTGTCAGCAAGTTTAAGACTTGGCTTGTACCTCTTTGGAAAAATCAGGATTACCATGATTTCGCCGGTTGTGGCGGAGGTTCGCAGCGTCAACTCATCAACCCGAAAGCATCTGAGATTTTTTATCAGATTGGCAACCTGCGGCAAGGCACTGTTGATGGTAGGAAGCGCAATCTCGCACCGGTCAATTGGAACCACTTCATGGCTTTCTTCCTGTTTGAACCCAAATTCGACTTGAGGTCGGACAGCGGTAACAGTTAGGCGGATATGATTGCGATATGCGAGGGGTTGAGGGGCAGGATGGCGCGTTACATCAGGCAGAGATGATAGCCCCCCGATTCGATTCAACGCCTCGATAAAGACTCGCGTTTTCGCGTCGAGCTGCGAATCGAGATTGATGTGCTGCCATTGGCAGCCGCCACATCCATTGCCAAAGTAGGGGCACGGCGGGGTGCAACGATCCGGAGACGGTGAGAGGATTTCGTTGATTCGCGCACGGAGATGCCGTTTCTTCACCTGTGTAACTTCGACTTGTGCCGTTTCGCCTGGCGCGCCCCGACGGACGAATGTAACAATCCCGTCAATACGACCGACAGCGTCCGCTGAATAGGCCAGATCGGACAAGTGAATTTCGTGTAGATCACCGACATCCGGTATTGTCATAGCATTCGATTCCATAGCCAAGGCGTGATAACCCTAGTTTTCTGCGGCAACCACCCAGCGAATTCCCCGATCGACAAGTTCACGATAGCCTGTATTGGCGTAAGCGAGTCCGTCGTGTCCGAGCTGGATGTAAAGGATCTGGGAGTTAGCGTACCGATGGGTCCATCCGATCACTGGCGCACTTTCCGGATGGTCGGCTTTCAGAAGAGCGTGGACATCAGGATTGGCGCTGAAATTACCGTACGTTTCATCCTCAATCTCGAAATCTTGCATCCCTTTCGTCGCTGGATGATCTGGGTCAGCAATCTGGATGGTATATTGGACGTTGTGTTTCACCGTTCCTTGCCCTTCTTCCCAGACTCCACCAACGATTCGGTCAAACTCATCCCAGTCTTGGAACGAAATCAGCGCGTGGTGCAAGTACACAATCGGCTTGCCTTGATTTAGCAGTTCAAGGTAGGCGGTCTGTTGGTCAGCGGTGATCTCTTGCCACATATCGTAGAAGACAAGCGCATCATATTTCTTTGCTGCCTCAACGTTTAGATACTTGAACGCATCTGGAAAAGCAGCGGTATCGTAGCTGAAATTCTCAAAGCTATTGAACATCTGCCAAAATGGTTCCTGTTCAAAACCGTGTCCACCGGTAATCACTAAGGCATGGATTTTGTTGTTGGTTACCATGACCTACCCCCTCTTTGTCTATAAAGTTTGCTCGAACTGGCTAATGAGATATAGGTTGTCCTTCCAATGATACCCAGTGAAGTCGAAATTTACCACCAAAAAATCAGGTTTCAGCCAGAAAATCGGTTCATTCACACCATGTGTGATACACAGAAAAATTGTGCCGTTTTATTTGTATTCCACTTCTACTTATGTTAAAATCTATAGTGTGTACATGCTTTAGAACCTTTCCAATATCTTCAAAACTCTTCAATCCCGCTCGGTAAAAAGAAAGAACTGATGACAACGAGACCGTTTCTCAATCTCGCCATTCTGTTTGTTTCCACTCTATTTCTTCACTCAAACACCCTCGCTCAAGATTGTAATCAATGGAATTTGCCCAAAGATGCGAAAGTGCGTCTCGGTAAGGGGCGGGTTCTTGATATAGCACATTCACCCGATGGCACTCAGCTTGCCGTAGCAAGTACCATTGGCGTTTGGCTGTACAATTTAGGTACTGGTGCGGAAATCGCCCTTCTCGCCGGACATACCGGTTGGGTACTTTCTGTGACCTTTTCCCCGGACAGTAAGATCCTCGCCAGCGGTGGCATTGACGAAACAATACGGTTGTGGGATGCCGACACAGCACAACATAAGGCAACCATAAGTGGACATGGACATGATATCAGATCCATGGCGTTCTCACCAGACGGAAAGACACTCGCGAGCAGTGGCGGGCACGACGGGACAATACGGCTGTGGGACATCGCGAACGGACGGCTTCGGGCAACCCTTGAGGGGCATGGGCATGATGTCAGTTCTGTGACCTTTTCGCCAGACGGGACAAAAGTGGCTAGTGGCAGCTGGGACGAAATGATAAGGGTGTGGGATGCCTCCACAGGGGAACATCTGCAAACTCTTTTTGGGCATCAGGGTGCCGTTTATTCTATTGCGTTTTCCGCCGATGGCAAGACCCTTGCCAGTGGCAGCGAGGATGACACAATTCTATGCTGGGATTTGGAGAGTGGAAAGGTCAAGACGACGCTTAAAGGACATACGGATTCCGTCTTCTCTCTGGCGTTCTTAGCAGATGAGAACACCCTCGCTAGTGGCAGCTGGGACAATACTATCCGATTCTGGGACGTGGCAACAGGAACCATCAAGATGACGCTTAAAGGGCATGGGGATGCTATCTTTCCTGTTGCGTTTTCGCCGGATGGGAAGACGCTTGCGACCAGCAGTAGCTACGACGGAATGATCCGGCTATGGGATGTAGAGACCGGTGAGATTAAGGCAACTCTTAAAGGACATATGCATGATATACAGTCCGTGGTATTTTCCCCGGGGGGGAACACGTTGGCAAGTAGCAGCCAAGATTCTATGATGTGGTTGGGAGCGGCTAGCACCGGAAAGCACAACGCGACCCTTTTGACCGCCACAATCCGGTTGTGGGAGGTTACCACCGGAAAGCAGAAAGCAGCCTTGGATAGATACATAGTCCGGTTTTCCTCTGTGGTATTCTCTCCGGATGGGAAAACACTTGCCGGCGGCAGTGATGATTACACGATTCGACTGTGGGAGGCGGACACCGGGGAACAGAAGGCAACCCTTGAGGGACATATGGACTGGGGCACAGCCGTGGCGTTTTCTCCTGACGGCAAAATACTTGCCAGCGGCAGCGACGATTACACGATTCGACTATGGGAGGTAGAGACAGCAGAACTGAAGGCAACACTCAAAGGTCACACGGCCGAAGTCAATTCCGTCGCATTTTCTCCTGACGGCAAAATACTTGCCAGCGGCAGTTGGGACCATACAATCCGGCTGTGGAACGTTGGCACCGGGGAGCAGAACACAGTGCTTGAAGGACACACCGATCAGGTTACCTCCGTAGTATTCTGCCCAGATGGCATTACTATATTAAGTAGAAGTCAGGACCACACGATCCGGTTGTGGGATACTCACGCTGGGACCTACAAGGCAACCCTTTCCGGTGGGACGGATTGGGTCATTCGGTTAGTATCCTCTCCAGATGGCAAGACGTTTGCGGGTGGAGGATATCGCGATACGATTCAGCTGTGGGACGCGGGAACTGGGAAAGAGAAAGCAACGATTGATGGTCATATGGACTATATCTTTGCTGTAGCATTCTCACCAGACGGGAAGACGCTCGCCAGCGGCAGTTGGGACCACACGATTGGATTATGGGAGGTCAACACCGGAAAACACAAGGAAACCTTTGAAGGCCATACCGCTCGGGTTCACTCCGTCGCATTTTCGCCAGACGGAACAACACTTGCCAGCGGAAGCGAAGACGGAACAACCTTACTGTGGCAGCTCACCTCCCCTGCGGCAAAATCGACCGAGTGAACTTCTCCTAGGCGACACCTTTTTGCTTCACTCCACTACCACGGCTCGCACCTTAAAGCGCGCTGCTTGGTTCACGAGATGCATCAACTCATCGCTCCGCTCAACTTGGATTTGCGGTAAGATACCTTCAATGATTTGATGCACAGCCTCCAAACTGCCCCCCTGTGCCCAGAAACTATCCCGTAGAATTTCGGCAAATTCCGCGATGGCGGCGACCAGCTGAAACTCCGGAGGCGCATCTTCAAACGCATCTTCAAGTTCCGCGGCAAAGATATCTTTGCTCACCTCTGTAACTTGACGGGAATCCGGATCTTCGTGCCGTATAGAAACGGTTGCGAGTTGACCCAGTGCGCTTTCATGGAGTTTAATCTCGTAGAGTGCTGTCACACTATGCCCCGCACCAATTTCTCCACCGTCCGCATTATCGTCCCGGAAATCTTCATGATCGAGACGACGGTTCTCATAACCGAGTAGGCGGAAGCGACTGACGACCTGCGGGTTGAAATCAACCTGAACTTTTGCCTCCCTCGCTATAACCTGTAATGTGCCAGTCAGGTTCTCCACAAAAATCCGCTTTGCTTCGTGGAGGGTATCGACATAAGCGTAGGTACCATTTCCCTTGTTGGCGAGCTGTTCCATGAGGATATCGTTGTAATTTCCCATCCCGAAACCGACTGTTGTTAACGTTATCCCCTCCTCAACGTGGGCGCGGACCTGCCTGAGAATGGCATCGGACCCCGTTTCCCCAACATTGGCAACGCCATCCGAACAAAGCACAACCCTGTTAATACTACCAAATCGTGCATGCTTTAGGGCGAGATCATAGCCCACGCGAAGCCCTTCGTCGGCATTCGTTGCCCCCTCTGGCGCAAGCGAATTGATTGCTGCAAGGGTCTCCTCACGCCCCTCAACACCCGTGTGCGGCAGTAAGACCTTTGCCCGAGAGCCGTAGACAACGATGCCCACCTCATCGCCGGGACGGAGTTGCTCGACAAGAAGCGTCAACGCCCGTTTCACCAGTCCCAACCGATTCTCCATTGCCATTGAGCCAGAGACATCAATCACGAAGGTCAATATGGCGTCCTTGCGGTTCTCATCGGGGATACGCCGCCCTTGGATCCCGATTCGCAATAGTTGCAGCCGCTTCCCTTCGCCGAATATAGAGGGTGCACCTTCAATATAGACGGCAAATGCTCCATGCAACGGTGGTTCGTAATTGTAATCAAAGGCGTTGACAAATTCCTCGACACGCACAGCTTCCGGCGGAGGTAGGAGACCATCTCGGAGATAACGCCGTGTGACGGAATAGGAGGCGGTGTCTACATCCATACCAAACGTTGAGAAATGGTCATCTTCCGTATCGATAAACGGATTGGTGCCATAATTCTTGAAGAACACATCGTCAAATGCCGCGCCGTTTGGAGGGTTCAACCCCGGCGGGGAGGCGTCAAACAGTCCGTAACTGGCGTCCGATTCAGCATAAGAATCGTCGTCATCGTCACCGTCGCCGCCGCAGCCTGTGTAGATTAGGATTATGTGCCCGCACACTGCCAAGGCGATCAGCAGTTGACATAGAGAATTGAATTTCGTTTTCATGTGGAATAGCCTCCTTCCCTTTTTACATAACACACCCAAACATAATGACTACCTTGCTATATTCGTTAGTTAGCCATATTAGCGGAATTATTCAATTTATTCCGATTTTCGTTTGATAGATATGTATAAAGTAACACACTATTCCACCCTTGACGGGGAACCCGCAATCACGATGGTGAACTCGCCCCGTGGCGGCGTCCGCTGGAGTTTCTCAATCGCTTCGGTCACCTCGCCCCGAAAAACCTCCTCGAACTTTTTCGTCAATTCACGCGCTATGGTAACCTGCCGACCACCGAATATCTCTAGCACATCACCCAGAAATGGAATGATCCGATGCGGCGATTCGTAGAAGATGAGAGTACGTTTTTCCCCACGCAGATCTGTAAGTTGGCGTTTGCGTCTACCCGACTTAGGCGAAAGGAAGCCTTCAAAGACGAAGTTGTGCAGCGGCAACCCTGCAACCGAAGCCGCCGCGATACAGGCTGAGGGACCGGGAATCGGAATGATGGGGATTCCCGCTTCGATGCACTGGGCAAGAAGTCGATAGCCGGGATCCGAGATTGTCGGTGTGCCCGCATCGGACACCAACGCGATCGATTCTCCCGCTTTCAACCGTGCAACCAACCTTTCGCCCTTTTGGATTTGGTTGCCTTCAAAGTAACTGGTGGTTGGCGTACTGATCTTGTAGTGGCCAAGCAGCCGGCGCGTGTGGCGGGTGTCCTCTGCAGCGATGAGATCAACCTCTTTGAGGGTTCGCAACGCGCGGAGCGTGATGTCCTCCAGATTGCCGATCGGTGTGCTCACAATGTAGAGGACACCCTCTGTTGAATTGAGATCGGTGGACTGTGCCATTCTTTTAGAAGTCGGCAAAAGAACCGTCGTCCTCGTGCCAGAACATCCCTCGCAACTGGAACGTATCATCCCGAAATGCTTCGATGGCTTCATCTTCCATATCGACACCCAACCCCGGTGCCGTTGGCAATTCGATAAATCCGTCCTTCAGGGTCAGTGGCTCGTTAAACAGTCCCTGTCCGCGATTGTGTCCGCCCTCGCAGATGAGAAGGTTGGGTATGGTTGCCATCACGTGCACTGATGCTGCCACGCCGACGGGTCCTGCCGCGTTGTGTGGAGCTATCGCCATGTTGTGGATCTCTGCCATTGTTGCAATCTTCTTTAACTCCATGATCCCGCCGGAGTGTCGGATATCGGGTTGCAAGATGGCGCACATTTCACGCTCGATTACCTCACGGAAACTCCACCGCGTCAGGTGGCGTTCCCCCGTCGCAATCGGCACTGTCGTTGACCGTGATAACGCCAACAACGGTTCGTTGTTCTCCGGATGACACGGTTCTTCGGCAAACATCGGACGTAAGGGTTCCAACTCCTTCACGAAGATTGTCGCCATGGTCGGACTGAACCGACGGTGGAGATCCACACCGATATCGACTTCGTCTCCTACCGCTTCGCGCACCGCAGCGACACGGGCGACCATCTCATCGATCGCTTTTGGTGTGTCCACAAAACGCACGGGACCTTGCGAACCGCCCATCTTCAGGGCGCTGAAGCCTCTCTCAACAGCGGCCTTTGCATTCTCCGCACACTCCTGCGGTGTTGCGCCGCCCGACGCGGTGTACACACGGATACGCCGACGCACTGAGCCACCGAGCAGTTTCCATACCGGCAGCCCCACCGACTTGCCGAACACATCCCACATTGCCATCTCGATACCGCTTAACGCGCCGACCAAGACCGGCATACTCCGGCTGTAACTGGATCGGAACATCGCTTGCCAGTGGTCTTCGATCTGTAAGGGATCTCTGCCTATGAGATACTCCCCCATATCGTCCACCGCTTGAGCGACTGGACGCCAGTGCGCGTAGTTCATCGGTTCACCAAAGCCAACCAAGCCTTCGTCGGTAAACATCTTCAAAACCATAGCGCGTCCACGTATCGGAATCGTTTCAAACCCTGTTATTTTCACGGTATTCTCCTGTGTATCGCTAAAATTGAATGGAAAAATTCTGTCGCTACATGATAATACATTGAGGATGCGGTGTCAATGATGGAAAGTGCAAAGCCCAAGATTCAACCGTTCTCAATTTTCGATTGAAGGCTTTCCTGCAATGGGATATAATAACACAAGTTGCTGTCTGTCTTGGAAGAACTGATTTTTCTTTAGCAATGGAGGGACACAATGAGTCAAGACGAATTAAGCCTTGAAACCCACAAACAAGCACTTGAGTTTCAGCGAATCGGCAATCGTGCTGTCAAAAGGGCACAGGAGGAAAATCGAAAAAAAGGCATCCCAAATGTCTACTCCTTTAATGGGCACATCTACTACGAACTGCCAAATGGGGAATTGACGAAGGATAAAAAAACAGTAGACGAACTGCTCTCAGCCGTTGAAAGGAAGCGTCAAGCTAAACATTAGAAAAATCGCAATGCTCCTTCTGTATTGATGACTGCCGTGCTAATTGCAGGCCTCTCCACGATTTGGGAGGACAAGATTGGAACATTGATATGAAAGATTCAACGTTTATCACAAGAGTTGTCCTGAGAAACTACAAGAGTATCGCTGCATGTGATGTGCAGCTGCGTCCATTGACGTTTCTTGTGGGACCTAACGGCGCAGGCAAGAGCAATTTTCTGGATTCTCTACGATTCGTCACCGATGCAGTGGATTCATCGCTAGACCACGCTATACGTAATCGAGGGGGTACTGATGATATTCACTGCCGCTCTGGGGGCCGGCCAAAGCATTTCAGTATTCGTTTGGATTTCACTTTGTCCGAAGGTTCCACTGGACACTATGCTTTTCGTATCGGTGACTTTTCGCGTGGCAGGTACAAAGTTCAAAGGGAAGAGTGTGTACTTCGGAGCACACAGCAGCCCACTCAAGAAGATTACTTCTATGTTAAAAATGGCACCGTAACTAAAGCGAGTGTGGAGGTAGTTCCGGCTGCTGCAACTAATCGACTCTACTTGGTCAATGCGTCCAGCCTGAAAGAATTTCGCCCTGTCTACGAGGCGTTCTCCCGCATGGGATTTTATAGTCTTAACCTTGATAAAATTAAGGATCTCCAGGCACCTGATCCGGGCGATCTGCTTACTCGTGATGGGAGCAACCTTGCAAGTGTTTTTAAGCAACTTTCACCGTCCGTGAAGGGATACATTAAGGAATATCTAGCGGTGATTGTCCCCAGCGTGGATAAGATAGAAGCAAGAAAGTATGGCCCTAAAGAAGGGTTGGTATTCACGCAGAACGTTGCAAAAGCAGAGGGATCACAGCGATTTTTCGCAAACAGTATGTCCGATGGCACCCTCCACGCGTTGGGAATTCTTGTCGCGCTGTTTCAAGAACCCCACGCCTCGAAAAAGCGTGTGCTGCTCGTGGGAATTGAAGAACCGGAGAGCGCACTTCACCCGGCGGCGGCAGGGGTGTTTCTTGATGCACTCCGGGACGCTGCCAACAGGACACAAATCATCATCACCAGTCACAGTCCAGACCTCCTTGATGACAAGGAGTTTGATCCTGAATCAATTCTCGCGGTCGAAGTCCGTGACGGTATTACAGTGATCGCTGATATAGATGAAGCAGCAAGGTCCACAGTGCGCGATCGGTTGTATACAACTGGTGAACTTCTACGCATCAATCAATTGCAACCCAATCCGGACTCTATTGATACTGCAACGGTGAAATAACTCTTTTCGCCTGATTTTAAGACGGGGCAATTTTAAGTCAAACGCAGGAAAAGGGAAGACGTGGATGACAGTTAAAATCGGCTGCATTGTTGAAGGACAGGGCAAAGAAAAAGCTGTGCCAATCCTGATTCGACGCATCGCTGAGAGTCTTTATCCAGAATTGCTGATTGACACACCGCGTCCCTTTCACGTTTTCAGAAATCAAGTTGTTAAGACAGGAGAGATTGAACGAGCAGTCAACTTGACAGCAGTAAAGATTGGCAGGCGAGGTGCTATATTTATCCTCCTTGACAGCGAGGATGACTGCCCGGCGCAATTAGGACCAGAGCTACGCCGCCGCGCTCAACAAACTCGTAGTGATCTGCCGATTGCCGTCGTCTTGGCAAAACGCGAATTTGAAGCATGGTTTCTTGCGGCAGCCGAGTCACTTCGCGGCTATAAGGGGTTACAAAATGACCTCGAGCCCCCAAATAATCCGGAGGAAATCCGTGGTGCAAAGGAATGGCTGAGACAGCGGATGGAGGGCACTAGAACCTATAGTTCAACGCGTAACCAAGCCGGATTTACAGATCGCTTTGACCTTGACCAAGCGCGTCAAGCAGATTCGTTTGATAAGTGCTACCGGGATATTGTTCGCCTCCTCGACGAATTGCGACAGACAAACGACACATAGCTTGCGAGGTGGGTTTAAGGTTTTGTCATGATTGCAGAAATTCAAAGTACAATCGCAGAAGCGAAGGACGAAATTCGACGGAGATACAAAGCCGAGATTAAAGGAATCTTCGGTTCGTATGCACGGGGTGATTTTCATGCGGACAGTGATCTGGATCTCTTGGTGGATTTCGATGCGGGTGCTAATCTATTCGATCTTGTCGGCCTCCAACAGTTTTTAGAGGAGAAGTTGGGCTGTAAGGTGGATCTGGTGTCGCGCCGCTCACTCCGCGCGGAACTTCGCGCCTCCGTGCTAAACGAAATGATAAACCTATGAGAGATAGTAGACGGACAAAATCGCGTGGTATGAACATTGTGTGTTGAGGGCTGATGTTTGTCCCGATACGTTTGCGCTTGCAGCAGATCCCGGGGGCAGCACAGTCCTGCGTCCACACAGCGAGAAGGGGACATACTTTATGAACACAACTGATTAATTTGCAAGGAATTGGGTGTGAGAGAGACCGAACAAGAACACGAGATAAAATCTGTAGTTTGGATTGGTTCATCACTCGAAGATTTGAAGGAATTCCCTTCAGATGTCCAAGATGAGATGGGATATGCACTTCACATCGCACAGATTGGGGATAAACACCCGAAAGCTAAACCGCTAAAGGGTTTTTCGGGTGTCATGGAAATCCGAAGTAATTACGCAAGTGACACCTATCGAGCAGTGTACACCACCAACATCGGTGATGTGATCTACGTACTACACACTTTTCAAAAGAAGTCCAAGAGAGGCCTTGCAACACCTAAGAAAGACATCGATCTCATCAAACGCCGGTTGAAAATAGCTCAAGACCTAGCGAAAGGAAGATAAACCATGGCAGACTATACTCTCAGTTCAGGAAACGTCTTTAAGGATTTGGAACTTTCCTCACCCAACGAGAGATTAGCAAAAGCAAAACTAGCACATAAGATCAATCGCTTGATTGCCGATCACAGAATGACTCAAGAGGAAGTTGCCCAATCTCTCGGGATCAGTCGATCTAAGATGAAAGATTTGAAAAATGGCAGATTAGGGAAGTTTTCAATGGATCTATTGCTTGCTCTTTTAAGGAAATTGAATCACCATCTTCAAATCCAAGAGATTCCGATAAACGAAGCGATCATAGAATATTGGCGCAAACTAAGAGAGGCATGTTTAGCAAACGCTGAAGAGTTAGTGAATTCAGCAAAAGCTTTGAAAGGAAAAAGTACCGCTCATATCCGCTATCATTTGGCTGTACTTGCAATGGAAGAAGTTGGTAAAGCTGTACTTCTCTCAATAGAATTTGGAAAATTAACACTTGATGAAGGCTACTTAGAACCCAACCTTACGATAGATGACCACGTAAAGAAACTTTTTTGGGCTATTTTTACTCCATTTTTTGAGCAAAAAAGATTAACAAAAGAAGATTTTGAATCGTATAGAGGATTTGCTAAAGACCTTCATGGAAGGCGTCTCGAATCTTTATATACGGACCCGCATGAACCACTACTTCCCCAAGATAGGGTTGAGGATGAAGAAGCTGCTAGTGTAATGAAACTCGCTGAATCAAGGATAAACCTAGAAAAAGCACACGATATTCCTCATATTCCAGATCAGACGAGACTTGAAGACTTCCATTGGTTTCATACTACTGCAGATGATCCTGAAAAAAGACGTCTTATCTTCGGCAATGCCTCTTGGGATAAGCTAGTTGAGTTCGGAGACGTTCATGAATGGATTAAATGGATTCGCCAAGAGTTCACCAAGGCAGAAGAAGAATCCGAAGAAATCTTGCGACAGGAGATGGAAAAAGGCGCAGCCGGGGAGACTGAGGGTGATGAGCCCAAATGGAGAGTAAAGTTCCGTATCTATAGCGCCTCCCACTCTATTCGACCAAAAGTTCTGAATAAGTGGAATGAAAATTATGGTTATTTTATTAAAATTCATAGTTCTAACGAAAAAAGAAGGAATGAACTAATCTGTGAACTTACTTTAGGAAAGAACGTACCTGTTCAAGCTCTATGGAACACCGCAGAGGAGCTCAGAAATACAGGATTTATTATCGGTTATATTTTGGAAACTAAGCATTTTAATCAACAGATGAGAACAGCTTTGGAAATGTACCTTACTGGATTGGCTTTGATAAGTAAGACTGATATTCATGTGCGCTTTGAACCAAATGCATTTGAGCATTTTTTTCAGGCGTTGAAAACCTTGTTACTCGCTAGTGGTGACTGGGATGGCGTTGAAGATTTCAGACTCACTGCTGCAGATCAACTTAGCGAAGGGTTTTCAACGATGCCAAGTCTGAATGAGTATATAGAATTGGGAATGCAACTTGAAAAAAGGGACAATCTTTCCAAAAGAATTACTTTGACAGAAACAATTGGAATGAAACTCTATTGCGATGTCTACCTCTCCTTACTAGCCAAGAGAAGATTCAATGACAGGACTGAAAGAAATCTGCGATAAAGAGGATTATCAAGATGCGGACAAGAAAAGATACTTCAAAAATCCTGAAAAATTCTAAAATCCAGTCAATCCAGATTCAGACAGTATAGAAATAAGACATCACCATTGACAAAGTTGTCTGAATCTGTGGCAGTCCGCGATTCAGACAACGCAGGGATGAGCCTCATGTAGGGCTATTCAGTTTTCGGCTTATTACCCATTTTGTTTGAAAAGGCGCAACCGGGAGACCACGCCTACAGTGAGATGTCGGGATTCGGAGATCCCTCCTACAGTAAAACTAAATGACCCTAGAGCCTCATGCCAAAACCCTTGACAAATTCGAGATTCCATGCCATAGTATCCATCACCACTACGTCTCAGAATTAACCCCACCGCTCAACTGAATCAGGAGGAATAACAATGAGTACCGATCAAGCAGCGAAACCGTATCGCGCTACTGCCTTTGCCGATTTCAAACCAGAACTTTCCGCCCCCGGAGCCACACCGGAACGGTTGGAACACCTGAAGGAGCACGGTTTCCTTATCATCAACGACTTTGAAGATAGCCCGTGGATTCCGATTCTGCGCGAAGCAGGTCGCCGTGTGACTGAAGCGTGTGCTCCTGCCAACGGTTACAACAAGATTGACTGTTCAAAGGCGTACGTGCACCGCACAGGTGACGATGAACCGTGGGCGATTCGGGGTCTTATCCATCCCGCATTCAAAGAACCCAGCTTTGCCGAATTCCACGGCTCGCCAGAGTTCCTTAACTTCGTCGCCTCATGGTGTGGTGGACTCGGACCTGAAGATATGGTGATGGGTGGGATGCTGCTGTGGTGTAACCCGAAGTTGCGCGAAAACGGACCCAGTTGGCACCGAGATGTCACATGGTGGGGCACCGGCGCGGGTTACTTTGCACAGCGCGAGGTCCGAGGCGAGGGACCTGAGGCGTATACCGAGGAGATCGAAAGAATCCGCTGGAAAGAGATTCAAGAGAACAATGAGAAGTTAACCACGGAGCGCAACGGGGTGAGTATGTTTTTGGCGTTGGTGGATGACGAATGCCACGAACTGATACCGGGCAGCCACAAACGATGGCGCACACCGTATGAACACGATGTGCTCCTTCCACAAGCGATGAAGGACGCAGGCGTGCCCCATACACCCAGTTGGAACGGTAAAGACCCATTGCCGGGTCAAGTCGCGATTCGGCTAAAGCCGGGCCAAGCGCTCATCCGAAACGGCGCCACCATTCACACGGGGCACGCCGTCCCCGAACGCGAGCGGAATACGTTGTCAATTGGTTGGTCGAAGTGGTCAGGCGAATCCACAGGAGAGCCATCGGTAGCGGACGTGCGAAATGCGTGGCAACTCGATCCCGCTGTGCGTGAGGGGCTGCCCCACGAATGGATGAAGACCACGTGGGACCGTTGGGCGGTAACACAGAAGTTGGGGGATACGCTCGAGGACCGATATCCGGGGTTCGACATCAATCGGATTAAAGCCGGTGAGGTCATCGGTTGGCGCACCGAGTTAGAACGGCAAGCGGCGGCGGCAGGCGAGGCGTGGGAACCGTACCAAACTTCAAAATAAATGGGATTTATGTTGATCCTTCAAAGCCAACCCCCTGTCCAGCTAGATGATGTACCGCCCGTCCGGATGCGCAATAAATTGCGCTACTACAAACATAAAAACCAAGAGATGTAATCTCAAGGATTGCCTCCACGTTTCATCCCTTGATGGAGGGAAGGACTATGAAAGTTCTCATTAGTGGTTCAACAGGTCTCATCGGATCGGCATTGATCCCTGTACTCACCGACGCGGGACATGAAGTGGTTCGGTTAGTCAGGTCTACACCGAAACGCGATGGGTCGGAGGTGCATTGGGATCCTGAATCAGAGCGCATTGATACTGCGGGTCTTGAAGGCATGGATGCGGTGGTCCACCTCGCCGGAGAGAACATCGGTTCAGCTAGATGGACACGTAGTAAAAAAGCGCGAATCTTTGACAGCCGAGTTAAGGGGACCCGGCTACTGTGCGAATCGCTCGCCGGCCTCACGCGTCCCCCGCAGGTATTGGTGTCTGCCTCGGCCATTGGTTACTACGGAAGCCGTGGCACAGAATCCGTTAATGAGGAGAGCGCGTCTGGATTCGGCTTCTTAGCGGACGTGTGTATAGAATGGGAGATCGCAACTGAGCCTGTCGCCGAAACGGACATCCGCCTCGTGAATCTTCGTATGGGCATTGTCCTGAGCCGGGAAGGCGGACCGTTGGCAAAAATGTTACCGCCCTTCAAGATGGGAGTGGGTGGCGTATTGGGTAGCGGACGACAGTATATGAGTTGGATCGCGTTAGATGATGCGGTGGCTGCCATTCATCATACATTGGCTACGGATAGCTTGCAGGGACCGGTGAACAATGTAGCACCCCATGCTGTTACTAACCGTGAATTCACGAAAGCGCTTGGGCGTGTGCTGCGGCGGCCAACCCTATTTCCCCTGCCCAGTTTCGGGCTACGCGCCATGTTTGGTCGGGAGATGGCTAACGAACTTTTTCTTTCAAGTACGCGTGTCGTACCTAACCGCCTCTTGGAAACCGGTTACGCGTTTCAGTATCCCGATCTTGAGGGTGCGTTGCAGCATGTTTTAGGATAACGTCACATGTTGGTTCATCGGCAAAAAAGAGGGAACGCAGATCTGCGTTCCCTACGAATCAACCGGTCTGGCGTGTTGAATTCCTGCCTTATGCCTACTCCTAAGCTTTCGTGCAGCGTTATCTCCTAACCTGAGAGGGGTCATCCTTTCCACCACCTACCCCTATTATCGCTGACGTTTGCTGCTGTGTGTAGACAAGGTTGTAAAAGATCCCTTTTCGATCCATTAGTGCTTCGTGCGTCCCTACCTCAGCCACCTTACCGTCATCAAGGACAATGAGTCGGCTTGCATTGCGTAGGGTAGAGAGCCGGTGTGCAATGGCGAAAGTGGTGCGCCCCTTGACCAACCGCGCGATAGCTGCTTGGATCTTTTTCTCGGTCGCACTGTCGAGGGACGAGGTCGCCTCGTCGAGGATTAGAATTTTCGGGTCATGCAGAATTGCCCTTGCGATGGCGATGCGTTGCTTTTCGCCGCCTGAGAGTTGATCACCACGCTCACCTACCTTCGTGTCGTACCCATCCGGCTTCGCAGCGATGAACTCATGCGCCTCCGCCGCGATCGCTGCACTGACAATCTCGTCCAAGCTTGCCTCCGGCTTACCGTAACCTATGTTTTCAGCGATCGTCCCGTCGAAGAGAAAAATGTCTTGATGAACAATACCGATATGGCGACGTAGGTCTTCAAGACGAATCTTCCGGATATCCACGCCATCGATATCCACACTGCCACGATTCACATCGTAGAACCGACAAATCAGGTTAATCACGGTACTCTTGCCCACACCCGATTTGCCCACCAGCCCAATCATCTCACCCGGTTCCACATCGAAGTTTATATTGTTGAGGACCGGTTTGCCCGGATCGTAACCAAATGTAACGTCGTTGAAAGCCACCCGTCCTTCCACTTGGGGAACGGCAGTCGCCTCAGCATAGTCAAACATCTCGGAGCGGCTATCGAGGATCTCAAAGATCCGCTCGGCACCCGCGAAAGCGCGGGTTATGAAGTTATTGATCTGGCTGAAGAACTGCAGCGGACGGTAGAGTTGCCACAGATATCGCGTGAACGCCAAGAGTATGCCGTATGTCAATGCTCCGCTCAAGATCTGCATCCCGCCAAAATACCAGATAAAGAACATGCCGAAATGGATAAGGAAGTTCATTACAGCGAAAAAGATGAACCAGGTACGCTCACCCGTAACACTCACCGCCCACAATTCCTCGTTCCGCGTATTGAATCGCATCGCCTCCCGATCCTCCTGTGCGAAGGCTTTTACGACACGGATGCCAGAGATCGATTCATTGAGATGTGAGGAGAGTCGTGACCATTTGGCGTGCCAACGGATCCAGATGGGGCGCATGCGTTTCCAAATCAACAGACCGCCCAATACAATGAAGGGGACTGGCACCAACGCACAGATGGTCAGTTTCCAGCTCAGGGAGAGGCACACTGCTAAGGTGCCTACTAACATCAGTGCGTTGCTCAACATGAAGGGCAGACCGAAGAGCAGGAACATCTCCAACCGATCTGCATCGTTGGTAAATCTGGATATTAGGCTGCCTATCTGTCGCTTGTCATAGAATCGGATCGGCATATACTGCACATGGTGAAAGAGCTGCGCCCGGATATCTCTGCTGGTTCGACTTGAGATGTCGGCTCTCATGAAGCCACCGATAATGTCACATGAAACGGTTGACAGCATGATACTTAAGAAACCCAGTACGGGCCAAATCATCAGTCCAAAGCCTTCTCTCATCGTGAGCCCAGTACCCGCCATCGGTGTAATGATCTCGTCAACAATATATTTAACAATAAGGGGCGGGATAAGGTTCAGTAGCGGGTTCGCCGCTGCAAAGATCATGAGGAGGATGGTTCGACCTCGGTAGGGGCGCAAGTAGCTAATAATCCGTTTGAGCGTATCCCATTTCTTCACACAAGCGGGGCAGATCCCGTCTTTCTCTGGCAGCAATCGTCCGCAGGTGTCGCACCGAGATCGCTCCATCTCGGTTGGCAGGGTAGGGTCTTCGCCCTTGATCAGTTGCTTGATGGCTTCACCGACCTCAGCGAACTTGGGACTCAACGAGTTGGAGTAGTATAGGTAGGTAGGTTCTCCCTCGCCGTGCTCCACTTCCAGCCGTCCGGCACCGACAAACTCCTCGATCTTCGTCTCCGTGATGACTTTGAGCGGCACCTCCACAACACCATCGGCACCCTCGGCAGGGATAACGAAGAGGTGTTCGTCGGTTACAACTAGCCACTGTTCACCGAAAGTGCCGTCATCTATCAGATCTGTAGCAACCTGAATATGCGGCTCTTCTTCCGGGGCCTTTATACCTTGGAGTTTGGAATCCACCTCAGGAGGCAGGGTTTCGAGAAAGGGATTCATCCTTTTATGCGATCTCCGCTAAGGGGAAAAGTACAGTGCACTTTGTGGACAGTCAGATCGAAATTTCCTAGACCTAAAGATAGTCTAGAAATCCGAGTTCTCGTTCACGATCGATCCAGCGTTGACGTCTGGCACTACCTTCATGATTCTCGGTCCAGTAGCTCATGATATCGCGGTGGGTCTCAAACGGCAGCCCAGAGTTATTCGGTTCCTTCACGCTGTTGGTGGCTCGCTTGCGGGTTGCTGTTTCCTCTTCAGGACCTTTGGGATTCTTATAGTAGACGACGGTGCACATCCGCCGGTCAATTGCACCACCCCAACTCGCATGCCAACAACGCACATCGAAGGCGACCACATCACCCGGTTCGGATTCACAGATGTAAGCTGGAACATCGCAAATCTCAAGCTGGTAACTGTCCAGATTTTCTCGCAGTGAGCTATGTAACGGATCCTTGTGCGAACCTGGAATCAGTCGCAGGGCGCCAGTTTCTGCGCCGACCGGTTCGAGGTAGTACGCGAATTTAACGCCGTAACAATCTTCCGTTGGATCGACAAGATGGTCTGGATGCCAGCGTGTGTGACCGACGTAACGATTGGCATCGGAAACGATACCGAGGCAATCTTCACCGTATAGCTGCTCTGTCGGTTCGCAGAAACGGGGATCTTCAAGCAATCCAGCGAAGAATGGAGTTTCAGGCCCCATTGTCCGAACCCAATGCCTATAGGTACCATCAAATGGAGCGTGGCGGTAGGCAGAGGTTAAGGCGTGTTCAAACTCTGCGTTAATGGTTTTCACCTCCTCCGGACTGAACAGCTGCCGGAAGATTAGGAACCCGAAGGTATCGAAGTGGTTCACCTGTTGTTCCGTGAGCATAGTATACCTCCCCTAAATGGTTACAGTTCTGCTTCGTGATATGTGGCACGAATATCTATCAAACCGCTGATTAAGACTGAGGTGCGCTCAGATACCCCAATTCCCCCATCCGATCTATCCAATGCTGTCGCTTTGCGCTCTTTCGGGGATTTTCAAGCCAGTGCGGATCGTACTCTGGTCCAGGTGTATCGAAGGTATTCCGAGCCAGAGTCGCGCGGAGTTGGACGTTTGCCACGGCCGCTTTGCGGGTTGCTACCTCCTCTTCAGGGGTGCAAGGATTCTTGATAAAGATAACAGAGACCATCCGCCGATCTGTCGAACCACCCCAACTCGCATGCCAGAGGTGAAAGTCAAAGGCAACCACATCACCCGGCTCCGTCTCGCAACTATAGGCTGGAACAGCACAGACCTCCTGCACAGATTCACCTATATTCTGGTGAACTTCATCGTGGAAGGGTTTCCGGTGTGATCCCGGAATGAACCTTAGTGCGCCATCGGTCGCACGCAAAGGTTGTAGATAGAAGGCAAATTTGAAACCGTGTAGATGGAAGTCATCGGCATCGGGATGCCAGTGCGTATTGTTCACATAACTGCCAGCGTTGCAAGAGAGTCCAACCGCATCCGCTCCGTACAGTTGCTCCGCTGTGCCGCAGATGCGTGGGTCCTCCGGCAAGCCGGCTAGGAAGGGTGTCTCAGGTCCCAAATTGGGCCAACTCATATATGCAGTATCATCATCGGGGGACGTATACCGTTTCGTACCCGAGAGTCTCAACTCAACCTCGGCGTTGATGGTTTTCAGTTCGTCCGGATTCAACAACTGCCGGAAGATCACGAATCCGAAGGTATTAAAATGACTGACCTGTTGCTCTGTGAGCATGGTGTGCCTCCTATACCGAAAGGTTTTTGCTTATCCCTTCTTCCATTTCACTTGCCGGGATGCAGCGCTGAATCTTCAAAGCGTTGGTTCAACTCAGACCACAATATTCGCCAGTCGATTGGGAACAACGATGAACTTCCTCACCGTTTTACCTTCAACATGCTTCTGGATGCGTTCATCTGCAAGGGCAGCTTCCTCAACTTCTTCGTTACTTGCATCAACGGGAAGTTCGATTCGACTGCGTAATTTTCCGTTGACCTGAACCACGATGGTAACCTCCTCGCGCTTAAGGACTTCGGGATCGTGGGTGGGCCAAGGGGCATGCGCAATTAACTCGGCCTCCCCGAACCGCTCCCAGATCTCCTCAGCGATGTGTGGGGCGTAGGGAGAGAGCAGCCGTAGGAATGTCTTCATCGTTTCTTTTGGCACCGTTGTCGCTTGTGTCGCTGCATTGACAAACACCATCATGTGACTGATAGCGGTGTTCATCTTGTCAATTGATTCTGTATCTTCAGTAACATCCTTGATAGTCTGATTTAGCACCTTCCACAGTTCCTTATCACTATCAATAGACGCATCGGTCAGCTTACCGCTCAGTTGACTGGTATCCTCGTCAATCGCTAGCCGCCACACCCGCTGCAGGAATCGATAGACACCTTCCACACCACGCGTCTGCCACGGTGCGCTGACACTCAAGGGACCAATAAAGAGTTCATAGAGGCGCAGTGCGTCCGCACCATACTCTTCGATGACCTCCTCCGGCGTTACAACATTGAAGCGAGATTTGGACATCTTTTCAATCTGCGTGTTCGCCCGCATTCCGGATTCCTTGACGAACCATTCTCCATCCCGATCCTCTACCTCACTTGGCGAATAATATTTGCCATTATCATCCTGATAGGAGTAAGCGAGGATCATACCTTGATTGAAAAGTTTTTGGAACGGCTCTTTCGTGGAAACAAGACCGCAATCATAAAGCACCTTATGCCAGAAACGCGCGTAGAGCAGGTGTAGGACAGCGTGTTCCGCACCACCAACATAGAGATCCACCGGCATCCAGTAACGCTCCGCCTCGGCAGACCACGGTTCGGTTGTGTTGTGGGCGTCCATGTATCGCAGGTAATACCAGCAAGATCCCGCCCACTGCGGCATTGTATTTGTTTCCCGTACCCCTTTCCGTCCGTCCGGTAATGTTATCATCAGCCAGTCATCCGAAGCACGCGCAAGAGGCGGTTTGCCATCAGAAGTCGGCTTATATTCATCAATAGATGGCAGCTCTACTGGAAGCTCGCCCTCAGGTAGAGGCATAATCGTTCCATCTTCTAACTCCACGGTGGGGAAGGGTTCTCCCCAATAACGTTGGCGGGAGAAGAGCCAATCGCGTAAGCGGTACTGTACCTGCGCTTTCCCTTTTCCTTCACTTTCAAGCCATTCGGTCATCCGGTCTTTTGAATCTTGAATATTAAGTCCGTTCAGGAAATCGCTATTAATCGATGGACCATCACCGAGGTATGGCTCATCCCCGAAATCGCTTGGGGGCTGAACCGTCCGAACGATTGGCAGATCAAATGTCTTCGCGAATTCCCAGTCACGATCATCCTCAGCGGGCACTGCCATAATTGCGCCTGTACCGTAGCCCATCAGCACATAATCGGCAACCCATATTGGGATAGCTTTGTCATTTGCGGGGTTAATCGCGTAGGCGCCCGTGAAAACGCCGGTTTTTTCTTTGGCGAGATCCGTCCGCTGAAGATCTGTTTTATTTCTCGCCTCGTCAACATACGCCTGCACAGCAGACCGCTGCGCATCCGTTGTCATCTGCTCAACTAATGGATGCTCCGGTGCAAAGACGCAATATGTTGCACCAAATAGCGTATCGGGTCGCGTTGTGAAAACGGTAAATTCGGCGTCGGTGTCCTTGATTGCAAAATCTACGTCTACCCCCTCTGACTTTCCGATCCAATTCCGTTGCATCTCCTTGATACCTTCGGGCCAGTCCACATCTTCAATATCCTCTAAGAGTCGGTCAGCATAGGCAGTAATTTTCAGCATCCACTGCCGCATCAACCGCCGCTCAACGGGATCACCGGTTTCTACATACTTTCCATCCTTGACCTCCTCGTTAGAAAGAACTGTTCCTAACGCAGGGCACCAGTTGACCGGTACATCGGCGAGGTACGCCAATCCTTTCTCATGTAGCTTGAGGAAGATCCACTGCGTCCATTTATAGTAGTCGGGCGCGGAAGTGCTCACCTCTCTGTCCCAATCGTACGAGAAACCGATCTGCTTAATCTGCTGACGAAACTTGTCGATGTTGCGCTCCGTGACGATAGCAGGATGAATATTTTCCCGCTCCGCGGTGCGTTCAATGGTTAGCCCAAACGAATCCCAGCCCATCGGGTGCAGCACATTGTAGCCCTGCATCCGTTTCATACGAGCCAGCACATCTGTAGCTGTGTAGCCTTCGGGGTGTCCAATATGGAGCCCTGCGCCAGAGGTGTAAGGAAACATATCAAGGATATAGTACTTCGGTTTTCCTTCCCACGCTCTGGGATCGTCAGGCGTACGAAACGTCTTACGTTTCTCCCAAATGTTTTGCCATTTCGGTTCAATAGCGGCAGGGTCATAGGTGTGTCTTTGCATCTAAAATCTCCTCAAGTTGTCTTATCTATAGCACGGGTATTTCTTGGGGCACAGCGTTTTTACACTGTCTCTGTCTCGGTTCAAATCCGCTTTGCTAAATTATACTTAACTAATTGATAAAATGCAACGCTGTCTATCATACAAATCTATACAAAGGTTAGGGCATCGGTAGATGTTCCTATAATTTTCCGAATATAGCCGATAAAATAAACCAAGTTCCTAGGTCCTGCTGACATTCGGGCGCCGAGATGTGAATCTCGACCTACAGACCGCTATATATAACCGATACGACAAATAAAAAGCCCACCATCGAAAGCGGTTCGATGATGGGCTGCCCGTCATATGTAGGATTTTCCGACATTCACCATTTCAGGTCTGTAACCCTCTGTAGTATACACTAGAACTGATCAGCAGCAAGCGCTCTCCGCTTTCATAAACTGAGGAGGCTTGGAAACTCACTCGGCTGCTAGCTGCGACTCCAAATCCTTGATTTTTCTCATAACCGCTAGCCGTTCATCAAACAATTTAGCCTCTTTCTGTGCTATTTCTTTAGACTTCTGATGATAGGAGTTGTCTAACGACACCAAGGCACTCAGTCCGCCATCCTGTAGACGCGCTAGATCCCTCATTTGATGCCACTCTTCAGTAGCTTGACATTCTTCAAGGGTTGGATTGGTTCCAAGTTTCGTTTCTAGAATTTTGACGAGTCGATTAATCTCTTTCTCTAACTCCGTCTCCACAGAAGTAACTTCTGTGTTCAGAAGTTCAGAGTCAATAATCGACTGATTAGCGAGTTCTGTTCTCAAGGTGCTGACCTGATCGATCTCTTCTTCCAATTTCTCTTTTTTAATCCTTAATTGAGCAAGTGTTTCTCGAATCACTTGTCTAGTCTCAGTTTCATCAGTAGAAGAGGTTTCCGCCACAGCCGTCGCATCAACAGACATTTCCTCGGTAGACGTGATGCTTTCTAGCTCCGGCTCAAGATGATACTCCTGGGCAGTAGGGTGCGATTCAATCGGTGTTATAGGAAGGTTGCTAAGGGTAGGCGGGGGAGTGAGCAGCTCGTCATCTAACTGATAAACCCAGTGACTCCCAAAGTAGCTTCCAGCGATGATTAGCACCGCTATCACCATTGCCCCCCAAACGACGCGCCAATTAAGTTGCATGGGAATTCCTCCTTCTGACCGCCATTGTAATTTTACACATCTACTTCACTTGATTGCGGGCAAACTTAGTGGCTGTAAAACAGCAACACTAATTGCGTAAAACACAACCTCGTCAATTTCTGACTAAAGCTAAGGTTAAACATGACTTTCCCCCTAAATACAGGTTAGCTTTCGTGCAATCTTGAAAGGAACACTTACCTCTATTCCACATCCCTTCTGTAGAACTCAAGGCTCAACTAACCTTTGGAAAAATATAAGGGATCTGACACCAAATTTTCAGGCGATAATGTTTAGGGTGAATTAGGGAAATAAGTAGACATTTACGAATAACTCCGACCTTAGCGAAATTGCCAAAGTCCCCCTGACAAGGGGGATTTAGGGGGTTGGCTCTGCATTGGGAATGTCTAAGTAATTCTAAAATCTACCATAATTCGCGTCATACTTACGCTTGGAGCAGCTCCACACTCACCCCGTCAGGGGCATTAAGATAGGCAAGACTACCGCCCCAAGTACTGCCAATCGAATCGTGAGGTTCGATAGAGAAAGTAGCACCTTTTTTCTTCAGTTCATTACAGAATTCAGCGAGATCCCCATGCACAAGGAAGGCAAAATGATCCATGCCCCACTCATTGTGACTGGCAAAATCCCCGAAGGATTGTATACTGTTTGTCTTGTCCGGACTTTCACCCGGTCGCCGCCCGCGGATAAGAAGAGTTATCCCCTCGAAAACAACGGCAATCTGAGGGGCACCACGGAGTTCATACGTCTCAGTGATTTCTCCGCCCAGCATGTCTACGTACCATTGGGCAGCGACCTGCGGGTCTTCACTGATAATGTGGATATGCTCAAAAACGAGCTTAGCATTACCCATAACGGCCTTCCTTTCCTAAGTCGCCGTCAATCCAAACAGGCAGTTCGCGCAGCTGCATTTATGCAGATCGGCGCGAAAGGGTTACGTGAGATTTCTGGCTGAACGATCGGCGATTGACTCTTCACCCAAGTGCTCGCGCATCCATTCACGAAGCGGAACATCTTCCTCTCTCGGCGACGTTAGTCCTAAGTTGCCAGTTTTCGAGCCGAGCAACTGTCGCTGGATTGGATCGCATCGATCCATGTAATGAGAGACGGTCATCGCATCCCTCGGATGGAACCATCGGAGACTGTAGCCAACGAATAGCACCTTTCGCGTAATATCTGAGAAATTCCACCCGCCGGCATGCCAGATCCGACGGTCAAAGATGACCGCAGTGCCAGGAGGAACGCGAACCTCATGCGCATCTGGCGGATTTGAAACACCATCGGCGGGATATTCCACCTCATCCACCAGATGGCTACCGGGGACAACGCTGAAGTTGCCACGCCCACCCTCAGAAACATCGGTTAAAAAATAACCGATTTTGACGGAAATGCGCGGTGCGGGTACTGTTTCAATGTCCAAACTCACACGCCCACTGTCTTGATGCCAGTGAAGACGCTTCTTTGAGGGTCTATCTTCCAACGGTACTGGCGGCGTAACTGTGATATGCGTGTGGTACAGATGGATGTTCCAACCGAGTATGCCCCAGACCTTGGGCAAGGTTCGGTGCCAATCGACCAGTTCTAGGAATCGATCATCTTTGCCTATGAAGTCCACGCCGGCTTTCACGCTGTCCACAGCATCGATTAGCCCTTCAACCATTGGCGCTGGAAGTGCGTTCTCGATTACAATGAATCCGTCTCGTTCAAACTTGGTACGCTCCTGCTCTGTTAAACAGTGTTTCAAACATACGCTATCCATGATCAACCTCCTCACTCCATCCGATGGGTGTTTGTCGAATGGAACTCAATCTTTCACATATCCGTCCTTAATCGAGACAAAGCTTCTACGGCAAACTTGTCAACTTGTGTGGTTATGACAAATCACTGGGTGTGGTTTCGTCCAAAAGTTACCGAAGGTGCGCCAACGATTCGAGCGTAGTTATCGGTAACCACCTCTTCGCCCAAATGTTCCTTAATCCAGGAACGAAGCGGGACGTCCTCGTCCGAAGGCGATGAGGTGCCCATTGCCCGTGTTTTCGCACCGAGCAGCTGTCTGCGGATTGGATTAGAACGCTCCATAACATGTGCCACCGTTCGCTCATCTCTCGGATGAATCCAGCGATGGCTGTAGCCTACGAACAGGACCTTTCGTGTCACCTCGGACAGGTTCCAGCCGCGTGCATGAAAGAGCCGCCGATCGAAAATGACCGCCGTCCCCGCCATCCCTTTAATCTCTATCGCTTCCTTCGGATCCGAGATCCCATCGGCAGGTAACTCAATCTCTCTTTTGAGCTGGCTCCCAGGGAGTACGCTAAAGTTGCCGTATCCACCCTGTGTGAGATCTGTCAAGAAGTATCCTACTTTGATCGAGATACGTGGCTGGGGTCCCGGCTCGATATCGGCGTTTATGCGATCGCTGTCCTGATGCCAGCCCCGTCTGTGCTTTGTACGTTTGTGCTCCTCATCCTCTGGAGGCGTGACGAGCATCTGCGTGTAGTAGGAGTGGATGTTCCAGCCGAGAATTCCCCAGACTTTGGGAAATGTCCGGTGCCAATCGATTAGTTCCAGAAGTAGACCATCCTTCCCCAAAAAGTCTTCGCAGGCGCCAAGACGGTCTACTACTTTAACAAGCCCTTCGACCATTGAAGCCGGCAGTGCATCCTTGACGATAATGAACCCGTCCCGCTCAAAATTGGCGCGCTCTTCCTCTGTCAGAACGTGCTGTAAACATTCGGCATCCATAGTAATTTCCTCATAAATATGTCATAACGTAATAAGAGGGCTTCTCCGACGTTTCACGCTTGGTATCGTTCCGCATCAGCGGGTTCGACAAGATCTTCGCTCAGTGAGAAATTCAATTTTTCCGCGCATTCCTGAAGTTGACGATAGATAGTATCAGGAACATTGACCCCGTTAGCAAGCCGTTGGGAGCGGGAACGATATTCAAAGTCGCCCGGAACCAGCACTTCGTCGAAATCGGGCGCAGGTGGTATGGACCTGATGCCGTCGAGAAACGCGCGGACGCCCTGCTGGTAAGGTTCTAATGGCGTAAAGGCGCTGATGTTGATAACCTGCATCAATGTGTTACTGCCCATGGAAGCGGCCTTGATATCAAAGTTGCCAGACAGGCCGGCGAACAGGGATACGAGGAGGGAGAATGCGTAGCCCTTATGCCTGCCAAACGCTAACAGAGATCCGCCATCGCTGAGATCCGCTGGCTTGACGCTCGGGTTGCCGCGCTTATCTACAATACAACCTTCGGGCAGATCAAGGCCCATGCTTGCAGCAACCGAGACTTTACCGGCGGCAATCATACTGGTAGCAAAATCGATGATGAATGGACTGTCGTCCCCGGTTGGTACACCGACCGCAATCGGATTGGTGCCCAGTGCTCCCCGCGCCGCCCCAAAAGGCACAGTACCGCCTCTATCCCTCGCACCGCCGCCATAGGTTATGATACCGATATACCCGGCACGTGCCGCCTGCTCCGCATATTCACCGAGTCGGCCGATATGCCCGGTATTGACAAAACTCACAGCGCAGGTATCCGCAGCTTTTGCCTTCTCAATCGCCCGTTCCATTGCCTGTCGAGCGGTATAGTGTCCGAAACCATTCCTCCCGTCAATACGGAAGGTATTTGTGGTTTCGTTGAACACCTCTGGTTCAGCAGCAGGTTGAATCCCACCATTGGAGACGCTGCTTAGATAGCCGGGAATGCGGAGTACACCGTGCGAATCGTGCCCAGCGAGGTTCGCGTTAATCAAGATTTCAGCGACATCCTCAGCGATATGACGCGGCGTATCCGCTGCCAGAAACAGTTGCCGCGTCACTGCATGCAGATAGCTTGCGTTGAAACAGTGCATTTCTGCCATAGCTTTGACTCCTTCTCCTGTACCGCGCGACGGGGGTTGAATTGCATCATTCCGAGTAAATATCATACACGAGAAGCTAGCACCTGTCAACACCCAAAATAAGCGCGAAACGTGATGCCCCGATAAATCCCCGATAGGATCGGGACAGGCGGGACTCCGACAAGCCGAGAGCAGGCAGGCGGGATAGGAAGCACCGATTCTGCAACACGACTTCTTAACATGGGCTATGCCAGAGAAATGAGCAAAATGTGGCATCTACGCTCACTTTGCGAACCTCTGCCTAGGTCCCGATTTTTGTTCTAAATCTCGCGTGGCTTTGATATAATTTTTGATGTAACGACGCTATCCGTAACTGAACGCAAGATTTTCAAATCGCTGGAGAATATCATGAATTCATCAGATGCAGCGGCTCATAATGGACTGACGATCAGCCCCCAACATATTGAAGCTATCAACCAGCAGCGTCGAATTATCTTCCAAGACGATGTGTTGGCTAACGACGTATTCAGGACTGACGAGGTAAGTACAGAACGGCTAGACAGGATTATCGACTTCTACATGAGTCGCCTTGATGAACAACCGAACCAGATTGACAGCATCTGGTTTGAGTGGGGCGAAGGGAATACAGCGGTCTGGCCCAGTGGCGTGATTCCCTGTACCGAAAATGTTTTTCCGAGATGGTGGAAAATCGGCATAGACCCGGTGGAGGTACTGTTGACCGAGGCAAAGAAACGTGGACGGGAGGTTTTCTTCTCCTACCGAATCAATGGATCGGACAACGACGATATGTTCGATCCACCCCGTCCATTTGATCAACCGGTTCCGTTAAAAGCTGAACACCCGGACTGGCTAATCTACAAATGGCATCCCTACTGGAATTTTTCCTTTAAGGGGGTTCGTGACCTGAAGCTGAACGTCGTGCGCGAAGCGGCGGAGATGTACGATTTCGACGGCATCCATATTGATTTCGCACGCATCCCGGTGCTTTTCCCAGAGAAGCAATGGTTGCATCGTAACATATTGACCGATTTCATGCGCGATATACGCACCACACTGCTCGACATAGAGGCAAAACGTGGACGACCATTGCTATTGGCAGCCCGCGTTCCGGAAGATCTCATGGGCTGCCACTTCGACGGTATGGACGTGGAAGCTTGGGCACGGGATTTTCTTGTTGATATCCTCGTGGTCGGCACACGGACAGCAAACGCGGATATCGCTGCCTTTCGCCAGATCACCAACGAAACCCCTATCAAACTCTACCCAAGCTTTGACGATCATCACTCCACCGATGGGTATAGAGAACCGGACCTCGAAATCTGGCGCGGTGCCTGTGCAAACTGGTGGCACCAAAACCCTGACGGTATGCATACCTTCAATTTAATGGTGTCCTCCCCGCAATCGGCAGAAAATCTGGATCTTAGTCCCTCACCCAGGTGGCAAACGCAGCGCAAAATCTTCAGTGAAATTGGCAGTCCCGCAACGCTTAAAGGGGTAAACAAGGTGTTTTTCGTCGAGCGCCGGGGCGGCGGACACGCTGAATATGTCGTTCCATCGCCGGCGAACTGGCACACCCCTCGGCACATGTATTTCCAGACCAACATGCTGGCATCGTTGCCTGCAACATTAGTAGATGACGGTAGGGAGGATACGCTGCTCACCTTGAACGTAGCAGATGATGTGAACGCTGCCTCAGTAGAAATCGATCAGATAACGCTACAAATAGCTGTCTCTGATGCGGCGGGTGAGGTTTTGTCTTTGGACGAAAGGCTTGAGATGCTTGGATCAAAGGTCGCGGTAAGGCTGAACAATATTCCGCTCGACGCCCCTCGCACTGAGACCGTAGAGACCTCGAATGAGGCTTTCAAGAACTGGCTGATTTTTACTGTAAAACCGGGTTACCTTGCGGTGGGAGCCAATCTCGTCGGTGTGGGGCTAAGCCAACAGCTACCCGCTGTTTTCGGTCATATCCAGATTGAGAAACTCGAATTACACGTCCGCTACAGATAAAACATGTTGACGCACAAACCGCTGGCAAACGGACTTTATAGACCTGAACCGTATCAAGCAATTTTGGATGAAGCTGGCAAACATATTCGGAAGATCGTCACGTAACTCTAAGAAACAGAATTAGATGAATTATTGTCCCCGGCTAATTTTGGTTTGAACAGAATTAGCCTTATCCCAGAGCGCGAAATTAGATCTGCAAAAGTATGATCAAAACTGACAAAGTATATATCGACAAATTCCACATATAAATCACCAAACGAGGGAATTATGGCCACAACCGACTTACTTGCGCGTCGTGAAAAATTGCTGGGCACCGGGACGCCGCTTTTCTACCAAGAGGCAATCAACATCGTGCGTGGCGAAGGGGTATGGTTGTTTGACCCCGATGGACGTCGCTACCTCGATATGTACAACAATGTCCCCTGTGTGGGGCATTGCCACCCGCACGTAGTCGAGGCGATGCACCGGCAGGCGAGCACACTCAACGTCCACAGCCGCTATCTGCACACAGGCGTTCTCGACTATGCCGAACGTCTGATCAACCACCATGCTGAGGAATTGGCGAGTGTCGTGTTCACCTGTACCGGCACGGAAGCCAACGAAGTCGCTATGAGCATGGCTCGCATCGCAACCGGCGGACGGGGGATCATCTGTACCGATGCCGCGTATCACGGTAACAGTGCAGAGGTTGGCAAACTCACACGCGCCAGAGATGTGGATCCTGAGATTCACCCTATCCCGTATCCGCAGCGGTATCGTCCGTTGCGAGAAGGCGTCTCCGAACCCGAACTGACCGATCTCTACCTTTCGAAAGTTCGCGCGGCGATAGACAGTTTCGCTGCGAACAATATCCCCTTCGCGGGTATGTTGGTCTGTCCTATATTGGCCAATGAAGGTTTGCCCAACATCCCGACGGGTTTTATGTCACAAGCAGCCGAAATAGTTCGCGATGCGGGTGGTTTGTTCATCACAGACGAAGTGCAGGCAGGCTTTTGCCGGACGGGTAGGTGGTGGGGTTACGAGGTGATGGATTTTGTTCCGGATATCGTTACAATGGGCAAGCCGATGGGAAACGGGCTGCCGCTGGCTGGGACCGTTGCGAGAACGGAGCTGGTGGATGCTTTCCGTGAGCGGAAACGCTATTTCAACACTTTTGCCTCCAGTCCGTTACAGGCAGCGGTAGGTATGGCGGTGCTGGAGGTAATCGAAGCCGAAAATCTACGAGAAAATGTCGCCCGTGTCGGGAATTACTTGCGTACCGAACTGACTAAGCTTCAACCACACTGCCCGCCCATGGCGGAAGTCCGCGGCCATGGACTATTCATCGGGTTGGAGTGGGTGAGTAACCGCGATACCAAAACACCTGACCGGGACGGTGCCACGGTATTCGTCAATCGCCTGAAGGACAAAGGCTTCCTTATCGGCAGTGCTGGATCACTAGGCAATGTTCTCAAGATTCGTCCGTCCTTGGTGTTTTCTCGTGAACACGCCGATCTGTTCCTCACTGCGTTTGAAGAGAGCGTGGAGGAAATCTATGGCAACGGTGCTTGACCGCGACACATTGCGGGCGATTGCCGAGCAAGCGTTGGACGAGTGGGATATTCCTGCTGTGCAGCTAGAGCTAATCTCTATCTCTGAAAACACCGTGTTTCGTGTTGATACAGACGCTGACGAAACCTATGTGCTTCGCATCCACCGACCCGGCTACCATAACGCTCGCGGAACTGAACTCCGAGCAGCAGTGGACAGCTGCGTTGAAACAGGCAGGCATAGGTGTGCCGTTACCCCGACTTACCCGTGATGGTCGTGGCTACGCAACAGTTTCCGTTCCCGAATTGATGGAGACACGACATGTCGGAATTGTCGAATGGTTTGAAGGGGTAACGCTTTCAAGCATTATGGCACAGGCACCCGACATGCAAACTCTCGCGCTGCATTTCAACCAACTCGGACGCATCGCTGCCGGAATCCACAATCAGGCGGTCGGTTGGCAAATTCCGGAAGGCTTCCAACGACACGCATTCGATGCGGACGGCTTTATGGGAGACGCGCCCTTTTGGGGTCCCTTTTGGATCCTACCAGAGTTAAAGGCAGCGGAGCGGGAGCATATTCTGAGTGCCCGTCGTGCCATCGATCGTGCTCTGTCTGATTACGGGAAAATGGCAGGAACATATAGCCTAATTCATGCGGACCTGCACCCCGACAATCTGCTCGTCAACGGTGATCAGCTGCATGTAATCGACTTTGACGATTCCGGTTTTGGCTGGCACCAGTACGAAATCGCCGTTGCGTTAGATGCCTATCGAAAACCCCCTCATTTTGAAGTGGCGCGCGATGCACTGATCGCCGGATACCGATCGGAACGCGCTCTTTCTGAAGCCGCTATTGAGCTACTCCCGATGTTCCTGTTAATCCGGTCGCTGGCACTGTTAGGTTGGCTGCATGAGCGACCGGAGCACAATAAGGGCGATCGGGTGCGGAACCTGATTCAGTCCGCCTGTAGGCAAGCAGATGCGTTGGGAATGTAGCATCGAGGTTCATTTTAAGGAATAGTGCAAAGCAGTGAAGCGTGATGCGTGAAATGTGAAAACCATTGGTTGACCCGTCCATCGGTTCATTGGCATGGTCGGGCAAGATGCCCGACCTACGAAACAACCCGTAACAATGATCATCCGGTCTAAGACCGAGAGTTCTACCCTATAGCTGTTGCGTGACCTCTTTACGGGAACCAATGTACATTTTATGGTTCGTACGGTTTCCCGGTTCGGCGCAATTCTTTGGTTACCGCTAACTGACAGGTCAGGTAACCGCCCATGTAGCCGGTAGCAAAACCGGGTCTTGCATCCGCTATCGTACCGACAATCATATTGGCGTATTCCACGCTGGTGTCGTAGCGATCAACAATCAACGCAACCATCTCGGTCCAAGCGGATCTTAGCGCCTCTGCCCAACTGTCCGCTATAGCACTGGTGAGATACTCTTCGGCACTCTCTACCATAGTAGTAGTCTCCACCACGGGAGCACTGTTCGGAAAACCGGGTGAACGATCCACCTTGAGGGTGATGGCAGAGTCGATTTCGACGCCAGCACCGGTCAACTCTCCATCCCCCATGCGGGCATGGACATCACCAAGGTGAAGAAGACCGCCGGGTTTTTGGGCACGGATATGCACGGTACTTCCGGGTTGGATTGCGTTGAAGTCCATATTTCCGCCGTGATCTATCCCGCTGGGTGCCCACGACGCCAACTGAACCACCCCGATCATTGGTCGTACCGGCACAACGAAGTCAGGTGGAAAATGGATGAGTCCGTCGCGCACTGGAGCCACACATCGCCAGTTGCCCCAGTTGGGACCGCCGTTGCGATAGAAGCCGTAGGGTGCCACTTCAATGTCAATGATTTCGATGGAAACCCAGTCGTCCGGCTCAATACCCTGTATCTCGAAGGGTCCACCGGGACGAGAATCGCGCTGATGGCTTTGACCGGAGGTTATCATTCCAGCCTTGGTTTCACCCGCTGCTTCATAATCGTTGTCTGCTCCACCGATAGTTTCGATGATGACAGTCTCGCCCAGTTCAAGGACACCGCGGACCTGACCTCTTTCGGGGTCATTGGGTCCGGTGTAGCAGGGGGTTCGATTAAAACGACGCATAACATTCTCTCCTTATAGATGTTATACTGCATTCGAGTTGAAATAGTACTTCGACTCTGTTTTGTCACATTTCGGATTAATGAGGAAATAGAATGACCCTCACAATTAGGAAGCTGGAAGAACATATCGGGGCAGAAGTTCAAGGTGTTGACATCACTTCGCCCATTGATGGAGAAACATTCGAACAACTTCGCGGTGCGCTTTGCGAGTATGGGGTGCTTGTATTCCATGATCAGGAGATCACTGACGAGCAGCACGTTACATTCAGCGAAGGGTTTGGTGCCCTCGAAATGACGATGCCAAATGACCCGATCGGCGATGGTGGACCTATTGGGGTAATCTCCAACCTCGATGAAAAAGGCGACATTATTCCGCCGGAAGATCCACGGACGCTTTATACTGTTGCAAACACGCTCTGGCACTCCGACGGCTCGTTCAAGCGTGTTCCCCTGCGTGGCTCGCTACTCTACGCGAAGGTTGTGCCGCCCGAAGGGGGCGAAACTGAGTTTGCCAGTCTCACCGCTGCCTATGCAGCCCTACCTGATGAGAAGAAAGCAGATATAGAGGGACTAATCGCCGAGCATAGCATTGCACACTCACGGGCGCAGATTTCGCCCAACCTGATGAGCGAAGCGTTCCAGAAAGATACCCCACCGGTCGATCACCGCTTGGTACGCACCATCCCCGAAACCGGAAAGAAGGCGCTTCTGGTCGGATCATACACAACCCACGTTCACGGCTTACCAACCGAAGAGGGGCAAGCCTTGCTGAAAGAACTGCTCGAATGGGCAACACAACCGCAGTTTGTGTATCGCCACCGATGGCGGGTACATGATCTCGTAGTGTATGACAATCGTTGCTGCCTACACCGGGGACGGTCATGGGATCGCGGCAGGTACAAACGCGTTCTCCACCGCACGACGTTAGCTGGTGATGCTCCCACGGTCAGCTGAGGTCATCACTTGGATCTCGGAGCGAATCAGCCGATTACCGCCCTCCTGATAAGTATCAAAGGTGCCCTCCTGATAGACAACCCGGAAACGGTCATCGGCTAACGCTTGGAGATTACTATAGCCTGAAGTTTGACCCTCATACAGCACCAAAGGTTCCGACCACTGCTGTCCTGCCCCATCCCAACTCGCCATGACGTGCACATATCTCCGAGTGCCATAGCTGCATACCAAGATACCGTTTCCCATCATCATCAGTTGGGGACAGACGCCGGGGCGAGCAAGCCTGCGCGGCGAACCCCAAGTCTGTCCGTCATCGGCGGACCGGACCTCTACCATCGGACGGGAGGGTTGCGTCCCACACCGGATTAAGGCAATGAGTTCTCCGGAGGGTAGTCGTATCAGTCCTGGCTCACGCCGTTCGCCGACAGTGTCCTCTTCGCACACGTTTGCAAGCCAGTCAAAGCTACCCCCACCATCTGTAGACCGGACGACTCCAGAGATTGTATTCCCCTCGCGACTGTAGACGGGCCATAGCAGGCACCCATCGGGCATCTCGACGACATGCCCCCAAAGCGAGATTAGTTGACTGTCCAAACTGAAGGGCAGGTTATTTACCAATGCTTCGTGTCGGGTCCAATTCGCTCCCTCATCGTGCGAACGCAGAATAATCGCCGTGGCTTCGAGTGTCCTATCGGAGGATTCATGGAGGCTGCTCATCCTGCAGCGGTAACTGATAAGACTGCCATCCTTCAGGCATGTAACGAAGAGCTGACGGAGGAAAGGTTCCACCTCCAGTCCCATCCACGGAAGCCACGTGCCCCCTCGATCCCTCGATTGGATGCACTGGACACGATTGCCGGGACCAAACGTTGACTCGAAGTGTGGTCCCTCACGATACGTCATGTACCAGCTTCCATTATCAGACTCATACAGATAGGGGAAATGCAGCTGTTCGTCCGGGATGCCGTATCGTCCCGAATTTGATAGCAGGACATCACGCCTGACCAGTTCGATCGTTCCTTCCATATCGTTGTTCTTATCCTGCCCCATTCAGGCAAATAACACCTGTCGCCCCTCTGGGGCTTGGAAGGAGTCTTATCGCCCGGCTATAGACCTGTCGCCCCTCCGGGGCTTTGGTTAAAGGTATTGTTTTGTAGCACAATCTGTATGAGTTTTAAGAAAATAATCGGGTAATTCTATATTTTCCCCTAGACCCGGTAGGTGCGGTTTCCAACCGCACCGGACATCGCTTGAAGATTACCCAATTAATAAATTAATCTTCATTTAGATTGTGATCTCGTGCCGCAAACTAACAGTTCGCGCTACACTAATCTGAGGGTGGTGCGTATGTAGCAATATGAGTCGATTCAGGCTATTGCTGTGCCTCCTTGTGCTCTGCTAGAGCGCAGGCATTGACCGCATCGCCGTTCTATCGACCTGTCGACCCGCCCTGATGAATTATGAGCACCCCTCAGTTTATTAATTCATTGAACTGACGAATTCTATACATTAGCTCATCCGGAAAGCGGAGATTGGAAGTATCGCGCCCGATAGGTGCACAGAAGCGGGAGGCGACGGCTTCAGTTGCGACAGTAACTGGGTAGCTTTTGGCAACAAGTAACTTGCGTCATCCGAGCAAGATACAAGCACCATTTTATCCATCTTATACCCCTGAGTCAACAAAAAATCTCGGAGGGGCTCACGTTCCATTAGCGTTAGCTCGGCACTTTCTCAGCCAGCACAGAATCCAATTTTGGCTTGACAAGAATCATCTCTTCCTGTATCTTCTAAACTCGCATCTGAGATCTTATCTTTCATAAGCTGATACATCAACCCAAAATTTGGAGGTATAAAACATGGTATTTGGTACAGGTAAATATAGATACACGGCAGCAGAGAATTGGGATAAAACACCCGACGGTTGGGAGTGGGGATGGATCCCAGCGGTAGCAACCGATTCGCAAGATCGGGTTTTTGTCTACTCGCGAAGTGAAAATCCGTTGGCGGTCTTCGATCGGGATGGAAATTTCTTGGAAACGTGGGGTAGCGGCGTTCTTCCACCCAAGGCAGCACATGGCATCTACATCGACGGTGAAGATAATGTGTATTGCATTGACAATGATAATCACTGCGTCTTCAGATTCAATCGGAATGGGGAACTCACGCTGACGCTGGGTACGCCCGGCACTGCGGCACCCGCGGACGGCGATCCATTCAATTCCCCGACCGACTTGGCGATTGCCTCGACCGGGGAGTTGTTCATCTCGGACGGTTACGGAAACGCGCGCGTCCACAAGTATTCGCCCGACGGTGAGTTATTATTGTCGTGGGGCGAGCGTGGTGATGGACCGGGGCAGTTCGCATTGTCTCACTGCGTCCGTATAGACCGAGAAGACCGTGTCTGGACTTGCGATCGTTCAAACGACCGGCTCCAGATTTTCGACACAAACGGGAATTACCTGACTGAATGGACCGATGTTCCGCAGCCTAACACAATCTATTTTGACCCCAACGATGATGTCGTTTATGTCGCTGGATTGGACCATGAGTTCCTGATCTATACGTTAGATGGCGAACTGATTACCCGGTGGGGCGGTGCGGAGTCGAGTGAAGTGCCGGGCGAATTTCTGGGCGGTGCTCATGGCCTTTGGATGGACTCACACGGCGACCTCTATATGGGTGAAGTGATGTTGGGTGACAACGCTCGGATGCAGAAATTCATCCGCGAATAACCGAACTACTGACAATCAAGGCAGAGGCTGAATTGAGGGAGAAATCGCAATGAATACAATGAAGGCAGCGATTTATACCGGTATCGAGCAGATAGGCATCCAAGAGGTAGAAAAAAAGTCTCCCGAACCGGGGTATGTTACGATCGACACCAAGTGCACCGGCATCTGCGGCAGCGACCTCCATAGCTACTTTGGTCACTGGGGTCAATCCGACAGTCTTGCCGCGGGCCACGAGACGTGTGGTGTCGTTGTTGAAGTTGGGGAAGGCGTTACGACCCTGCAACCGGGCGATAAGGTCACTATTGAATGTTTCTCACACTGCGGAAATTGCATCCACTGCCGGAAAGGCTACTACAACCACTGCTTGGAACGTAAATGGGTTTCGCAGAACACACACGGTGGCTTTTCGGAGTATACTACCGCACACGCTTCGGGTCTCTTCAAGCTGCCGGAGAGTATGACTTTCGAGGAGGGCGCTTTGGTAGAACCGCTTGCGGTTTCCTATCGCGCGATAGGACAGGCGCAGGCAACCTATCAGGACAGAGTTGCAATTATCGGGGGCGGAACCATCGGACAGTTCGCCTTGGCAGCGGCGGTAGCAGCAGGTGTCAAAGAAACGCTCATCACCGTCAAATATGATCAGCAAGCTGAGCTTGCAAAGGATTTGGGGGCTGATCATGTAGTGACCATCGGCGAGACGGATCCCAAAGCGTATGTGAAGGATATCACTGGTGGGCGCGGAATGGATGCCGTGATTGAAACAGTCGGGGGCGGACAAAACTTCGATGACGCGATGGCAATGGTCAGAAGCTGCGGACATGTCGTCCTTGTCGCAGGATATTACGAACCACTTAGCGTGAATTTGGGACGCATCGTTTCATCGGAGGCAACCGTTACCGGTTCTAACTGCTACGGCTACACCGGCATGGATACCGATTTTGATGCAGCGATCGAACTCATCGCGTCGGGTAGGGTTGACGCTACAAAACTGGTGACTCATCGGTTCCCACTGATGGATGTCACTGAAGCCTTTAAAGTGTCGGCTGACAAGCATTCCGGTTCAATCAAAGTGCACCTGTGCCAGTAACGTGAAACGTGATTCGTGAAACGTGATAGGTTGATTGTCGTTGGGTTTCACTGTCGTTTAACTCAACCTACAGCACTTTGAGATCCCACCCATCACTAAGGGGAATTGCGGTAATGCTTCTCGAGCTAATCCCGACCACAGTTCGTATGTCAGCGCCATTGGCTTTGGCGGCACTCGGCGGTGTCTACTCGGAACGGTCTGGCGTGGTTAATATCGGGCTCGAAGGTATGATGCTTATGGGCGCATTTGGTTATGTTATTGGAACACATGCGTCCGCTTCCCCATGGATCGGGTTAATCATCGGCATTACTCTTGGCGGCGGGATGGGCTTGCTTCACGCGATTGCATCTGTTACGTTTCGGGCAGACCAAATCGTCAGCGGGGTGTCAATCAACCTATTGGCAGTTGGTATTACAGAGTTTCTTGGACGCAGTGCAACGTCTCGGCGGGTAGAGGGCTTGAGCCATTGGGATTTGCCGCTGATCGGATCGTATTCCTTCGTTGTTTACCTGACCTTGCTCCTTGTAGTTGTCAGCCAGATCGTTCTATTCAAATCCGTGTGGGGACTCCGCCTATGTGCAGCAGGTGAATCCATCGAGGCGTTGGATGCCCTCGGACTCGGTCGGTCGAGGCAACAGTACCTCGGCGTAGTGATCAGCGGTATCCTCGCTGGGATCGGCGGGTGTCTTCTGGCATCTGAGGCACATTATTTCACAAAAGGAATGACCGCCGGGCGCGGATACGTCGCATTGGCAGCGGTTATCTTTGGAAAGTGGAAACCCCTCGGATCCGGTGCTGCGTGCCTGCTATTCGGATTCGCGAGCGCCTTAGAACTCGCCAACCGCTGGCACATCCCACCTCAATTACTGAACAGCCTACCCTATCTGCTCACGATGATCGTCCTTGTCGGTGTAATTGGCAAAGCGAATCCACCAGCGAGCTTGGGCAAATCACATTGACCGTGGCACAGAACACGCGTATCTACTGCCTTTTTTGTCAGTCCACCTTTGCCAGAGCGGAATACAGATTAGTCCAACCTCAATTGCTATGACAGATTAACTGAGAGACAAAAACGGTTGCCTTTGCCAGCACCAATCAGCAACCGCCCCAAGGTTGTTGAGTCCGCATAAACAGTAAAAAAAGACAAATATAATGAATTCACTGAAGAAAGTGCTGGTCACCGGCGCAACCGGACAGATCGGCTACATGACATATAAACGACTGCTTGAACAACCGGAGAAATACGATGCCTATGCCCTCGACCGGAAACGTGAGCCGTCTGAACGGGTTCCCAGATCATGGACGCTCGCGATTCCCGACGATAAATTTCAATTGTGCGACATCTCCGATTTTGAACAGGTCCGACGGGCAGTTGAAGGCAGTGAGGTCGTTGCACATCTCGCCGCCGATCCGGGCAGCGGAGATTGGGAGAGTCTGTTGAGCAATAACATCATCGGGACTTATAACGTGTTTGAGGCGTGTCGGGAGGCAGGGGTCCGGCGAGTCGTCGCCGCCAGCAGTATTATGGTCTCCCAAGGTCATCGCGAGAGCGAGCCGTACAGAGCGATGATGGAACGGCGGCACGCCGACATACCCGACGACGTTCAGGTGATTACGCCGGATATACCCGCGGAGCCGAGAGGTATCTACGGTTCAACGAAAGTTTGGACGGAGTCTTTGGCGCGTACCTACGCGCATCAATACGATATGTCGTGTATCTGCGTCCGTATCGGTCAGGTCGAGCGCGACCGTCCCCGCCCACCACAGGGGGCGGACATCTACGTCAGCCAGTGGGACATTGTCCAGATTATCGAGCGGTGCATCAATGCTGATGATAATTTACGATTTGAGATTTTCTACGGTATGTCAAACAACGATTTGCGATGGGTGGACATTGAGAACGCACGTCGGAAGGTGGGATATGTGCCGCAGGACCGAGCAGAGGACAACCATGACTATGACGGGGATTAGAATTTAATGAAAAGAGAAAAGGGCAATTGCAGACGCTTCAGTGGGGAAATGTGCCAACATTAGCGGATCAGAATGAAAGGGAGAACGACATAAGAGTCGGTGAGATGAGTCATTTCACTCTGCTGCAGACCTACGAGCGCGGCTCAAACGGTTGTGCAATGCCTGCCTCGACATCCCCAAAAGCTGGGCGGCGATGGTCTGGTTCCCGTCAGAACGCTTGAGTGCTTCCGTGATCAGCATCGATTCAGCGTCTTTCAGCGCGGGCAGTTGATCCAAAGCTGGCAGCAGATCCGTGAACGGGAGTGGATTGTCTCGACCATTCCCCGTTTCGGGCTCTTGACTTGGGAAATCCTGGCTACCGATCTTGGCTTTGAAGGATTTCATAGACAGTACACCACGCTTATGTCTACTGATAGCGTCAAAGATCATACTCTCAAGCTCTCGAACATTTCCCGGGAAGTGATACACACCAAGCAGCGTAAGCAATTCTGCGGGAGCTATCGGTTTCTTCTTATTGAGCTGCTCCGCCGCCTTATCGAGAAAGTGTTCAACCAGCAAGGGCAAGTCGTCCCGTCGATTGCGAAGCGGGGGCACATGAATATGATGCGTTTGAAGCCGATAAAACAGATCTCTGCGGAATGTTTCCGCCTTCATTAGGGACTCAATGTCCCGGTTCGTTGCTACGATAATTCTGGCATCGGTCAGTTTCGGAACATCCTCGCCCAACGGATAGTACTTCCCTTCTTGCACAAGGCGCAGCAGCTTGACTTGGGACTCCATGCTGAGATCCCCAATTTCATCCAGAAACAGTGTACCTCCCGACGCCCGTTCAACCAACCCGCTACGCGCTGTATCCGCCCCAGTAAAAGCACCCTTCTTATGCCCGAAGAGGGTATCGGCGAATAGGTGATCAGCCAATCCCGCCACATTGACTGTAATCAATTCACCCGTCCGTCCACCGAGTCGGTGCAGCGCTTGGGCAACTAACTCTTTGCCTACGCCCGTCTCCCCAGTAATCAGGACTGGCAGCGCATTTTCGGCAACCGCTTCGATATATTGGAAGATAGATCGCATGACAGGATTGTGAGTGATGATCTCGGAAAACGCACCGGGCTGCTCCAGCTTATCGGAAAGCAGGTAGTCCTTGAGTCGTGTGTTCTCATCGCGCAACTCGCGAACCTCTATCGCGCGGCGGACCGTCGTCACTAACCGCACTTTATCCACCGGTTTTACCAGATAATCAAAAGTCCCTTCCTTCATACAGTCAACTGCTGTTTTGACCTCATTGATTGCCGTGATGATGATGACCGGGATGTCTGGAAAATCTCTTACAATCGTTGGAAGCAGATCCCAACCTGATAAGTGAGGCATCAACATATCGAGCACAACGACGGAGAAGTCTCGATCGGTAAGAATAGACATCACATCACGGCTATCTTGGCATTGTACTACGTTATCGATTCCCTCAGAATTTAGACTTAAACTGGCACTAAACAGGAACTGAGCCTCGTCATCTACCAGTAAAACAGGGAGAGCAGGAAAAGCAGTCGAATCCATGCACTCACCTCCATTCTAACAGTAAAACCGATTTCGGTGGTTGATTGCCCGTTTGGCGATAAATCATGCCCTTAGTACCCTCTCCCAGATACACATTTACTTTGAATCTAGCACATTTCGACGAGAAACAGGTAGCATGACGGTTGCAGTTGTACCCATCCCGAATCTTGAAGTAAAGTGCAAATGTCCGCCATGGTTCTTCACAATGTTGTAAGACACCGACAAACCTAAACCTGTGCCGCCGGCGTCACGCTTGGTAGTGAAGAAGGGCTCGATGATGTGGTTCAAATTTTCGGGAGGAATCCCTTCGCCCTCATCTCGCACTCTGATGGTGATCAGATCCGACGTTTCATTGTACGATGTCGAAACATACAGGGATTTTTCAGGGGATTGAAGTGCTTGACATGCGTTGGTAATTAAGTTGATGATAACCTGCTCAAGCTGCTGTGGATTACCCTGAATTGTGGGCAGGTTTTCTTCCAACTCGACGACGGGACTGTGTGTGGACTTTTTAATTAGGTTGTTTACAATAACCATCGCAGATTCGACAACGGCGTTGGGACCAACCGATTGATTCAAATCACCGGCATCCTGACGCGCAAAGCCGCCCAATGCCTCGACGATTTTGCCGATGCGCGTCGCGCCCTCCGATATACCTGAAATCAGTTGACCGATCTTCTCGTGTGCTCGGGTGTAAGGCATACCTGCTAAAAGAAAATCGCCGTTCTCTTCATAGTATTTTTGGAGGATTGGCATGACGTTTTCCCAAGCCATGGAGAGAATTTCTCCGTTGAGCATAATGAAATTATTTGGGTTATTGATTTCGTGCGCGACTCCGGAGACCAAAATACCCAGCGATGCCATCTTGTCCGCCTGAATCAATTGTTGTTGCTGCGATTCTGCCAACGCCTCTGCCCGCTTGCGTTTGGTGATTTCCTGCGCGCTTCCCGCACAGCGATAGATTTCCCCCTCTTCATTTCGGACCGGAAAGACATGGGCTTCTATCCATCGAATTCCACCATCAGGACGGACGATCCGATACTCGTACTCTACAAATTCACCCCGACTCTGTTTATCGAAATGGGTAAGGACCTCTTCCCGATCTTCCGGGTGGACAGCATCTAACCAAGTCTCCGGTTGCGCTATGAGACTCTCGCGGCTGCGACCCCAAATATCTTCGTACGCAGGATTGATGAAGTAGATTTGGCTTCCATCAAGAGAACTGAGCCAGAAGACCTCACGCAAATTTTCTGCCAGTTGACGGAATCGCTGCTCGCTCTCGTGGAGTGCTTTTTCCGCTTTCATCTGCTCGGTGATGTCGCGAATAATACCTTGGTATCCTAGCACCGTTCCGTCGGGGCCACGGCGCACCGTTGAAGTAACCAAGCAGTCTATCTGTGCTCCATCCTTTCTCCTGAATTTTAATTCATAGTCTCGTACGGAGCCCTTTTGCTCAATCTCCCGCTGAAACACGCTCCGATTCTCAGGGAAGACGTACAGTTTACGGACATTCATTCCGATTAATTCGTCCCGGGAAAAACCAAGCAGATCCACGCTCGCTTGATTGACGTCAAGGATTTTGCCATCGCGGGTGTTCATATAAACAGCATCTCTGGACTCTCCAAACAGGGTACGGTATCGCGTTTCGCTCCGCCGGAGCGCCTTCTCCGATCGTTTGCGCCGGGTGATGTCACGCCAGACAGACCTGCCGTAAAGGACATTGCCCTCTTCATCACGAATTGATGAAACGTTCAAGCTCACATCGATTTTGGTCCCATCTTTCCGCTGCACCACAAGTTCAGCACCATGGACTTCACCAGTATCCACAAAGGATTGGAATACCTTGTGGGCGTCCTCAATACAATCTGGATGATACCTTTCAAAAATAGAATGACCGATGATATCTTCTCTACTGTAACCTAGTGCCTCGACTACTGTTTGATTGCATCGAATGATATTAGTTGTTCTGGCATCTACAAAAACGAACATATCTGGAGCGTTATCGTAGAGATCGTAGTAGGTTCTGCCTGACTGTTCCAGACTCTCCAAAGTGCCCTTATACTGTGCCCCCATCTGTTCTAATTCAGCAACATGCTGACGCATCTCTACCAGTTCCTCAATGAGTTGTGCTTTTGTTTTATTTTTGTCTTTCATATCGCACCCCTCCTCGCTTTATCCTTAAAAGGGCGAAAGGTATCTCAGATTTCAGGTAATCGCCGCTAGCAACGCACTTTCGCTGTAAAGTAGCCCACGAGCGAAAGTACCTTCGCCACGAAAATCTGGCGCATCCCACTTTCGCGGTGCGCTGTAGTATACCGTTACGAGTTGATCACCTATTGTGACTGTGGAAGGATAGCCCAAGTCATTATCACCAAGATCGTCACACACAATCAACCGTCTTTCATCCCAAGTCTGCCCCTTATCTTTGCTGACAAGTGCTTGGACCCCGAAGGGTTCATGGCGCACACCGAAAAATAGGAGCACCCAGCCGTTGGAAAGCAGCGTCAAGTCGGCGGGGTGTTCACGGTCAGTAGTAACAGGGGTTGGCTCTGCCCATGTCTCGCCACCATCGGTAGAACGGGACACCGATAGTAGAGCGCGTTCATCATCAGAACGCATGGCAACCACCAAATCGCCGTTAGGCAACGAGATGAGTCCTGTTTCGTTGTAACCTACAGCGATCAGAGTGGGATCGCCCCACGTTTGCCCGTTGTCGCGTGAGCGCAGGATGTAAGCGCAGTCGTCCGTCCGCTCAGTCTCTTGGAGAGCACTCCCATAGATCGGCATGAGCATTGTTCCATCAGTTAAGGTACAGATGCGACCATAAGCAGAGTGTTTTTCCATCGGTGTGTAGTTGAGTGGCTGAGATGCTTCCCACGTCGCACCACCATCATGAGATCGCGTGACCCGCATCTGAACGCGACGTAAGTCGCTCGTCCAGTTCCCATCTTCGTTGTAAGAACCTTGTGCATGGTAGGCGAGCACAACGGTTCCATCGGGAGCTTGTCCCACCGCCGGATTGCGGTCATCCACCTCAGTATCCACGATCACAATCGGTGCTTCCCACGTTTTGCCGCCATCCAGAGAGCGTACTGCATCCAGCCGTCCAGTGATACCCACATGTCCCGCGCCACCCCGTAGAACTGCAAGGATTTCTTCACCCTGTGGATTGATGATGACAGGAAAGTAGCCTTCGTCATGGCAGAGATACACTTCAGAGGCAGCGGACAGTTGACGTAGATCGAAAGCGTTCATCGGTCCATCTCCTTTTTTGAATTGTCTGAAGATAAAGCAAAATTGGGATCAATAGCAGAAATCCATCACGGTTGAACAATATAGCGAGCCAGTTCCTTGCCGCGCGGGGATAGCGTTTCATAGAACTCACGCGGAAGCGACAACTCCAGATTAGGCAAACGGAACCAAGGTGCGAAATACCCAACACTGGTCATCGGTCGAATCTCATTGGAATTATTGGCGGTGCCGCCGTGCCAGCAGCGTACATCCCGGATAAGCGCCGTTCCGGCTGGCGCACAGATAATCGACTCCTTCATTCGGTCAGGTTCCTCCTCCGTTGTCGGAACGGGCTGACGCGTGCGATGGGTTCCCGGTACAAACCGAATCGCGCCGTTAATTTTCTTGAACTCAACCATCAGGAAATTTACAACAATATACGGCGTCGGCACATCGTGGACTGTCACTAAATTCAATGGGTCGTTGAAAACATCTCGGATATCGGCGTGCAGGTGTTGCTCCTTCGCGCCGGGTGTGGAATAATCCCCGCCGCCGCCAGAACAGATGTACTCGGAACTTCCCCAGATGGTATCCACTATCGGTAGAATGGTCGGCAAGTCGATAAGCTGCACCCACTCCGGGTGATGAAGCTGTGGACCGAAGGAGTAACGGGCGTAGCCTCGGTTTGCCTCTTCAAGTGGAACGTCCCCCATCTGCTGTGCGATGACGCGGGCTGCGCCCGATTGGGCGTACGCAAGCTGCTCAGGGTTAAGCGCATCTTTGATAGGGACGAATCCATCTCGCTGGAAGAGAGCTGCTGCTCTTTCAACTTCAGTGGGATCGATAATTTCGACATCAAGCATAATGGGCGAATCCTTTTGAGTTATTATCTAGTAGGACTTACGCAGTTGAACACTCAAAGCCCTGTAGTTCGGCGATTCATCGCCGCAGGACACCGTTCCCAAGGCCCAATGAATCGGGCAACTACATCCGAAGCACGTAAGTCCTGATAACCTGACATATCACCGCAATTTGTCAGCGTACCTTGGAGTCTTCTGTTGTAACTCCGGGCGGTGCAGGTTATAAAGGTCAATCGGTTCGTAGGGATGTTCCAATGCGGCTTCCTCGTTGAATTCAACGCCCAATCCCGAACGGTCTGGGATTTCGAGCCAACCATCCTCGACCACCATCGGATTTGTGCAGACATCAAAGCGCCACGGTTCGGGTGGAAAATGTTCTAAGACCAGGAAGTTTGGAACGCACGCGGCAAGCTGAACGGAGGAAGCGTAGGAGACCTCCCCATTCGGGTTGTGGGGTGCGAACGCTGCATAGTGCGAATCTGCGATTGCGGCAATCTTCCGCGCTTCAAGCATCCCACCGCAATGCGACATATCCGGTTGAACGATGTCCGCCCCGCCCCGCTCAAGCAGCTGCTGAAAACTGAAGATGGTAAACAGTCGTTCACCCGTAGCTACAGGGATGTCGATCTTGCTCCGCACATAAGCCATCGCGTCAAGATTCTCGTGGGGAACGGGTTCCTCGAAGAAACTGATGTTGTATCGCTCAACACCTTTTGCTGCTCTGACTGCATTGGCGGCGGTGTTAAATATCCCGTTGCAATCGATGTATAGGTCAATATCCGGTCCAACGGCTTCCCGCACAGCTGCCACGGCATCGATTCCTGTGTTTAGGATACTGTTATCCAGCCGATAGAAATCGATACCGGGACGTCCGCCCCAAGGATTGAACTTCAATCCTTTCGCGCCAAGTTTTACTATCTCTTTCGCTGCCATCTCAAATTCGTCGGGGCTCATGCCCTGCTTATACCATGCGTTGGCGTAGAGCTTGATTCTATCGCGCGTACGACCGCCGAGTAGTTCGTATACCGGCACACCGAGTGCCTTCCCCTTAATATCCCACAAGGCGGTCTCAACACCGCTGATTGCGCTGGTCAACACCTCGCCGCCGGCGTAGAATGCGCGTCGATACATCTCTTGAAAATGCTTTTCTATGGCAAAAGGGTCCTGTCCGACGATATAACGCGCCAATTCCACCACGGCACCCTCGACGGTTTTTGACTTACCTTCAAGGGTCGCTTCGCCGACACCATGGAGGCCCACATCGGTCTCAATCTTCACAATGAGCCAGTTGCGCCAGCTTCCACCAACAAGGAAGGTTTTAACTTCAGTTACACGTATACGTCCCATCTTAACAGTTCCCTTTTTCAGCGCCGCGGTGCGGAGATATAGCCTAATCAGTCCAATCCAAGCAGCGCAAGCGAATCGCGGTGGATAATCCCTTCAATCACATCGTCTGGGATGCGCGGTAGCCTCGTACCTTCGAGTTGATCGTTGAGCCGGCGCAGCCCATCCATGCCCTCCTGTGGTGTCCATAACGGGAAATCAGAACCAAAAAGTAGTTTGTCTGTCACACCCCACTCAAACATGCCAATCAACCCCTCCCATCCCTGCCACTGACGGACCCACCCACCGCCGGAGACATCCGCGTAGACATTAGGGTGCTTGCGCAAGACAACGGCACAATCTCGCTGCCACGGGTGCGCCATGTGCGCCATGATAAACTTGAGATCTGGAAACGCTTGGGCAACTTCATCAATCAATATCGGCAAACTGTATTTGAGCATTGCCCGAGGTCCCGGATGTGTCCCCATGTGCGACAACATCGGCAATCCCATCCGCTGCGCCTTTTCGTATAAGGGAAAGGCAACGGTGGGATCGGTGGGATCGTATCGCCCTAACATGGGGTAGAGTTTGATACCGCGTAGCCCTAAGTCCGATACGCACCGGTCAACCTCTTCGAGATGGTCCTCTTCGGTCGGATCTATCGCTGCGAAACCGATCAATTTATCGGGTGCGTGCTTGACCCACTCAGCGGTGAAATCGTTGGGGCTATGCATTCCTGCAGAAACGCCCCGCACACCAAAAACAATGGCTTTGTCGACAACTTCCATCGCTTTGAGGTACGTTTCAGGCGATAGGGGTGGCATCGGTGGATAGCCCGCCCGTTCGTTGGCGCGATGGTTGGCTTCGCTCATGTGTTCCGGCTGTAAACAGTGACTGTGTACATCAACGATCATCTATTTCTCCTCCCTAATTTAACCGTCCAAAGGTGCTGCCCCTTCGGATAGTAGGGAACGCAGATCTGCGTTCCTTACCAGCTTGCGATGAATTCGTCTACACCGAAATCGGCAGGAGTTTCATTGAAGCAGTAGCGCATCGGTCCCGATTGGAAGCCGGGGAAAAAATGTTCTTCAGCCCTCTGAAGTTTGGCATCGAGCGGCTTAAACCGTTCCCATAACGTCTCCGCTTCCTGCGGTGCGAACCGATTCGCAAATTCAGGTCCCCAGTTCAACGTAGTCGGATGTGCGCTCGTCCCGTGCCTACGCAGATCTTCCGGTCCGTCTTCAAGATCTGGATTCCTTTGAAGGTTTATAAAGAATGCCGCCTTGCACAAGAAGATAGTCGTCAGCATTTTTCCTTTTTCACCTCTACCGGGATGTATATCTTCAAGTGCGGCGTGGTACGCAGAACCGCTCTTTTCAATCACGGCACGCAGTGCGGCTTCAGTGTGATCCTGCATCTGCTCGCTCCGTTTATCCCACCGTCTTAGCGTCGCCTGGGCTTCGGCGGATAGATTTTTCGTATAGCTCAAGTCCTCGTACTTGGTGAAGTTGCAGAAACCACCGTGAATGGTGCGACGCAGCTTTGCGCTGTAGTTGCTGCCCCAGTGAAGGATTGGGGTGATGTAGACGACACCATCGCCTCCGTTGAGATGTGTCTGGACGGCGCCGGGCAGAGGGACACGTGGATCCGCGAGCAACTGCTGGTTTTCCTCCTCGGTGTTGATGCGTAGGTGGCTGCCGGGCACAACCCACAATACACTGTCATCGTAGAGCGGGATGTTCCACTGGAGATATCTCGGTCCATTCTCTATGATGTCGTCTATGTACCCTTGTAGCGGTGCGGTATCAATGGGGTGAATGTCGCGGTGCCAAACGGCGGGACCCCGGTCCCGCACCGGACTACACATCATCATCATTTCGGTGACGCCAGCATCCGGTTCCCCCATCAACTGCGTGCTGACGCCCTGTAAGTTTTCGTGGAGCCAGATTTCTGCTGTATTCGCTGTCGCTTTATCGATCAGGTCTACCAGCGGAGGTTGATGCAGCATCAGGCGAGGCTGTGCTCCCGTTTCCCACACGCCGCCCGGTGGATCGTCGGGATTGCGTTCGCAGGACCAGATACCCCGCTGTCGATCGACCATCTGCTCATATCCAGCGCGTAAATCTTCCAACTCCGCTGGTGGGACGACCTCTCGCAGAACCAAGTACCCTTCCTCCATGAATTGGTCGTGATTGAGTTGCATTTCTATGTCTCCTGTCATAAGCCTATTCAGTTCTACCCCATAATTCCACTACAGCGTGCGGACAATATACCATCTCCATCCGCAAGCCGCGTTCATCAAACTCAGGTTCTTGCGGAATTGAAGCGAGATCTTGCCCTCCCAGTAACCCGGTCACTGCGGCAGCCAGTGCATCAAGAATGTCGTCTCTTGCGACATCTTTGCGTCTATAGGTGGATAGCGCATGGTCGATAATATCAGTAGTCCCCGGATAAATGGACTGGAGGAGTTCTGCCCGCTCTGCCAAGCCCTCGTTCCGCTTTTTGGCGTGTTGCATCGGCTGACCCGCCAACCCCCAAAAGCAGAATTCTGGATGGATTTCCCTGACCTGATCTCTCGCAGCGGTGTTCTCGGAAAGGAAGCAATCCATCTGACGGATTTTTGGGATAATGTGCCAATTTTCAACAGACAACCGTTTTCCTGTCAGCCGTTGATTGATATCGCAGGCTTCCTGATACGACGACGCATAGATCGCCCCTCGGCACGGCGCAGGGAACACACTCGAACGTCTCGGACCGAGCAGTTTCCGGACTATCGGATCGCAACAGCGTTCAGTTTTGCCGCTTGTTTTTAAGCCGATTGGAATGTCGATCAGTATCAAAGACGCCTGCCGGTGATGAGCCCACAAACTATACACATCTGGAAAGACATTGACCTGCCACCCGCTCTCCGATTCCAGCCCGATAGCGAACCAACCCGCCCTGCACCCATCCACACCGATGAACATTGTTGTTCTATACTCCCAGCTGGCTTGCCAGATCATTAAAGTCGCTTGCTATGACATCGAAAGCGGTATCGTGCTCCAGATCGGGGTTGCGGTGCGGTCCGTATTCTTCGGGTCGGGGCACGAATCCGGTCTTAAATCCAACAGCCGCCGAAGCGATCAAATCGCCGGGGTGTGCAGCGACCATCATCACTTGGCTCGGTGGAAGTCCCAATAAGTCGGAGGCGGTTTGGTAGACCTCCGGATCCGGCTTGTAACGCTTCGCCAACTCCGAGGACAGAATACAGTCCCACGGTAGCCCGGCGTGTTTCGCCATATTGGTGAGCAAGGCGATGTTGCCGTTAGACAGAGGTGCGACAATGAATCGTTCACGCAATCGCTGCAGCCCACTGATAGCGTCGGGCCATGGCCTAAGGCGATGCCATACGCGGTTGAGATGGTCTTTCTCCGCTTCGCTCAACCCTGTAATTTTGAACTCGTCAAGCAGTTCGTCCAGAATCATACGGTGTAGGGCATCTATGTGCAGCCACGGCAGTTCACCCTGCCGGACACGGTTCATTGAGGGACCGTATCCGCCTCGCCATTTGTCCGCAAACTTCGCCCAATTCACATCAAGCCCGCGAGCTGCTCCAAAGGCTTCGCCTTCGAGGATAATGCTACCACGCCAGTCCACAACTGTGCCAAATACGTCAAATGTCAACGCCTTGATTTCAAGGAGGTCTATTTTTTCATTATCTTTCATAGAAACTTTCCCGGACAAACGAGATTCGTTCGGTTGGAAGGAAGGTTCGCCGAAAACTTACAATACGGCTCACCATGCGTAAATACATACAGGACTTACGCAGTTGGAATTAGTGTTAGATAGGTTGACCGAGATAAGCACACAGCGTTTTTCTGATAATCGAGGCTTTCGCTTCAAATCAACTGATGTCTGCCGAAAATTAGATATTCCGCTTTGGCTCCCACTTTGGCTTATTTGGCCACAGTTCTAAACCTTATTGTCCTGTCAATGCTCTCAAAATGCGAGCAGTCCATACAGTCACAAGCATAATCATTGTAGATCCACGCTTCAGCAACAACCATCTGAATTAGATAGGACTTTCCATTTTCAAGTAACCTCCCATTCACACCGGGAAGAAATTTGACGGTTCGGTCATCCCAGACAGCCTCCCAACCAAGGTCCTCACCCTCTACGGTAAGCAGCTTAGCCTTCAAACCAACAACAGGTTCATCATACTCAAACCAAATCCCGTCCCTATTCAACGGGTCAGGATCAACATCAGAACTACCATCGAAACTCCCTGCCAGTATGGACGGCAGCGAAAAACCGGGCGTGAACACTGTCAACCTTATAAATGCGCCGATATTCGAGGAACCATCAGGGTTCGTCCATTTAATATGGAATAACTGATCTCCAAGCTTTTCCACCGGATTCGGAAAACACCAGACCGCGCTCTTCCCTTCAACACGGGCAGCAGTCCCATTAACAGTGACTGCTAGTGGTTCCTTATCGAAATAAAGCACGAGTGGTAGATGGTCCGCAGTATCTGCTCGACTTGCGGGAAGTGTCTTAACCAGCTTGGCAACATCAGCTATTACCATTAGCCTTATATCTGTACCAGCATTCGGGGAACCGTCAGGGTTTGTCCATTCAATATGAAATAACCCATCTCCATACGGAGGCGGTTTCGGAAAAGACCAAATCGCGCTATTTCCTTCAACGCGGGCAGCAGTCCCATTAACTGTCACAGCTAGCGGTGCCTTATCGAAGTAGAGCACGACCGGTTGATGCGCCGCAGCCCTCTCGCCACTCGCGGGAACCGTCTCAACCAGCTGGGCTACCTCCTTTATGATCTGCGGGTCTTCATCCTCGCACCCCACCAGTCCCAAGCAAAGGCACGCAAGGAATCCAACACATATTAGCAACCTAACAAACATAGGACTTCCCTCCACGCGAAGACTATCTATGCAGGTATGTCCTGCGTTTCTGACGGTTGAGGCTTCTACTTCAAACCAACTGATGTCCGATGAAAATTAGATATTTCGCTTTTGCTCCCTTTTTTGCCTATTTCTCGACAGTTGCGAACCTTATTGTCATATCAATGTTCTCAAAATACGAGCAGTCCATACAGTCACAAGCAAACTCATTATTCCACCGCCTGGAAACCTCTATCTGAATCAGATAGAGGTTTCCATTTTCAAGTAACTTTCCGTTCGCACCAAGAAGAAATTTGACGGTTCGGTCAGCCCAGACAGCTTCCCAACCAAGGTCCTCACCATCTTCAGTAAGCAGCTTAGACTTCAAATCAATAACAGGTATACTAAAATCATACCGGATGCCGCCCCCATTCAACGGGTCAGGATCAACATCGGCCTCACCATCGAATACACTTCCCGCTGTTATAGATGGCCTATCAAAATCAGCTATTACCAGTATCAGTCTTATATATGCACCAACATTAAGGGAGCCGTCGGGATTCGTCCATTTAATATGAAATAACTGATCTCCAAGCTTCTGCGTCGGATTCGGAAAACACCAAATCGCTCTATTCCCTTCGACACGGGCAGCAGTCCCATTAACAGTCACGGCTAGCGGTTCCTTATCGAAATAAAGCACGAGTGGTAGCAGCTCCGCAGCCACTTCCCCATTTGCGGGAATCGTCTTAACCAGTGTAGCAACCTCTCTTTCGACCACCTCCTTAGGAACTGTTTCAATAGAGGATACCGAATCCTCATCCCCGCATCCCACCAGTCCGAAGGAGGCGAGCGCGAGCAATCCGGCACATACCAGCAACTTAGCAAACATAAGCCTTTCCCCCACGAAGAAGTCTGCTAAACGCTGCTGCTTATCTAAGTGCGTCCCCATCCGTTATACCGCAACCGGCAAACAGTGTCCGCTGCACCGCCCTATCGTGCGCCAGTGTGTAATCCGGCTGTTTTTCTCCTCGAATACAGGCGGCGAGTTCTCGTAGCAGCGAGCCGGAGGCTGATGACTTAGTAATGGTAACGTCTTGTGAACCAGCTGCGTAGCCCTCGATCGCTTCTCCTAAACTCAGACTGAGGTTATCCGAACCGATAGGTGTATGGATGGCGGTGCCCTTTGTGCCGTAGACTTCGATACGGCGGGTTTTACCACTCTCTATGTGCATACCGGCGGTGTCGATTGTGCCGAGTCCGCTTTCAAATTCGTGGACGACGACTGCGTTATCCACCTCCGACCGGCTATCGTAGTGCCGTCCCAAGGAAGGTTGTATCCTCTGTGGCTCTCCCATCAGGATAACCATCAAATCAATCAGGTGTCCCGCCATCTCGAAGTAAATCCCGCCGTGATACACTTTGAACTCTTGCGCTAACTGCGGGTGCCACGATATCGGCTTGGGGATGTGTCCACGATAGTAGAAGATATCGCCAAACGCACCTAACTTGGCGAGACGCAGCATTTCATGGATTGCGGGATTGTAACGCCACATATACGCCATCTGAAGGCACAGTCCCTTGTGCTCTGAAAGTTTGTGGATTCGCTGCAGCTGTTCTATATTGACGCCTGCTGGTTTTTCGAGCAGCACATGTTTACCGGCTTCGAGTGCCTGTTCCGCGTAGTCCAGATTTTGGTAGACATGGCCTTCGACGATGACCGCTTGAGCGTCGCTGTTCAATACCGCCTCGACTGATGGGAAAACCGTGAGGTCAGGAAATGATTCGGACCACTCCCCTTTTCTCCGTGCAACGACCTCTGGATCTGGGTCATAGAATCCGATGGGTTTGAACTCGTCCGGACGCTCTGTTGACTCACGGGTGTGCATACTGGCGTGGCTGTGCCATGCACCCAAATAAGCAAATTTTAGCATGAACCATCTCCTCTATAGGGGTTCTCTGAATGTTTTAAGCCCTCACGTTTCACGCTTCACGTTTTATTCACTACGGCTTTGCCTGCTCATATATTCGCGCCAATATAGGATTATCCGCAGGCTCCTTCCCACCGTAGAACCACGTTAAGGGCAGCACCTTCAACTTCTGATTGAAGCCTCCCTCCTTCTGACTGCTCAGAATCATCTCGGCACGAGTCGGGTGTTCCTCGTAATACGAATAGGTATGGGTAATTAGGACACGGTCTTTCATCACAAACACCGACGGATACGACCAACGTCCATGAAAATCGAAGTCGAGGATATGTTCCTGTTCCCGCTCTGGTGCAGGTAGTCCCGGATCAAAATAGTATTCCGACGGACGGACAGGACGGATGGGTCCCGGCTCAACCCGCGTCTCCTCGTGCATTGATTCGACGTTTTGGAAGAACTCCCACACACTGCCCCCATTCCGACTAATTGCAGCGGAGATGCGCGTCCGATTGTAACCTCGTTTAACTTCGTCCTCGCTCTCCTGATTCCAGACCGCCAAGAGGTGTCCGTTGGGCAGCCTCCGAATCTGTGCGGGTGCTGTGGACGAAGCGAGGGAGGTCGGTTGTGGACGCGTCCAGGTCTCGCCGTTGTCTTCCGACCACGCCTGAAAAACGCGCCCCAATCCGTTCCGCATGAACATCAGCAGCCGCCCCGGACTGACTTCCGCCACCGTCGGTTCATTGGTATAGCTAAACGACGCATTCCAGTCCATTAGGATTATCAGTTCGCCATCGTGATTGCGTTGCCATGTCTGTCCATCGTCATCCGAGTAGTAGATGCAGGACGCGGAGAATCGCGGGTCGAAGAAGTGTGCCGCGGTGGATACCCATTGACCATTGACTAATTTCCCCGAGGCGGGCGGTTTGATCTCGTCGGGTCCACTGTTTTGCCCCAATGAGATATACACCGGGAGGATAATACGTCCAGAGGAGGTACGAAGCAGGACATCTTGGTAGGCGTGGGTAGCAACCCCTGGCACTGTTATAGGAACAGGTGGCTCCCAAGTCGCTCCACCATCTTCCGATCGCCAGAAAACCAGACCTGATTCGCGCCGCGTGCTTTCGGCAGCGTCTTCGGAGGGCCGCTGCATAGCCGCCAAGCCGATGCCATCACCGGATAAGCGCACGAGCGATGTTCCGCCGCCGCCTACCGGATTCCCCTCTGTATCAGTGCACGAGAACGATTCCGACCACGTAATTCCACCATCATCGGATGTGTTGAAGTGTGTCCCGGCGGCGTGGAGAACCCGCCCGTCTTCCAGCTGTGTAAAAGTAGATGAGTGGAAGTATCTTGTCTCATGGATCGCCAACGCCTCTTCGGGGCGTGTCATCGGAACGTTACTCATGGATCTCTAATTCCTTTCTGTTGAAGCAAATAGCCCTAATACTATCGGCGGCGGATGTGCGGGGCTTCCATCACCTCTCGCTCTTCCGGCGTCATATCCTCAATATAGTCAGGGTATGTAATCTGATGTGCGCCTGCACTGTATGCCTGAAAGCCGGGACTAAACTTATAAAGCACCGCCCGTCGCTGATGCTTCGCTGTCCACGGCAGAGTTCCGTGTGTCAAGGTTTCGCTGAAGATAATCGCATCACCGGCTTCCGCATTGACTTCGAGCACATGCTCTTGATATTTTTCCCACAACTTCATGCTTTGGGGACAGGGAAGGTTGGCTTTATGACTACCCGGAATGACCGCTAACCCACCATCTCCGGGCCCTTCGTCCGCCATCATATATTCGACGACCGTGAGTCCGGTGTAGATACGGCCATCTTTGAAGAAATAGGCTTCTGAAAAGTTCGGACGTTCGATTCCGCCGCCGTGCAACGTGCCGCCTTCTGCGCCTTCGTCCATGGCGATCATCCCCGGTCCGTGATCAAGTCGATAACCTTCTCCCAATATGCCATCAAGGTAGGGCTTAATTGCTGGGTGAATGAGGAACTGGCGAAACGGTTCGCACCAAGGACGTTCCCACGCCAGCATCCCACCCAAATCTATCCGCCGAGAAGTCCCTGACAACGTTTTTGAATCGCCAGATAGTGACCTGTCTATCTCTTTCGCTTGATCAAAATGGTGATCGATTGCCGCGTTGCAACGCTTCACCTCTTCAGGGGTGAGTACATCTTTGATAACGAGATAACCCGTCAAATCGAATAGATAACGTTCATCTTCGGTCATCGTATGATAGCCTCCTATCTACTGTCCGGGATAGCAGAATTGAGCAGGATACATCAAGAGAATCCTGCTCAATCCGACTCGAAACTTAACTATTTGCTGCCCACTGCACGCCCTGGGCAAGCATCTTCTGCATAGCCGGTCGCTCAAATGTACCGGGACCATGTCCGAGTGATGTATAGAACACCCGGCCATCCCCATAGGATTTTGTCCACGCCATTGGGTGCTGTTTCTCTGACCATTCCGCCGACGCAAGGATGTGGATGTAGGGATCGTAAGCGGACATATAGATCTCGTCTTCGACCTCAAAATCCCCAACACCCTGTGTAATTGGGTGAGTTGAATCCTCTATATTGACCGTGAAGGTATCACCTGGTGGATGCCAATTGGCGGCTCCGCCGATGAGATCAACGGCACGTCCTCCAATCCACCATGCGGTTCCGTGAATACCGACGAGTCCCTTACCACCACTAACGAATTGGAAGAGACCGTCTTCTTGCTCAGACGTGAGGTCTGGTTCCCGCTTGGGTGTACCGTCAGGTTGACTGACTGTGCGGGTGAACCCGGTGCCGAATACACAGACATCAAATTCGTTCAGTTGGGACGACCCCAAAACCCCTTTATCCTCAGTAAGTTCCACCGACATATCGCCTCGTGCCGAGAGGAAGTCGCTGATAACGGACGCGCTATCTGCAAACCTGTGATTTGGACCGGATAGGACTAAAGCTTTCAATGTAAGTGCCTCCTCTACTCTGTTTGATTATCGTTATACTTCTGCGCTCACTTGAACGCGCAGTGATACTAAGTCTGCCGTCAGTATAGAGAAAAATAGAAGTCGTGTCAAGACAATTTTAGTTGCTTCCATAGGGAGGAATATTGATAACTTTCTGTGTGTGATGTATAATACAGAAACCGTGTGTAAAACATATAAAAAGGAGATAAACATGGCGCAAAAGAAAGTACTCATCACCGGTATGAGCGGATTGATCGGCGGCATCGTGCGAGAGCGTTTGGAAGAAACATACGCCTTGAGCGCACTTAATCGTCGCCCGGTAGAAGGAATTGAATGCCATCAAGCGGATATCGCTGACCTCGATGCGATACAACCCGCCTTTGAGGGTGTCGATGTGGTTGTACACTTAGCAGCGAACGCACGAGGCGGTGCGACGTGGGAAGATCTTTTGAATCCCAATATCATCGGAACTTACAATGTTTTTGAAGCGTCACGGCGAGCGGGGGTTAAGCGGGTTATCTACGCCAGTAGCGGTTCAACGGTCAGTAATTGTGAACGGGGATTTCCCTACAATACCCTCGTTGAAGGTCGTTACAATGAGGCCCCCGCAACATGGGATAAGCTGGATCACAATTCCTTGACACGACCAAGTGGACTCTACGGATGCACGAAGGTATTCGGTGAAGCGTTGGCAAGACACTTTACGGATACGTCCGACATCTCAATAATCTGCCTGCGTATCGGTGCGGTTACGCGCGAGAACCGTCCAACACAGCCACGCACCTTCTCTGTCTGGTGCAGCCATCGAGACATCGCACAGATGGTTCAAAAGTGCGTTGAAGCACCGGATAGCGTGAAGTTTGACATCTTCTTTGCGGTATCGGATAACAGATGGAGCTATCGAGACTACTCACATGCTCGTGAGGTCGTTGGTTTTGAGCCACAGGATGCAGCAGAAGACCATCGTGAATAATGAACCGGAGGATAATTTTGATGGACAAATCCATTGCTATCACGGAAGAACAACGACGACAGTTTGATGAAGATGGGTTTATTCTAATTGAAGATGCTCTCAGTCCCACAGAGGTTGGGACGTTAATCGAAGTGGTAGACGAGTTGGATGCGCGCTATCACAGTGAGAAAGGGATTGGACTAGATGAACCGTTTCAGATCCGGAACGCCCTCGCTCACCATGAGGAGCTGTTGCGTCTAATCGATCATCCGGTGCTGCTGCCGCTTGTAGTGGATGTTCTCGGCGTTAATATCCAGATCCGCACATCACACCTCGATGTGCGTCCGCCCAGCCCGCCCGAATACGCAAGTCAGAAATTGGGGGCAAAGGATAGCTTTTTCCCTTGGCACTCGGACGGACCGAACTTCGGGTATCCGCTTACCAACGGACAGGTGCCGTTTGTGGAAGTCAAGGTCGGCTACTACTTGACAGATCTGACCGAACACAACAGTGGTGCAATTTGCGTGGTGCGGGGCAGCCATAAGATGTCACCAGCACTGATACATGAGGAGGGCTACGAGATTGACCCAGACCGAATCGTAGAGGTGAACGTCCGTCCCGGCACAGCGATGCTCTGGCGTACCGCGCTCTGGCATTGTCTCACCCCAAACCTGTCAAACCATGCCCGGAAGTGTCTTTACTACGGCTATCACTACCGCTGGATTCGGCCCGCCGACTACATCCACCAAGCCCCTGACCTAATCGCGCGCTGTACACCGATTCAGCGGCAGCTGCTCGGGGAATTGGGAACCGGCGAAAGCAACTACATGGGAGATAATGCTAACGTGCATCCGATTTCCAGGCATTGGCGACCGGAAGCTGATGACATTCCACTCCAGGCATGGGCGGAAGCACAGATGCACTTATAGACCATTTTTCTATTCCTCAGAGTGTTGACAAGTGTGCATGGTATGCGTATAATCGCTTGGAACCTTTGAATCCCTCTCACCAAACTAATACTCCTGATGAGGCACTATCATGCAAGTGAACCGCCAACAACTGATGGACGAAGGTTATAATATCCTGCGCAACGTAGTTCCTCCGGATCAACTCCAGTCGCTGCGTGACGGTATCGAACACATGGTTAATCGGCGAAAGGAGCTCTCCGTCCAACGACGCACTCCTGACCAACCGCCAGGAGGTGAATGGGCGGCGAGTGGCCAGCCACGATTGAAATTCTCCACAGATTGCGACAGCATATCCGCCAATGTCATCGAGTTCTTGACTCACGAAAATACTTTGGGCGTTGCCCAGCAACTGATGGATACGGAAGACGTCGTACCACACAATCTTGCCTGCCTCTGTAGTGCGACCGCTGGCGAGACCGGTCCCGCGAAATGGCATCGCGATATTGGTCCAGGGGAGCCTGCACCGTTGCGGGGCATGATTTCCAATATGCAGCACCACGGTCCGAGCTATCTCCAATGGAATATTGCCCTTTACGATGATAGCGTATTTTGGATTGTTCCCCGCAGCCACCGACGAGTCAACACCGACGAAGAGAATCAGCAGCTGGTTGAAAACGCTTCCGTCCCGCTGCCCGATGGTATGCCTGTTGAACTCAAAGCGGGCGACGGAGTCGTATACACCCATCTATTGCTGCACTGGGGGAGTTACTACAGCAGTAAAATGCGGCGGACCCTTCACCCCGGCTACCGTCCTTTCCATTTTCCCTCCTTCCCCAACGTTCATTGGCGACATTGGGAACCGGGATTCTATCACTATCTTTCGGACGGGGTAAGAGCGCAATTTGAGGCATGGGATGCACTGTTTTTTACAGAGTCCGATCTGATTGCCAAGATTTTTCATGCAATCATAAACAAGGAGGTTGACGCGTTTCAGGCGGGGCTTGACCAACTACACCCATCGCCACACGACCGAATGGTCTGTGTCGTTATGCTCTCAAAATTGAGTCGTGCGTTGTATCGACTCAAGCACACAGACACCCCACCCGATTCACTCTGGGGCAACGGCAGAGACATCGTCTACCTCGGCAGCCACTTTAGCGTTGAACAAACAGAGATCCTGTGGACACGGTTTGACGCACTCGACCAAAAATTGAAGCACTCTGATCAGGAAGACCATCCCGGTTTTCAACGGAGTATGTCGCCATACGATTCCGACAACATGCCCACAGATTTTGAGGTTGGGGACTTTATCAATAGTTGGAATAACGTCTAATCTACAAATTAGCATTCACATTCTATCCTGAAGGAGGCACCCCATGTCGAAGTTCCGACTTACGCTAGAACAACACCGTTTCATGGATACATTCGGCTATCTCCATTTCCCCGGCTTCCTCAATGACTGCATCGATCAGATTATTGAGGCATTTGAGCAGGTCTGGGTTGACCTGAACATAGATCACCCCGAAACCCAACGCACATACATCGTGCCGTTCATCGGTCAAAGTGAATATCTCAGTTCGCTTCTCGACGACGACCGGATTGATGGCATCTTCGCCAGTCTGTTAGGCGACGATTACACCTATCTCGGCAGCGACGGCAATTTCTACAGCGGGGACACCGGTTGGCATTCCGATGGCGGTTGGCCCCGTCCTGTCCGTTTCTACAAGATGGCATTTTACCTTGACCCACTGACTGCGGATACCGGGGCAGTACGCTTCATCCCTGGCAGCCACAGATACGGCGAGCTATACGCCGAAACGGTACAACAGAATATCAGCAGTTTAGAGGAGACCTACGCGCTCGATGGACCTTCAGTCCCCGCAGTCGCCCTCGAATCGAATCCGGGGGATTTGGTCATTTTCAACCAAGCCTTGAAGCATAGTTCATGGGGCGGTGGTACGCAGCGGCGTATGTTCACGATTAACTGCGGCTACCGCTACAAGGAAGACGAGATGCATTTCCTACGCAAGGAGCTTGATCTCGTGTCGCGTTTCGGGCAAGGAAAGGTCTATGGAGACAACATGATAAAAACAGCGGGACCGGAGCGGATGGTGCATCTTGAGCAGGCTTTGGCACTCGCTCCAAATGGCGTTTGGACTGCTTCAGAAACGTAGAAATATACGAGCCAGTATATAGACCTGTGTAACTACTGACAGTTCTACGCAGAAACTCCTCTTAACAAACGGGAAGGATCTACAATGGCAAAACTCAAAGCGTTAATTACAGGAAGGTACAGTCCAGAGGTTGAAGCAATAAGTGAAGATGCTCCATCCGAAGTCGAGATTTGCTTTTTGCCACGGGGTGAGGCACTTGGCGACCACGTATCCAACGTTGACATCATCTATGGACATATCGGTGAAGCAGATCTCGCCAAAGCCAAGTCGCTGCGGTGGGTACAGGTCGCTTCCGCGGGTGTTGAAGGGATGATGTATCCTGCTTTCAAAGCCAGCGATATCATCCTGACCAATAGCCGCCGGATGCACGGCTCACAGATCGCAGAACACGCATTTGCCCTACTGCTGTCGCTCACCCGCCGTATTATCACGCAGTACGACTTCATGAAGGATAAACGGTGGGAAAAAGCACCGTGCATCGAATTAGCAGGGATGACGATGGGAATTTTGGGGCTTGGGGGCATCGGTCGCGCTATTGCGACACGTGCACAAGCCTTCGAGTTGAACGTAATCGCGGTCGATCCGGAACCGATGGAAAAGCCGGAGAGTGTCACTGAACTTGGCAAGTTAGATTGGCTGAACGAATTTATGGCGAAATCCAACGTTGTGGTGGTCTGCTGCCCAATCACGCCAGAAACGCATAAACTCCTATCGCACGAAGAATTTGGCCAGATGCAGGACGGGAGCTACTTGGTCAATATCAGCCGCGGCAAGGTGGTTGATGAAGACGCCTTACTCGCTGCGCTCCGTAGTGGTAAACTCGCTGCCGCAGGGTTGGATGTCACTTATACCGAACCGTGCCCGCCGGAGAGCCCGTTATGGACGGAACCGAACGTCGTTTTGACAGCACATACTGCTGGGGGTTCGCAACATATTGAGGCCCGTACGATGCGCCTGTTCATCGACAACCTACATCGCTACGTCAAAGGGGAACCGTTGATCAATGTGGCGGACAAGGAAAAAGGGTATTAGGGCAACCCACTTATCGCGTGGCAATTGTTCCCCGAACATACGACGCAGCATCGGATGCAAGGAAAGTCAGGACGCGTGCAACCCCCTCCGGTTCTCCTAAAGATATGCGGGCGTTTTCAACGGCTGCCTCCGGAGAGTTTCCAGTTTGCTTCGCAGATTCCGCGATTTGTCGGAGCTTCAACGGAGTTGCAATACTACCGGGACAGATTGTATGGACGCGGATATTGAGTGGGGCGAGCTGGGGTGTGATAGTTAATACCATCCCGTTGACACCACCCTTGCTCGAACCGTAAGCGACCGATGAACTGCCACCGCTCACGCCGGCACCGGAGGCGATACACAAGATTACACCCCCGCCGCTCCGTTCTAAAATCGGCACGGCGTATTTAACCGACAGAAATGTACCTCTGAGATTTGTATCGATAACAGACTCAAACACCGCCTTCTCGAAGTCATCTACCCTAATACTTGGACCGCTCAAAATACCCGCGGAGGTAACCAACACGTTGAGCTGACCAAAGGCTTCATCCGCTGTTTTCATTAGATTCGCGACTTCGGATTCTACGTTGACATCGGTTCGGACAAATTGGGCGACGCCGCCTTCCGACTGAATAGCTTCCACCGTTTGTTCCCCACCATCAGTATTTATGTCACCAATGACAACCTTCGCACCTGCACGGGAATAGAGGATTGCTGACGCTGCACCGATTCCTGTTGCTCCTCCGGTAATAACAGCGACTTTGTTTGTTAATTCCATATCTGTCTCCTAATATAACGCGAGTTGCTAGTGATGTGAAATGTCACGAAATGGGAAAATGGGGACTGAACTGGGTGCTTCACGACTCGCAGTGGATTGACAAATCCACTGCACATATACGAATATGGCTCCGTTCCGCGAGTCCGAGACTTGGATATGGCTATCCAAGCCGAGCGGGATCGATAACTAGCAACTTAGGTTAGTATAGTCTTAGAAATAGTACGTTTGGAATTGTAGCACGCCGGATATCTGTTGTCAATCTGCGAGTTGAGTTCGGAGATTTCCTTGTCCGGTGACTTAACGCATGATAAAATTGATGCCCACTGATACAAATCGTTAGAGGGTTAGTTCCCTTTCAAGTGATACATCAATTAGATCTGGAGGAAAAATGCAGATAGCTTATAAGGATATATTACCCACGATCCATCCATCCGCTTTCATCGCCCCCGGTGCGATGATTATCGGTGCTGTCACTGTTGGTGAAGAATCGAGCATCTGGTTTAACTGTGTGCTGCGAGGCGACTTAGAATACATCGAAGTCGGCGATCGTACAAACATTCAGGATGGCACGGTTGTGCATCTCGATCCAGGGTTTCCCTGTGTGATTGGTGACGATGTTACTATCGGTCATGGTGCAATTGTCCACGGCTGCACGGTTGAAGATGGCGCGATGATTTCGATGGGAGCAACAATCCTAACTGGTGCCAAGATTGGTGAGCGAGCAATTGTCGCTGCGGGTGCAGTTGTACGGGAGGGACAGGACATTCCGGCAGATGCATTGGCAATGGGGATTCCAGCACAGGTTAGACGAGAGGTCACTCCGGAGGATCTGGAACGTGTCCGATCAGGAAGGGAAGGCTACGTTGCGCGAGGGCAATTAATGCGGAAGTCGCTGAGTGAATACACTGATCAATAACACCTAAGAGGTATTGACAAGATCAGACAGAGTGGCGAGTGTCGTATTGACTTAGCAGGCACCACATTTCTTACAGACAGTGGTATCGCACTGGCTTGTCATGAACCGTTTTTCGTGCTTATTGTGTTCGAGACGCAAGAATTCCGGCTTAACGTTGAGGTCAAGATAATCCCACGGATTGAATTCGCCGATAGAGCGTGGACGCAACGCATAAAAATCAGGATCCAAACCGTGTTTACGGAAGGTAGCTTTCCACGCGCCCCCTCTTGCGAGGTCTAAAATAACCCGGCTCAATCGTCGGTCGCCCCTGGCAAATACCGCCTCTTGATAGGCAAGTCGCGCACTTGCTGAGGAAAATTTCATTCCACCGATCCGACCCAACTCTTTTTTTAGGAACGTGAGTTTGCGAGAGATTGTCTTCGGATCTTCCATCGCTACCCACTGGAATGGCGTGTGGGGTTTGGGAACCATAGGCGAAATTGTGAAACCGATCTGTGCCATCCGTCCAGACTTTTTCGCGTACGGTAAAACGATAGATCGCATCTCCTTTGCCATGTCAACAATAGCTTCCACATCAGCGGGTGTTTCGTAAGGCACACCAATCAGGAAATAGAGACGGAGGTTCAAGATGTCCCGTTTGACAGCTTCTTCGAGGACATGATAGAGACGTTCGCGGGGAATGGCTTTGTTGACAACTTTCTGTAGATTCTCGGTGGCAACTTCCGGTGCAATTGTGATTGTGCCTTGTTCACTGTCAGCAAGCGCGTCGAGTAAGGGAGGACGCACCGTCTCCGCCCGCAGGGAAGCGCAGGAGATACGGAAACCTCTCTCTACCAGCCCCGTCGCAATCGCGTCAATATCTGGGTGATCTGAGATTGATGCTCCTACGAGGCCAATCCGATCCGTAATGCCGCGCGCCTGCTCGGCGAGTTGGAGCGTGTTCTCCACAGATCGACGTCTTGGCCAACGTCGCGCATAGTCAGCAACGCAGAATCGGCATTGCCGTCCGCAGCCGCGTACAATCTCAATTAGGTGCGCGTTAGAAAACTCCGTGTTCGGTGTGAAGATCTTCGTGCAGGTTTCGGCATCATCAAGACTCGGAATTGCGGCAGAACGGATGCTGGCTGGTGCAGGCGACTTCGCTCTCATCTCCTTGATGCCACCCTCGTCGTTATAGTCTACTTCATAAAAACGGGGCACATAGAGCCCTGGCACCGTAGCAAGTTCTCGCAATAAATCTTCTTTAGATGCATGTGCTGCTTTCCACTCTCCAAAAATATCCATCAGATAGTGGATAGTCGCTTCTGCCTCGCCAACAACGAACACATCAATGAAATCAGCAATAGGTTCGGGATTATAGGAGATATTAATCCCACCCGCGATAACAAGCGGATCGGCGTCAGTTCTATCCGCAGCAAGAGGTTCAAGGCGTGCCATCTCCAGTGTAGTCGGAATATTGACATAATCCGATTCAAATGAGACGGAAAATCCGAGCAGATCAAATTGATTGAGTGGGGTCTGTGTTTCAAAGGAAAAGAGGGTGGTTCGACGGTCGTCGAGTTGACTTACTATCTCAGGTTCGGGGAGGAACGCGCGTTCGCAGGAGGTATCCTCGCGCTGGTTGAGGAGAGAATAGATGACCTGAAGTCCCAAGCTGGACATGCCGAGCGCATAAGCACCTGGGTAGATTAGCGCAAACCTATTATCTTTCCGGAAATTGAAGTGTGGGCGGTGCTCCGCCTTGAGAAGTTCTTGGTAAGTTTGGCGTAAAACTCGTTGCATAATAATTTTGTCGAGACAGACTTATTTCTTGTCCTTCACATTACCACGGACTCGTAAAAACGCAGGAATATCCAACAGATCCTCATCGTCCGGTGGAATATCGGGCTTCACTACGTCACCTGTAGGGCGATTCTGGGTGGATCCTGAGGACGGTGGTACAAAAGCACCCGTACCCCCTGGATTATAGCCAGTTTGCCCCGCATTTCCTGAGGCGTGTGCGGTTCCTTGTGTACTTCGTGGGAAATTACGCCCCAAGAACTCTTCCAGATTCACAATATCGCCCTGTCCTGTTTTTTGTCTGCTGCTTCGCGTCTGAGGGTCAAACCCTGTTGCAATAACGGTTACCCGCAGTTCATCTTCCAGATTGTCATCATAAGCTAATCCAAAAATTACCTGCTCTGTATCGGATGCTTCTCTGATAACCTCCATGGCATCTTCCAATTCGTGCATTGCCATGTCGCTGGGACCGGTGATATTCACGATAATTCCAGTTGCTCCCTCAATCGAGTTTTCTTCTAATAGCGGCGAAAGGATGGCGCGCTTTGCTGCTCCTTGGGCACGATTGTCGCCTGTCCCCGCACCAATTCCCATCAATGCTCCGCCCGCATTTGACATGATGGTTTTGACATCGGCGAAGTCAAGATTAATTTCGCCAGGAACCATGATGAGATCGGAGATGCTCTGGACGGCATGAAGCAAAATCTGATCTCCCATCCGGAAGCCCATTTTTATCGGCATATTCCGATCTGCCTCTTCAATGAGACGTTGGTTCGGAATCACAATAACGGAATCAGTGTTCTCACGCATTTGAGTGACACCTGCTTCAGCCTGGATAGCACGCTGCCTGCCCTCAAAGACAAATGGACGCGTAACAACACCAATTGTCAATGCCTCCGTTTCCTTAGCCAATCCCGCAATAATGGGTGCTGCGCCTGTACCTGTCCCGCCTCCCATTCCAGCCGTAACAAATACCATGTCTGCATCTTCGACGATGCTTCGGAGATTTTCCTTGCTCTCTTCAGCTGCCCTACGTCCTACATCCGGGTTCGCCCCAGCACCGAGTCCGCCCGTCGTATTTTCGCCAATTTTCACCCGGGTTGCATTATGACACGTTCTTAGTGCTTGAACATCAGTGTTGACTACGAAGAATTCGACACCGGCTAACTCAGCCTCAATCATACGCCTGACCGCGTTGCTGCCTCCGCCCCCAACACCAATGACTTTGATACGCGCGACATTTGCAAATTCGTCCTGTTCCACAAATTCAATTACATTGTCGTTCATAACTTTCAGTTATACTCCCATTAACGGAGCAACCTAACTCCTCCCTTGTTTGAAGCGCACCCGAGCGTCAAGATGGCAGTGCAAGGCGGTTCAGCCGTAAACCGCAGAAGATACACAGGACATCTAGACCCACACACTACTTTCAGATTATAGAAAACCACCCAATTAAAGTCAATACTTTTCTGCATCTACAACACAATCTCAGCCGGACCTTAGTATTTACAACCAGTCCTGAAACCACTGCTTCATACGTTTGAAGATTTGATCGAACAGGTTCGTTCCTTTGATAAAGGTTCTTTTGGGAGCGCGATAATGCTCCATCGCGCCAGCAAGGACAAGTCCAACACCTGTTGCATAGACCGGACTGTGTATTTTCTCCGTTAACCCCTTCAGCGCACAGGGATATCCTACCCGAACTGGGCAAGGAAAAGCCTGTTCAGCTGATTCCAGCAACCCATCAAGAAGCGCAGTACCACCGGTAAGTACAACTCCAGCTGGAATGGTGAGATTGCAATTGTGAATTTCCTGACCGATTAGACTTAGGAATTCGTCCATACGACACTGGATAATTTCTGCTAAATCTCGGCGCGTGATGAAACGCGGCTTGTGCACACCTCCGACAGTTGAAATCGGAATAGCGTCGTTCTGATCCACGAGATCAACTGATGCACAGCCGTAGCGCAGTTTAATTTTGTCTGCATCTTGTGGCGTTATCTTTAACAGTTGCGCAATATCATTGGTGATATGATGCCCACCAAGCGAGAGTACAGCAGAATGATGGAGAGTACCCTCCTTGTAGACCACAACATCTGTGGTACCGCCCCCCATGTCCGCAAGAGCAACACCAGCTGCCTTCTCCTCAGGCGTGAGGACCGCCTCGGCAGAAGCAATAGGTTCTAAGATGATATCTTCAACAGAAATCCCTGCATTATAAATACTTTTCACCAAGTTTTGTGCAGACGCGACAGCACCGGTAATGATATGAACATAAGCTTCCAGGCGAACCCCAGACATACCAACCGGATCCTTAATGCCTCCTTGCTCATCAACAATAAAACCTTGTGGAACCACATGCAGTATTTCTCGTTCAACAGGAATCTTCATTGCCTGCGCAGCGTTAATTGCACGTTCCACATCGGCTTGTGTAATCTCGTGCCCCTCGCCTGAAACGGCAACGAGACCGTGAGAAGTTTGCCCGGTTATATGTCCTCCTGCGATACCGGCATATACAGATCCAATCTGCACACCTGCCATGAGTTCAGCCGTTTCAACAGCCTGACGAATCGCCGTTGTCGTGAGATCTATATCAACAACGACTCCCTTCCGTAGCCCTTCAGAAGGGGCAGTGCCCACACCTATAATCTCGATCTTTTCCGGATCACCTTGCCAAGTATTTCCGATAATCGCAGCAATTTTGCTAGTACCAATGTCTAGACCAACAATAATTTCTTCTGCCATCTTACCGTCCTCCCCAATATATGGCATCTTTGAACCTTGCGTCCAAATAACCATCAAGAGGATTTGAAGTATGTTGCCCTTTTCCTGTGAATATGGCCTGATTCTTCATGAATAAATTAATGTGATGAATACCAGTGTCAATCGAATCCGATGAAATCCACACGATAGGGAGATTGCTAAATTGGAGAATGATCTTATCTGACTGATTCGCATTAATCGTTTGTAGCGTGGGTACCACTTCCGGTGCCAGACTCAGAGCCGACTTTAGCACGTTCAGGGCGACTTGAACACCACCAGAATCCACTCGATCACCAACATTCGACAATTTGCGATCATTACTGATAACCGTAACGATCGAATTGGAAACCGACAGTAATTCTATATGCTCTAACACATAACCTTCTAGATCAACCAACGCAAAGCGAATACGACCATCTTCTGGGTATTTCAGCAATGCAACTGGTTCTCTTTCAGTTATCTCAAGCGTCAATGACCGTTTTAGAATGCTTTTTGAAATATGCGCTTGTTTGACGTAACTGAGTTTCTGTTTGAGACGTTGTTCAATTGCAGACCCTGAAATGGTATGCACATCACTTTGCCGAGAACTCAAATTTAACGCGGCGATTACTTCCTTCTGTGTGTAATGCTCATTTCCGGAAATGGAGATCTGTTTCACATGAAAAAAGCCAGCGTCTAACGCCAAATAATAAATGAAAAGCAACCCAACTACACATGTTATACCAATTATTAAATAACGCCCAATATGCGAAGAAGAATTTTCAGGCACCGAAATTAGGCGGGCTTTAAATTGATCGGAAGAATAACGCAATGAGGATTGCACGAAATATAAACCTAGTGGATGTGCATGTTAGCATGTAACCGTCTATATGTTTCGCAGCTAAACTTGTTTGGAGGAAATAATGAGTAGCTCACATTTAAGACTAAGGGAAAACTGGCAAACTTTCAGTGGCAACCTTGCTTCTGTAGCCGAACAAAATTTTGCTGATGTATTTAATAAGCTTCTTGCAGATACTGATTATGTTCTCAATACTAGCCCCAGAGACTTTGCCAATATTTACTACGATTATCCATTACTAGACAGGGACGAGGAACAGATATATGACCCACAAATAGAATATAGACACGGCTTTGTTCCTGATTTCTCCATTACTAATACAACAACAGATAAGCACATCTATATTGAACTAAAGAGACAAGACGGATGGGTTGAAGGTAAACCCAGGAGTGCAGGAAGGGGCAATGCCCACGAAAGATGCTGTAAATATTTCACCCCAGGTTTAATGAAAATTCTGCGCGAACAAAGCCGAATACAGAACATACTACCATTTTGGATTGTATTTATAGGCGACATTACACGAGATCCTTGCCGGGTTAGAGAAATCACCTGCTGGTTTGATGAATACACCAATAATTTCTTTTTTTGGCGCAACAATAATTCTAATTTACTCGGATTACATTTTATTCAGCACATTGCTCCCCATCTTGATTAATTTCAAGCCCCCAAGAATCATAACCTTCTTTGCTATCCCTAGCAAATAACTCAATGCGGGATTGATAAGGAAACATTTGTATTATGCCTTGGGCAATTTCTATAGGCTTTTCGCTATGTCTGTTGCGAGGCACTTCAATTAACTGTTTAACGTTTCTTGCACCTCTAGGCGTAGGGATTCGACCTCGCTTGAACAAAAGACATAATTCGCAATAAGATAACGTATAGTGCCCAGGATTATGATTCATTTTGTTCCACACAAAAACAACCGTCTTATATTCAAATCCCCAGGCCACACCTAATTCAATAGCCTGTGCTAAATGCGGATTAGTAGTCCATAAAAACAATAAAGAGTTATCTTTTGCGATTTGTTGTACTGGTAGTTTCTTTAACTCCTCCGTAGGAATAGTTGGATACTGAAAACATGCAGAACTAATAAATATTCTATCCTTCCATCCATTATTCTTCTCTACTGTTCCACTTTTATCAAACTGTAACTTCCCCTTATAGTGCCACGGGGGATCAGCATAAATAATATCATATTCTTTATTCGGTAATGGCGGAAATGCACAATCCAGCCAGTTTGATTGTGTCCTGACTTTGACTTCTTCGTTATAAATTGAATAACTAGTAGGATTCATCGTTTTCGAGGGAAGTCCTTCCGTATGAATGCCCACAGACTGCTCTTGTTGTTGTGATGGTTGGGCTAAATTTAGGTAGAGCTGCTCATTCTCTTTTGCCAGAATCTTAGGTACATCGTCAGGCTTGGCCTTGATTTGTCGAGTCAGAGACATCATTCACCTCCGTCGGATCTTTTTCGTTTTGATGCTTTTCGTAAAATTCAAGAACGCAAAGCCGTACGACCTGACTGATGGACATACGCTTGAGCTCGGCATATTTCCGCACGAAATCGTGCAAATCCTTATCTAATCGAAACTGTACAGTTTGTTTAGCCATGATGTAACCAATTATATTACAAATCATTGCAAATATCAAATAAAAATTAAGAGAATTTGCCCCAAACCGTGCTTTTTTACGTTTTTTTGTATATTTTCGCAATAAATATACAATATCTCGTGCTATACGCGTCTAAATGACCTGGCTGCGACGATTAATTCGCATTATTCCCGTGGATATAATAAAAAAAGTATCAGCCCCCAAATCCAGTGGTTTCGCAGTTCCTTAACAAGCACACTGGACTAGATATGACAGATGTGAATCATGAGAAACTTGTATTCAACAGTTGCCTGACGCCTCATCGGAACCATCTAGCTTATCCAATAATTCACGACCAACTTGCCAGATGTCACCTGCTCCAACCGTGATGACAATATCATTCGGACGAACAATGTCCGCGAGAGTTTTGATTATTTCGTTTTTGTCAGGGATATAAATCACGTGTCGATGTCCATGCGCCTGTATTGCACGTGCCAGTTTTTCTGCAGTTACTCCTTCGACTGGAGCCTCTCCGGCACCATAAATCGAACTAACAATTAGGACATCTGTTTGATAGAACGACCTCGAAAACTCTTCAGCAAGATGCTTGACTCGTTGGTAACGGTGCGGTTGAAAAACAGCGACGATACGGCGGTTATAGCTTTCCCGCGCCGCATTAAAGGTTGCTTTTAGTTTCGCGGGATTATGGGCATAATCGTCTACTACAATGATGTCGTTGACCTGACCAATAATCTCAAAACGACGATGAACCCCGCGAAAAGACTCCAAAGCCTCTCGTATAGAATCGAAAGGCACTCCCAACTCCAGTCCAACAGCGATTGCTGCTAATGAATTCAAGATATTGTGGTTGCCCGGCATTTTAAGATGAACATTGCCCAGAACTTCCCCGTGTGCATGAACACGGTAGTGAGAGGTGGGGCCGTCAATACTTAACCGCTCCGCCATCAGGTCGGCGCGCGTTTCTATTCCGTAAGTCACATAGCGTTTTTCGATCCGGGGGATTAGCTGCTGTATGTTTTCCTGATCTAGGCATAACACGGCAGTCCCGTAAAACGGAACCTTGTTGATGAATTGGAGAAACGTTTCGCCGATTTCTTCAACACTATTATAGTAATCAAGATGATCAGCATCAACCGATGTTACCACGGCGATGGTCGGAAAGAACTTTTCAATTGAACCGTAGGCCTCGTCTGCTTCAACAACCATCATCTCGCCTTGCCCAATCCGAGCGTGGCTGCCCAAGCTGACCAACTTGCCTCCGACGACAACGGTCGGATCCAGCTTATCCAGCACGGCCGCTGTCATCGCAGTTGTGGTAGTTTTTCCGTGTGTCCCACTCACTGCAACGCTGTATTTCATCCGCATGATCTCTGCGAGCATTTCTGCGCCCCGGATAACAGGAATCTTGTGTTCCTTAGCGGCAACTATTTCAGGATTTTGGATCGAAACAGCGGGAGACATGACCACAACATCCGCACCGGTGATCTGTTCTGCGGCATGGCCATAATAGACACTAGCACCGAGCGCGGCCAAGCGCTCGGTGACTTCCGTTTCGCGCAAATCGGATCCGGAGACATGAAAATTGAGGTTCAGCAAGATTTCAGCAATCCCGCTGAGACCTGAACCACCAATACCAATAAGATGAATATGACGCGTTTTTCCAAACATAGATGTAGACCTTCTAAATTTAAGGGTTGTGTTTCACAAGAGAGATGATTGATTGGGCAATTTCTTCGCCCGCGCGTGGATTGCCCAACTGATAACTCTGATTTGCCATCCGCTGCTGCTCTGCTGGATCGCCCATAATTCTGATGATTTCGCCAGCAAGTTTGCCACCTGTTAATGTCGGTTGATCGAGGGCAACACCTGCCCCTGTCTCCGTCACTGCTTGGGCATTCAGTCTTTGGTGATCACCAGCAGCGGTTGGCAAAGGAATAAAGATCGCTGGAATACCACACGCGGTGATTTCCGCGATTGTCATGCCACCGGCTCGGCACACCATCAAATCGGTGATACTATAGATTTTTTCAATGGGATCAAAGTACGGCTGTACCACATGTTGGAGTGAGGATTGTTGATAGCGAGTCTTAACAGCTTCGTAATCAGCTTTTCCCGTTTGATGGACGAACTGAATGCGTTGATGAACTGATTCTAAATCATTTAGGGCGTCGGTCATATTTTGGTTGATTGCCTGCGCACCTTGGCTGCCACCCATTACAAACACGGTTTTCCGTTCTGGATCTAGTCCAAGTGACCCGTAGGTCTCACAGGTTCGCTCAGCCACTCCGATGGTTCGACGAATCGGGTTACCCATTACCCTTGTTCTATCAGCTGGAAAATGCGTACCAGCGGTTTCAAACGCAAGATAGATCCCCTTTGCCCAACGCGCGAGAATACGATTTGTGAGTCCGGGGGCAGCATTCTGCTCTTGGATGACCGTTGGCATACCGAGCAGCACAGCCGCGAGAAGGACGGGACCACAGACATATCCGCCTGTGCCTACGACAACACACGGTTGCAGGTTCTTGAGTAGCCGTAACGATTTCGCCAAACCGGAACAGACTTTGCAGAGAGTAGGTATCCATTGCCATGTTAATTTTCGCGGAAAACCGGCAACCGAAATCGGAAGGAAATGAAATCCATGCTGCGGGACAAGTGTTGATTCGAGACGATCCGCTCCACCGATGAAAGCGACCTCGATCTTCGCATCGAGTTGCACGAGTTCTTTGGCAATACCGATTGCGGGATAGATGTGACCACCAGTACCACCGCCTGAAATCACGATTCGTGGCATCTGCCTAAACCTCATTTGTATTATGATCAAGAGACTACTGTGTAGAGTATAACGATCTGTTAGATGCAGTTCAACGGATAGGGGGTCCCCTTGCTAGGGCTATAACGGGAATCGTCGAACCGGCTGGAACGTCTATTCTTTCGATGAATCAAGATTCAATCTCTATGGGTGCATGTGCATCCGGGGTTTCATTCATGTCACGCGAAATGTTCAACAGAATTCCGATACTGAATAAGCTAACTAAGAGCGATGAGCCGCCGTAACTCATGAAAGGCAGCGTAATACCCTTCGCAGGCAGCATCCCCGTCACCACACCGATATTGAAAACAGTTTGCAATCCAATGAGTGTGATAATTCCGATAGCAATTAAACCTCCAAACGCATCTGTGGTATGTTGAGCAATATGGATACCCCGCCAGATAAGTAACATAAACAGAACAATAATACCAACCACACCAACAAAACCAAGTTCTTCGCCAAGAATAGCGAAAATAAAGTCGGTATGCGGATAAGGGAGATGAAAGAGCTTAAAAACGCTGTTTCCAATACCTGCACCGAACAGTCCGCCGAGAGCAAGGGCATTTAGGGATTGGTTAACCTGATAGTGTCCTTCGTAGGGAAACTTTAGGGAACTCAGAAACCCTTGAATTCGCTGCATTTTATAGATGTCATCTTGGATTGATGAATAGATGAAAAAGCAGGCAATTCCAACGATAAGAACAATTTGTGAAGGGCGTGCGCCTCCTACGAAGAGAAGAACGAGAACTGATAGGCTCAACAAGACCGCCGATCCAAAATCAGGTTGCTTGTACAGAAGGATAAATGTGATGGATAGGATAAAAATGGTCGGCAGTACACCTCGGGTGAAACTTCGAATTTGGCTATGTTTGCTGATGAGAAAGTGAGAAACGTAAATTATCAACCCAAGCTTTGTCAACTCAACGGGTTGAAATTGCCAACCCGACACCCGAATCCATCGGTAAAATCTGATGCCACCCGCCGAACGAACATCGTGCCCAATTGGTGAAAATACCAGCAGCAAACCGATCAATGACAGAAGTAAAATAAGCTTCGCGTACCTTTGATAATACTGATAAGGGAAGTATGATGCAACGAACATGCCAACCAACCCAAGCATGCAGGCGATCAGCTGCATTTTCAAATAGTGAAAACTATTTTCGTTATACAACTCATAGGCAAGCATGTTGCTTGAACTGTAGACCATCACGATTCCGATCGCAACAAGACACAGTGTGATAAACAGCAGGACGTGATCTATTCCTCCTTTAATCGGATAATTTTTCCAGATGAATCTCGGAGTTTGCGGTTGCTTCTGTCGATACAAGGTGGTTAACAGCCTCCCGAAACGCTTGACCACGCGCCTTATAATCTGTGAACATATCAAAACTTGCATTCGCCGGTGATAAAAGCACGACATCGCCTGGTGCTGCGTGTGAGTACGCGAGCGCAACAGCATCGCTAACTGTTGCTGCATCCCGTGTAACGACATGCGCTGCAAGGGCGTTTCGTATTATTCCGGTGTGCGATCCGAGCAGAATTAACACTTTTACCCTTGATCGGACACACTCAACGAGGGGTTCGTACTCGTTTCCTTTATCGTATCCACCCATAATTAGCAAAATTGGATCGGACAACGATTCCAACGCGGCTTTGACTGCGGCGACATTCGTGGCTTTGGAATCGTTGATGAAGCGGATACCATTAACTGTTTTTACTGGCTCAAAGGCGTGCTGAAGCGGGGGATGTTCGGCGGGGGAGAACGCAGAAATAGCAGAACGCATCATATCCGGTGAGATGCCGAAAATCTGTCCGACAGTTATTGCAGCAAGGACGTTCTGAAGATTATGTCTTCCCGGCAAGGGACTGTCTCCAACATCACAGATCCAGTGGGATTCGCCATCCCATTGAGTAAGAATTTTTCCATCTTTTACATAAGTGCCCTTTTCAACAGTAGTAGTGTCAGCAAAATAGATTGCCTTTGCTTCCGTCGCATCAGCAAAGGTCAAAACATGTTGATCCAAACTGTTTAGCACAATCCAGTCTGTTAATCTTTGGTTCGCACAGATTCTTAGTTTTGCCGCACGATAGGCTTCCATTGTTCCGTGCCGATCAAGGTGGTCGCGCGATAGGTTCAGCACAACGCTGACTGCCGGTCGAAATCTCTCCGTGGTTTCCAACTGAAAACTGCTTGCCTCAATGACAACGAGATCTTCAGCCGTCAAACCTTGGACTTCGCTCGATAGCGGGACACCGATGTTGCCAGCAGTGCACACTCTGCGAAAATCTCCATACTTGAGGAGTTCGGCTGTCAGAATCGTAGTTGTCGACTTGCCCTTTGTTCCAGTAATTGCAACCATCGGCGCAGCGCAGAGACTTGCAGCAACTTCCAGTTCACCGGTAATTGGGATGCCTGCGGCACGTGCTTCCTGTAAAATTGGGATGTCCAACGGCACTCCCGGCGAAAGGACAATCAGATCCGCTTTTTCAATGCAGCGCTGATCATGACCACCAAGAATAAAACCGATATCTCGATCTTTTAGGGCATCGACATCTGCTTGAAGCTCGTCACTGGATTTCGGGTCGGTTACAAGAACCTTGGCACCGAGATCGGATAGCAACTTAGCAACAGCAACACCGCTGCGATGAAGTCCGAAGACGGTGATCTGTTTATCTGTGTATGTCATTTGGCACTTACCTCACAGACGCGCCCCAATTCTTCTTACCCAAGCTGCTACGACTGCATCAACCATCGCCTGTCCATGCTCGACATTGGCAGTCCAACTATTCTTCTCCTCATCTTGACGACAATACCAAGGTGCGGTGTCGTCCAGTCGGCCTTGCTCCACCAATTCGGGACGGGTCGCCAGTAGGAAGGAGGTTTCGTTATATCCAGCGTGGTCGCCACCAGCCGGGGGCGATGCATCGGGTAGAATCATCGGTTGAACATCGACATGACCAGACAATGGTCCTGCCTCGTCCTTCAAGGATTCCACACCCCACCAACCGCGCGGATACCCTTGCTCTAAGATGTTCTCAAAGGAAAGTTCGGCTGCGGCTTTTTTGAAAGCTAGCGCAAGCGGTGCCTCCATACCCTGATGCATGATGATCACGTAGATGGCCTTGAAGCCCATCTCTCGGAAGTTTTTCAGAATAGCTTTGACGTGCGCTCCAAATGCGGCGTAATCTGGATCAATGGTTCCATCAGCGGGACCACCGAGCGCGTATCCGGTGGGACCATAGTCGAAAGACGGCGCAATGACAACCTCCACTTTTTCAGCGATCCGGGCACAGATTTCTTCAACGATGATCGTGTCGTGTCCTATCGCCATGTGGGGACCATGGGTCTCAATGCAACCTGCCGGTACGAGTAGAGGATCCCCCCGTTCGACGGCTTCCTTTAGCTGGTAGGGGCGTATATGTTTTAAGTACATGGTATCTCCGCTTGTCGAATCCGAGCATCCTACCGGATCCGATTTCGAGTTCGATTCACGGTTAATTGACAAAATAGCCGAATTACTCAAATATTACCACGCTTGAGCCATTAGAGCAACATGCTTTTCTTGATTGAATCCCGAATTGATGCTAAACTGGAGTGGAGATTGAGACCGTCTACAGCAAGATACGACAATAGCGTCATATCTGGACTATTTGTCAACAGTGGACAGGATAGACATTTCATAGGAGATGGAGGAAGAGCATGAAAAGACGACCCGATTTGCAAAGTGAAGGCAGTCTTGATGAGTTGGAAATTATCCAACTGACAACGGAGGAAGATGTGCCCAGTTCCCACATTTATATGGAGGCGCAGATCTTTACGCCGGACTCGAAGCGGTTTATCCTCCATCGCTCCGCACACCCACATGGATCAGATCCGGGAAACCCCGAACACAAGTACCTGATTTGCGATATAGAAAGCAACTGCGAACTCATTCCAATTACCGAGGAAACCGGTGCAACCGCGCCCTCTGTCTCGCCCGACGGAACAACCCTCTATTACTTTATTGATGAAACCGAGCCCGGTGGTGGAAGCCTGACGCTGAAACGCGTGGCCATGGACGGCACTGGAAGAGCGACATTGCTGAAAATTGACGCACCACTTTCTGACACCGATTTTCGTCCGAGCCGGCCTTATCCGCTATCTACAATATCCTCTGATGGAAAGCGGTTGGCGATTTCCGCCTTCTTCGGCGATGGAAACACAGCGCACGCGCCATGGGGCTTGCTGGCTTTTGACTTGGAGGCGGTATCGGTTGAATTGATTATCCATGGACAGAGCTGGTGCAATATGCACCCACAGTACAGCCGGTCCCTCGACGCTGAAGAGACCCACGATATTTTGATCCAAGAAAATCATGGCAACAGCTGCGATCCGGCAGGAAAAGTCACCCAGTTGACTGGGGGAGATGGGGCGGATATCCACGTTATCCGCGACGATGGTACGAGGCTCAGAGATTTGCCTTGGGGACGGAATGGGGTTGAGTTCTGTCAGGGCCATCAGTGCTGGGTCGGGCGCAGCGCGAGGGCGCTTACCAGCACTTCCACACGGGAACCTAGGAGTTGTCAACTTATTGAGGGACGCGCCACAGACCATGTGGGACATTTAGGACTCAACACACCAAACGGGGTGCGTAATGATCTGTCACGAGAGTTCCCAGACCCTGACTTCTATCATTTTGCCACGGATCTTGCTGGACGGCGTCTGATCACGGACGCTGGACCCAGAGACGGCGGAGGTGCGATCTATCTAGCCGAGTTACCTACCGATGAAACGGAGGCGTTGCAAGACATCACCTTTTTGCTCAACCCACGCTCTTCTTGGGAGAAAGGTAGTCACATCCACCCGTTCCTCTCGCCAGACGGCAGTACAGGGTTCTTTAATTCGGACGAGAGTGGCATATTGCAGGCGTACATGGTAAAGGGTTGGGCGGTCTGAGATAGCAAAGGCTATCCTCTGCCCATAGAAAGTGATAGATCGCGGCTTGCCATCAGCCATTTATGGTAGATATAGGACTTACGCAGTTGAACGCTCAAGGCATTGTAGTTCGGCGATTTATCGCCGCTGGACACCATTCCTAACGCTCGATGAATCCCCGATTTATCGGGACAGGCGGGCAACTACAGTAAATCCGTAGGTTGGTAGTAGAGTGATTTATCGAATACCCGTTGTATCGCGCAGTAGTGTTTGGTGAGTTGAGCCAGATACTACTACGCGACGTTGTTGGTATCTGACGCGCAATGAATTGCGCTACTACAAACTCAAGTGCGCAACTCCTATAGATAATAGAATTACTTCGACACTTTCGATGCACAACCAACCCCCTAAATCCCCCTTATCAGGGGGACTTTTGAGGCTTCGCCAAGGGGAACCACTGGTGAACGCCTACTTGTTTCTATAATTTACCATACTTGAACGAGAGTCGAAAATCTGTTAATATACCGGTCAGCAAATCTGGGTAAAGTGTACTTGTGTTTCCTACATGTAATTTCTCTGCAAATGGAATTGTATTTCGTACGAGGAGAGTTAAGATGAAAATTACCAATATTGAAGTGATACCAATTTATCCTCGCCTTGCAAAACGCTACGACAATCGTAAGGTGGATTTATATGGTATAGATCACCGCACTGTCTTCAAAGTGGAAACGGATGCGGGGATAACCGGCTATGGAGACCAACGCGTCCGTCCGGGTGGACAGCCAAATCCAACAGTCGCTGCATCACTCGTCGGGCGCAACCCGTTCGATTTCATCAACAACCATCTATCGTACGGCTCCGCACTGAATTGCGCCCTCTACGACATAATGGGAAAATATCTTGGGGTGCCGGTCTATAAGCTGATAGGACAGAAAGTCCGGGATGCGGTGTCAGTTGCAGCATGGACTCGCCCGGCATCACCGGAGACATTCCGTGACGAAATAAGTCGAGCGGCAGACCAAGGTTACACCATCTTTAAGATGCATACCTGTGATTACCATGACGTGATAGAGCAGACACGGCGTGCTGAAGAGGTGGCACCAGAGGGTTTTAAAATTCACTACGACTTCAATGGTAATCGGAGCTTAGCAGCGGTTCTCCCCATTGTTCAGGAATTGGAGCGTAACCACCCAATTGTCGGTTATATCGAAGATCCACTGGTGAAGAACGATATAGATGGCTGGCGTCGATTGCGCGAACAGACTCGTCTCCCGATTATCATGCATGGCACGCCGCTTGGGAGTGCCCAAGAGATTATACACGGTGTAGCGGACATCTATATGATTGGTGGCTCGATTGGCGATACTGTTGCAACTGGTTTCGCGTGCGGAAAGGCAAATATCCAGACCATACTTCAGTTTGAGTCGGGCACACTTGGTAAGGCGATGGCGCTGCATTTAGCAGCAGTCTTGCCAACCCACACCGCCCACTCCATCAATCTAGACGATCAATACGAGGAGGACTATACCACCGAACGGATTCCTGTCATTGAAGGATCCTCACCTGTGCCAGAGGGCCCGGGGCTCGGATACGAGGTAGACGAAGATGAGCTGGCTCGCATCGCAGCGAATAAACCGATAGAACCTCCCAAACATGTCGGTGTGCTGAACATGCCGGGCGGGAATACGTTCTACGGTCGTTCGTATGTGTCACCCACGAGAGTAACGGGACGTGAGGAAGGCACGATCCGGGGGATCAGGTCCAAAATATGGGAAGATGATGGTTCAGCCGACTTCTCCCGTATCTACGAGCGGGTGCAGCAGGAAGGGATATTCAGGGCAGATTGACAACGGAGATTTTCAGAAAAAACCGAGTGTTTGAGAATTGCGGAGGGACGGAACACCAATGACGGTATTTGATCGGGTCTTACAAGAGGTGGATGAACGATGCCGAGAGCAGCACATCCCGATGCTTGGCTCGGAAAAAGCGGAGTTTCTCGCAGAACTTGTTCAAGATGCACAACCAACTCTCGTGGTCGAATGTGGAACAGCTATCGGTTATTCAGGACTCTGGATGGTCGCCGCACTTAGAACCACCGGAAAAGGAAGCCTAATCACCGTCGAGATTGATACAGGCCGTGCTCATGCAGCACGGGAAAATTTTAGATCTGCCAATGTCGCAAATCTGATCGATTCACGAGTCGGGGATGCGACGGAAGTGCTGAAAACCATCGATGAACCGGTGGATTTCCTGCTTCTCGACAATAATTATAGCAACTATTTCCCCTGTTTTAGGGCGATTGAATCACGTCTGACTGACGGGGCAACCGTTGTTGCGGATAACGTGGGGATCGGAGCAGCAGGCATGGCGGACTATTTGAGCCACGTCCGCTCTCACTACGAGAGTAGTACCCATTGGTTCGAGACAGATTTGCCTTGGGTGAAGCGCGATGCCATGGAGGTGACTATTTACCGGACCTCCCGTTAAATAATCGGACAAGAGATTTAATCGATACTCTTATTCACTTACTGGGAAGCGAATGCATTGATGAATTTCCTGCAACGGTCTCATCAACGCGCACCAAAGGTTACTCAGGAGGCTGTACTATGGCGAACTTACATGGACCAGTTTTGACTGACGATGAATTTGAGATATTCCACGAAGAGGGATATGTGCGTCTGGGCAAAGTTGCGCCGGATGAAGAGATTCAGGCACTCTGCCAACGAATTGATGACATCATGTTGGGAAAGATTTGCTACGACAACATGCTCATGCAGTTGTGCCCGTCAGCGGGTCACGCAGAATTGTCGAAGCAGACGAAAGAGTTTAAGGGATCTTCGCTGAAGTATCGGAAGATCCAGGACCTTGATCAGGACCCGCTATTCTTGCCTTACATACGACACCCGCTGTTTCAGAATATCACAGGGAAAATCATCGGCGAAGAGGTTTCCGCCTTTCGGACGATGTTCTTCAACAAGCCGGCAGAACGAGGTGTCATGATCAATTGGCATCAAGACGGTGCAGGCGGTTGGGGACTGAGCATTCCACCACAGGTGACGATCTGGACCGCATTGGATCCAACCAGTGTCGCCAACGGCTGCTTACAGATCATCCCGGGATCGCACAAAAGTCTTATCCCTGAACAAGGCGATCAATTATCCCCCGAAGAACGGGCAATCCACGCCCCAGACGAAAAGCGACTCTATCTGGAGATGGAGATGGGAGAGGTGGTCTTGCTGCATAATTGGACCTTACACCGTTCAGAGATCAACACGACAGATCGTCCACGGCGCGCATTCAGCGTCTGTTATATTGATGCAGCGACCCGCCAAGTTTCGACCGGGCGCACATATCCGAAGGTTTTCCCGGAGTATGTACCCGTTGAGGAACCGCAGAATGTGTGAATCTACATTCTTGAGAATTAAGGAGTTTATCGACAGACAGTATGAATTCAAAGGAGAGTTTTTGTGACCCTTGCAGAATTATACTACTACGATGTGAACGGGTATCTGCTGATTGAAGATGCTATTGAGCCAAACTATCTGGCATATCTGAACGAACGTCTGGATATCTGGGAGGAAAAGGCACTGCAAGATTTTCACGCCCTACCGGAATCGGCAAACCCTGAAGTGAGATATGACGACATCCTGAATCAGGAAACGTCCTTATTGAACCTTGTTGTGAATCCGATAGTGCTTCCCTATATCAATGAGATGGTGGACCGTCCCAGGCTGAAGTCCACGTGGGTGACATTTAAATGGAATGGAGGCAGGACAACCTATCATTCTAATCACACACCGTCGATAACACATAACTTTTACCACTTTAACGATCGTATCCATCACAATCTATTTCAGGTGTTCTATGCAATGCGCGACATCAATCCCGGCGAGGGTGGATTGCAGGTGATTCCCGGTAGTCATAAAGCAAACTACCCACCGCCTCCCGACGATGCATTGCAGGACATGTACATTGAAATACCGATGAAGGCGGGGTCTGTCCTGCTTTTTACCCACGACATGCGTCACGGTTCATTCAACACCATGGATAACGTACGTCGGACAATTATTTTCACCTACTGTCCCGGAGTCATAGCAAATTCTTTTGGAGGCGACACGCTTTACCAAAATCTCTTTGAAGATGCGCCGGAAGGAAGCTGGCTGAAGTATCTCCTTCGCACACCGAACGGCTTTTTGGAAACTTATCCAAAACCCGAGTGTATGCCTGAATCAACAATGAAGTAGATTCATGGATATTTCCGCTATCTCCAGCATTGAAACCCCGCAGGGGTAAGTTGGTATCACGTTACACAAACTGTGATTGCGTCCCCCCGTTTCAGCCCAAGAACTCGCGCTGCATCGCCCTGGTTGATTGAGATTTCCAATCGGTTAGAGCTGCCGATAATTGCTAACGTCTCGCCGACTGGCGATTCAGCATACGAGTGGTTGAGATGAGCGATCTTCGCATTTCCTGCATGGATAACAACCCCAGCCTGTCCCGTCCACGACTCCAACATATCGTGAGAGATATTTGTTACCAAATTCCCAAAGGTATCAATCCAGATGATGTGCCCCACAATCACCCCATTCGTTACTTTAGGTTTTGGAATGGGGAATTGCACGGGATCTGTAATTGGGTTTCCCAATTTATCCATGGATACACCGCGCGAAAGGTGTGCAGCAACAGGAGCAAAGATGTCCCTCCCATGAAAGGTGTTGCTAACCTGTGGCAGGAAGTAAGATGAGTTCTCCACCGATACGGTGCGAATATATTTTTCGTTATGGATGATATGAGTCAAAATCCCGTTATCCGGGCAGATGAAGCGGGCTGTTTCTGTTTGGCAGATGATGGCTCTTCGGTGGCTGCCTACTCCTGGATCTACGACTATCAGGTGGATAGTACCGGATGGAAAATAGCGATAGGCGGTATCAATTAGAATCGCAGCACCGTGAATATCTTGCGGCGGAATAGTGTGCGTGATGTCGACAATCTGAGCATGTGGATTGATATTCAGGATCACGCCTTTCATGACTCCGACGTAATGATCACTTGTCCCAAAGTCGGTCATCAGTGTGATAACGCGGGTTGAAGAAAAGTCCATTGTCGCTTACCTCGTAAGATAGGTTACGCAGCATCGAAAGTCTATCAGAAAGGGCAGCGGCAGGCAAGACGAAATATTCGCTTGCACCGCCGCATAGACTGGGCTATAATACTGATATCAGATCATGGGAATTTGTATGGCACTCCGACCAAAAATGTGAACCGACAAGGCTACTGATAAACTGCACAATTTCCTAGACAAAGATGGCTCGCATTCGGATTTATTCAACCGTTTTGGAGGAATTGCACTGGACTACGACCTGAGATTGACCAGTACTTTGAAAGATTTAGAAATTGAAACAGGAGCGATGATGGCAAATTTTTTACCAATTACAGACTCAACACTTCACCCAATCTACGAGAAAGTGGAGGCGGAGGCGCGCCTCTCCTTTGAAGATGGGGTAAAGCTCTATGAAAGTCCGGACGTCAACGGCGTTGGCTATCTCGCTAACATCGTGCGCGAACGGCAGAACGGGAGTTTTGCCTACTACAACCTGAACCAGCATATCGACTACTCGAATGTGTGCATTCTGCATGCCCGCTGCCATTTCTGTGCATTTGCGCGGAAGGACATGCAGACCGAAGGGGCTTGGGAGATGAGCGTTGATGAATTTCTGGATAAGGCAATGTATTCGATAGACCACGGTTGCACGGAAATTCATAGCGTCGGTGGCTTGCACCCGAAGCTACCGTTTGAATACTATCTCGATATGCTGCGAGGGTTGAAGAAGCGGATGCCACAGGTTCATCTAAAGTTTTTTACGGCTGTAGAGATTCACCACTTTTCTCGGATATTCAAGATGTCGATTGAGGAGGTCTTGATTGCATTGCGTGAGGCGGGGTTAGATTCGCTGCCCGGTGGCGGGGCGGAGATCTTCGCGGAGGAGACACGAGAAAAGATCTGTCCCGGTAAATTGAGTGCGGAGGGTTGGCTTGAAGTACATGATATCGCACACCGGCTTGGCATTTCAACGAACGCAACGATGCTTTACGGGCATCTTGAAACGAATGAGGATCGGGTAGACCACCTGATTCGCCTTCGCGAGCAGCAGGACAGGTCGGAGGGTTTTGTCACCTTTATTCCGTTGGCATTCCATCCGGATAATACACGAATGGACTACCTACCGAGCACATCAGGCTTGACAGACTTGCGGAATGTAGCAGTATCGCGCCTATTGTTGGATAACTTCCCGCACATCAAAGTGTATTGGATTATGACCGGATTAAAGACTGCACAGATCGCTCTGAGTTTTGGTGCCGATGACATCGATGGTACGGTAACGGAGGAAAAGATTACCCATATGGCTGGCGCTGACACGCCGGAAGCCATCTCAGCAGAAGAGATTACCCAGCTCATCGAAGAGGCTGGTCGTATTCCTGTTGAACGCGACACGCTCTATAACGAAATTATTCGCGAAGGAAATCAATGGCACAGGAAAGCCGCGTAAAAGTTGGGGCGGTTTCGTTTCTCAACACGAAACCGCTGATTTACCCGCTTGTCAATGGAAACCAATTTCCCGGCAGTGAGGAGATAGAACTCAGCTTGGCAGTTCCCAGTCGTTTAGCCATGGAACTAAGGGACGGGAATCTTGATGTTGGATTGATTCCAATCATAGAGTATTTTCGGACCGGCATTGAGTATAGAATTATCCGGCAAATTTCAATCTGCTCACGGGGACCTGTATTGAGCATCCAATTGCTCAGCCGGGTACCGATCCCTGATATTCGCCGTGTCGCACTTGATACGAGTTCGCGCTCATCTCGTGCACTTGTACGGATCGTGCTTGCCGAAAAATATGACCTGCATCCCGAATTTCATTCCTGTCCACCTACTATCGACCCACGAGAGACCGATACGGACGCAGTACTACTGATTGGCGATGCGGCGTTGAGATGGCTCGGAACCACGGATTATGGCTTAGATCTTGGTGCGGAATGGACTGCATTGACAGGGCTACCGTTTGTTTATGCTTGCTGGGTGGCACGGGGCGATGTCGAATTGGGGGAAGTTCCTCAAACCCTCTTAAATGCAAAGGAGTACGGCATCAAGAAAATCCCTGAGATCGTTCAAATCGAATCTCAGAGACTCGGCTTCGCGGAAACACTTTGTCAAGATTATCTGACCAAGTATATCTTCTACGAACTCGGAGATGCCGAGATTGCCGGATTGAAAAAGTTTTATGAACTCGCAATCAAGTATGACCTCGCCCAACCCAATGTAACGCTGAAGTTTGTTTGAACGTTCGGTATTGAGAAAACACTATGCTGACGGCTGATGAGAAAACACACTTTCACCTGCTAGGTTTTGTCAAAGTCCCCGCTGTCCTGACACCTGGAGAAATTGCTGAATTTTCTTGGAGATTCGACGCAATTATTGCTAACGGCAAAGACCAAGGGGATACTTCAGCGCCAGGGACACGGATTTTTCCAGCAGGCCATCGTGTCATTATCCCGTTAATTGAGGCAGATCCATATTTCTACAACCTACTCGATCATCCCAAACTGGCTGGCATCGCCGAAGATCTGCTTGGAGACGACTGCATCTTTTTCGGCAGCTCTGATGGCCAAATTCACACTGGGGACACGAATTGGCACCGCGATGGTAGTTGGCCTGAACCCGGCATTGAGATCAAGTTGACATTTTATCTGGATGATGTTGCACCGGGCAAAGGGTGTCTAAGTTTTATCCCCGGTAGTCACCTATGGCCACTCCATTACACCGAGCTTGAAAAGCAGATCGACGAACGGGCACTCGGATATCCCATGCGGGAGTTTCCCGGTCGCTATGAATTGTCAACACAGAAGGGTGATGTCATCGCTTTTAACACACGGGTATGGCACTCATCGTGGGGCGGCGGTGTTAATCGTCGGCAGATGGCGTGGATGATGCGAACCCGACCACGGATGGCTTGGGAGATCGAGCGCATTGTCACATTCAACAAGAGCTACGCGAAGATGTGGGCACCTGATACTGGACGGTTGGTCTCCGATCGACTCTTCAAGACAGCAGGTCCAAATAGGATGAAAAAGATCCAACTATTGAAAGAACTAGGACTGTGAAAAATATTGTGAGTGACAAAACAGTACGCTAATCGGAAGTATAAGTAATATGCTCGAAACTACACTCTTTGATTCAACCTACGAAAGCCGCAAGCGCCCCTTGCTAAAGCAGTTGTTGGATGCGATTCGTCCGATTTATTCCGCGAACGAACTCAAAGTCTTACGCATTAACAGTGAAAGTCGAGATCTTCTTTCTCTCCGCTCTGGCCGCGGATTTGTCAATCGGGATATCCTCGAAACAGTGCTCGGAAATCTCCTTGAATGTGTGGCCCCCGGTTCCCACAACGCACCGCGTCCAGAAAATAGTAAGGGCGAACTGACAGAAGCGATTGAAGAGGTTGCCGACCAACTTTACGCGATGATCGCTCAATCCTTTCTGGCGGTTACCGACGAGAGTGAGTTAGAAAGCCGCGCCCTAGACACCACGTTTGCGTTACTATGGGAGTTGCCTCGACTGAAACAGCGTGCTTTATGGAACCGTTTTGCCTCTCTGCGAGATCCGGCGGTGTGGGACGCGTATCTACTCCACACCGGAATTTCCCGTGAAAAGCTGATTAAACTGGACATCAGGGACAAGGTAGATGAAGCCATTCTAAAACGAGAATTTCAACCCTATCGGAATTTCCTTGAGGATCTTGACTTGGCGTTCGCTTTTGACTATCAGATGCAGTTGGTCGTAAGTACGTACCCCGGCTGGAGAGTGCTCTTCTACCACGATGTTGGCTATCTCTTAACTCGGTCTGGTCCCGTTGAGGATAACCCGGATATCTGCCGCACTCCCGTTCCACTTTTGCCCCGCGCCATTTCTGAGCTTGGAGGGCGCTATTACCAAGCAGATCTCCACCCCGAAACAGAAATTGGTGACGCAAATTTCTTGGAACATCCCCACCGCGGCTTCACCACTGGGCAGACCGGAGTTATCGGTTCTGGTTGTGTCATCTATCCGTGTACGCTCGGTGGCTTGAGCGTGAGGGTCAAGCAGCGCCATCCAACGCTGGGTGACTTCGTACAGATTGGCACGGATGCGAGTCTGTTGGGTCCTGTACGCGTGGGAGACCGTTCCACTGTCGGCACAAACACGGAGATCTACGGTTTCGTTGAAATCGGTACCAGCTGCCATATCGGTTCTTCAGTAGTCATCGGAACCATCCGGAGTGAATCCATCAAACCGGGCGTCATTCGCCTTGGAAAAAACGTATCGGTGGGTGATGGAACAATCATCGAAAACACCTCCGCAATAGATCTTATCATTCCAGATCAGTCAGAAATTCCCGCACGCAGCCATGTTTCCAACGATGGCTTCGGACATCCCAGATACGTGGTATAGGAAGGAGGGGTGAATGAAAAAGATAAAACGCGCATTAATTAGCACCCATGATAAAGCTGAACTGATAAGTCTTACGAAAACTCTCGTTAATCATGGTGTAGAGATCCTTTCCACTGGTGGCACGGCGAACACACTCCGCGAATCAGGGATTGAGATTCGTGATGTATCCGACTACACCGATTTTCCAGAAATGCTTGATGGGCGGGTAAAAACGCTGCATCCGAAGATTCACGGTGCCATACTAGCAATCAGAGATAACCCTGACCACGTTACTCAGGCATCGAACCACGGACTTGAATTCATAGATCTTGTCGTTTCCAATCTCTACCCGTTCGAGGCAACGATTGCTAAGGCAGGGGTCGAACTCGCTGAAGCCATTGAAAACATTGACATTGGCGGACCATCGATGATTCGGGCGGCAGCTAAAAATTATCACGATGTGGCAATCCTCACGGATCCGAGACAGTACCCCAACATTATTGAAGAACTCAACGCGAATGACGGTTGCCTTTCGGAGGAAAGTCGGTTTGAGCTTGCTAAAGCAGCGTTTACACACACCGCTCACTACGACACAGCAATTTCACGTTATCTCGCCAATTCGGATGCTCCCGACAACGAATTTCCAGAACTGCTTGACCTCCAGTACGACAGTGCCCACAGCCTTCGGTACGGCGAAAATCCCCACCAGCGTGCGGCGTTCTATCGCACCCATGCTTCGCCTGAATCGTGTGCTGCATGGGCAAACCAACTGAGCGGTCAACCACTTTCGTTCAACAACATCCTCGACTTGGAAGCGGCGATTGAAATCGTCAAGGACTTTTCCGAACCGGCGTGTGTGATTATCAAGCATAACAACCCGTGTGGATTAGCAATTGCCAACAATTTGGAAGTAGCGTTCAACGATGCCCTTGATTGTGATCGGACGTCCGCCTTTGGCTCTGTAATTGGTTTGAACCAAGAAGTTTCGCTAAAGGTCGCAAATACTATTCGTGAAGCAGCAAACGCAGGAGTCAAAGTCGATGCCATTATTGCCCCCAGCTACACCCCGAAAGCGTTGCGGGCACTTTCCCGCGTGAAACGTCGACCTATTCTCGAAACGGGGGAACTTCGGTTGGACGCGTCGGTAAAGCAGATTCGGAATGTCATAGGTGGCGTTCTGGTCCAAGACCGAGATCTACATGAAATTACCCCTGAGGACCTGAAGGTTGTCACGAAACGCCAGCCAACAGACGAGGAGATTCAATCTCTGCTGTTTGCGTGGAAGGCGTGCAAGCATGTTAAATCGAACTGCATATTGCTCGCTCAAGGCTCAAAGACGGTCGGAATCGGTGCCGGGCAGATGAGCCGTGTTGACTCGTGCATTATCGCCGCGCGAAAGGCAGGCGACAGAGCGAAAACTGCTGTCCTCGCGTCTGATGCCTACTTCCCTTTCCCCGACGGGGTCGAAATCGCTGGTGAGGCAGGTGTACGGGCGATTATTCAACCTGGCGGTTCGGTGGGTGACGGCCCTGTTATTGAAACCGCAGATCGGTACGGGATGGCGATGATCTTCACCGGCGTCCGGCATTTTCGGCATTAAGAGGATAGATGAAAAGGGGACACCGTTAACTGTGATGCACGGAACGCAGATCTGCGTTCCCTACGGAAAAGGTAATTCTATCATCATTACAAGGGAGAACAGATGGACGCAATTCGGCTTATATCAGGCGATGAAATTCCTGTTCTGGGACTTGGGACATGGAATCTGCGGGACGAACAGTGCAAAACCGTCGTCAAAATCGCCCTTGAACTCGGTTACAATCACATTGATACTGCATGGATGTACGCTAATCAAAAGGAGATTGGGGAGGCACTGCAAGAGGTTGGTGCAGTCAGAGAGGAACTTTTCATTACCTCCAAAATATGGCACACCCACATGAAGTACGACCAAGTTCATTCCCAATGCAATGAATGCCTTGAGGATTTGCAAACCGACTATGTAGATCTGTTACTGGTTCACCATCCCGGCGATGGCGCGGTGCCGATGGAAGAAACCCTGTCCGCATTCAATGAGATACACGATGCGGGGAAGGCGAAAAATATTGGTATCAGCAATTTTAGTATTGAGCAAGTGGATCAGGCGAGGGAAATCTCCCAGGCACCCATCGTCACCAATCAGGTGGAATATCACGCTCATAGTCAAGATGAGGATCTCTTGCAGCACTGTCATGCAGTCCAGATTCCCCTGACCGCTCATCGCCCCTTAGCAGTTGGTAAAATCGTCAGTGATCAGGTCCTTGGAGGAATTGGGAACGCACATGGAAAAACGGCGGCACAGGCCGCTTTGCGATGGCTAGTCCAGAAAGGCTTAATCGTCATCCCCAAAGCCAGTTCTGATCCCCACTTGAGAGAAAATCTTGACCTGTTCGATTGGGAACTCACGCCTGAGGAGATGGAAACAATTAATAACCTGTGAACAGACGGAAACAACACGCTCAGCTCTTTGGAGTAGAAGGATAAAGACTTTTCGCTATCTTGAGATTGATAACGATGGGAGGAATTCCATGATCAGACCTACTGAAACCCAGACAGCACAATGGGAAGAAAAAGGCTACCTTGTCTTTGAAGATGCGATTCAGGGTGATGAGTTGAAACGACTCCAAGATGTCTTTGATTATTGGGCAGAAAAGTGTAAGCCAGCATGGTTAGATCGTATAGAGGCTGGCGAAGCGGCTGCATCATTTTACGACATCCCAGATCCGTTTGAGAAAGATGAAATCTTTGTAGACCTGATTGATCACCCCAGCTATTACGGCAGTCTGATGGCATTTACGGACGATGACTTGATCTTGCTGGGACCGCAGGTCCGCACCGTCCCGCCGGGTCCCGTATGCTACACCGGGTGGCATCCTGATGTACCACAGAGTAACCCACTGCATATCAAGGTCCAAGTGTATGTGAACGATGTCGAACCCGAATCAGGTGAATTTGCCTTCGTACCGGGGAGCCACAAACCGGACGCGGGACCTTACTCCAAGGCACAACGGTTAGAAGCGATGCCTGGTCATAAACGGTTTCCGGGAAAAGCAGGCACCGCAATCATGTTCAACTCATACGGTTGGCACACCGCCATGGATAACCACACAGATACGCCCCGCAAATCGCTCATCCTCATCTACGAAAAACGAACCCCGGACCGGGTAGACCCAAAACGGTATACCTCCATTACCCACCTCTGCACGACGCCGGAACGGCGCAAACTTTTCGGTTTGGAGGGATGATGACACGAATAGATTCCCATCTCCACGTTTTCGCCAAGGTTTCCCCTGAATTCCCGAGAGAACCAACCCCGGTTTGTCCCGCCGATCGGGAAGAGACCGCTGAAAAGCTGCTGGTCGAAATGGAAGCAAACGATATCGACCAAGCAATGCTGGTGCAGACGGGTGGGACTGCTATCGAACACCATGCGTACCTGCTCCACTGTCTGAAGACGTATCCTGATCGGTTCCTTGGGATTGGGTTAGTACCTCCAGATCTTACTCACCCGGAGGATCACATGGATAGGCTAACGGACGGAACCGGGATTATCGGTTTTCGGCTATCCTCGATTGGTGGTTCGAGAGATCCATTCGCTCGAATCAACATTAAGGAGATCAAAACCTACCCTATCTGGAAACATGCTGCAGAACAAGATTATGTCCTCTGGCTTTATCCTCGCGCGGTTGATGCTCACCTGCTACAGCATTTGATTGATGCCTTTCCGCAGGTGCGGGTCGTCCTGAACCACCTCGGCATCTGCCCCGGCAAAGGGAAATTCTCTTGGGATGCGAAGGGACGCCCCCGGGTTGAAACTATTGACTATAATCCTGCATTTCATACAACTCACCGTCTCGCCTGTTTCGAAAATGTTATGATGCATATTTCGGGGCAATATGCTTTTAGCAACGAGGCATATCCCTATCAGGATCTCGCTAGATGGCATCAACGAGTCCTCGATCTTTTCGGCGCAAAACGGCTGATGTGGGCGACCGACTTTCCGTGGATTTTGGAAGATCCCGGGTACGGTCAACTGACCGGCATCCTCAAGCAATTGTTGCCCGATCTACACGATAACGAATACGACGCCATCATGGGCGAAAATGCAAAGCGGTTTCTAAGATTTCCCGAACGCACGAAATAGTGTGTCCCTTGCGTAGTTCAAAGTTGCAATTTTCACGGATATAACCAAGATTCAAACCAACTTCCCAACAGTGCCACCTGACGGCGCGTAGTTACTTGCTCATCATTTTTCCCACAGAATATTAGGATCCGATTTCTATGAGACAACGAACACAAGCCACGACTCCGAACATTGTTAAAGAGATCCAAGCTGGGAAGGTACGCCCCGTGTACCTGCTGTGTGGCGAAGAACAGTTTCTGGTAGAGGCTACCCTCAAGCAGATGCTTGAGAATTTTCTGTCCCCTGAGACCCGTGATTTTAACCTGAATCACCTGGATGGCGCGGAGGTTTCGATGCGCGATATTCTCAGTGCAGTGGAAGTCTACCCCGTAATGGCAAATTGGCGTGTTGTTGTTGTGAATGAGGCTACAGTATTCAAGAGGCAGAAGGGACCATCATCACCGGAGATAATAGAAAACGCAGCAGAAGCTGCTGAAGAGGGGAAGCCGCGGAAAGCAATCGCGTTGATGGTGAAAGTCTTGGGCGTTTCGGCACAGGACATTGCTGACGAGAATAGCGACTTTAGAGAAGCCATCAGCGACCTCACCGAGGAAAACGAAGGCGGGTTGAGTCCTGAAGACCTCGAATTTCTTCGCGACTTGCCGCAAATTACCGCTCAGATTGATGATTTTCAGCACATATCGGGTGCCGTCGACGACACCGAAATCTTGATTGAGTGGCTGGGTGGGGAGTTACCCAAAGAAAGCGTACTCATTTTTACAGTCAAAGGAAATGTGGATGGGCGAAGCCGGCTCGTTAAATTAATAGGTCGTGTTGGAAGGTATGTCTCGTTTGCGTCGTTGGAACCCGCACGATCAGGTCAGCAAGATCGAGTTTACCAGGGTGTCTCCAGAAAGCTCGAAACATTCGGGAAGAAGATTTCTCCCAACGCCTTCAATCTCCTCCAAAGCCGAACAGGAAACGACATGCACCTGATTGCTGAAGCCATCGAAAAGATAATCGCTTTTGTTGGTGAGAAGACACGGATCGACGAACGAGATATAGAAACCGTCATCGCCCAGAGCAGCTTTGAAAACATCTTTGCGCTTACGGATGCACTTGGAAAAAGATCCGTTTCGCAAGCGTTATCCAGCCTCCACAGTGTGCTAGAGAGCGGGGAGCCACCGATCAAAGTCAACGCACTGATCGCACGGCAAATCAGGCTCACGCTTCAAGCAAAACTACTTGCTGAGTGCGGAGAACTAAAACCGACAGTAGATCGAATGAATTATCAGAGTTTTGCAGATAACGTTTTCAAGCCGCTCGCCGCAAAGATGTCGAATTATCTGCCGCATGCAGCGCAGGTCAATCTCCTCAAGCAGAATCCCTATGCCGCTTATAAAGTAGTCCAAGCTATTCCTTTTTTTAACACAGACGAGTTAATCCAAGGATTGGAGCAAACCCTGGAGGCGGATGTACAACTCAAGAGCAGTCAATTAGATCCAGAGTGCATCTTAGAACAGCTAGTCTATGAACTTTGCACGAAGCCAGATACTAGGAGATTGGCAAGAAACAAAATATGAGATCTCAACCTGCGAGTAGCTCTCGGAGTATTCAGGCTCCACCTCTTCTCTCAACACGGGTGAGTGCCCACTTCGACGACTCAAATATTTCCGCTGACGCGCACATAGCTCGCATCAATCCGGGGAATTGCTTAAACTCTCACAAGGTTCAGTCGATAAGTCGATATAAGAGTGGCAAAATTCTTATATCTCTTGTAAGGAAATTAGTGAACCTGAGTGATAGCACTGCGTCATTCGAACCGTTAACATTGTGGATGGAGGCTTGAACATAATGGAAGTAGTTTTCTTTATAGGCTTATTTATTGTTGTTATTGTAGCGATTCAAACTATCGGCGACATAGTGAAAAGGAAGTATCAATTTGAAAACAGAAGCGACGTTAGTCAGGAGGCGCTTGCGCAGATCCAAGCAGATCTCAACGCACTCCAAAAAAGCGTTGATGAAATGAAGGAGTACCTCACGGATTTATACATTCAGCAGCATGACAACTCCTGAATTAAGAGGCAGCTCAAATAACTGAAAACCCAAAATCACAGGTAGGCATTCATAGGTTCCAATCGCGCCCTGTTGCCGCCTAAAAATAGCCTAGATATCATCTTTCATTCTTGCATTTCTATCAGGAACTAAGTATAATATAAACGCAACTGTACAATGGATTCAAGAAAGCTTTACAAGTTGTGTGAAGGGCAAAACTGAAGCGTCTTCCCCAGATTTGCTGTCATTTTGTACTTCTATGCTTCTTTCAGCTTCATGAGACGTTTGCAGTTAGATATTCTGAAGTGAAAGGAGGTGCGAAAAGATGGCAACAGGCCGTGTCAAATGGTTCAGTAACCAGAAGGGTTACGGGTTTATCACTACTGATTCAGGGGAAGATGTGTTTATACATTATTCCGCTATCGAAGGAGATGGTTTCAAATCTCTCGATGAGGGCGAAGAGGTTGAGTTTGAAATCGTGCAAGGTCCCAAAGGTTATCAGGCAGAAAACGTTGTGAAACTTGAGGGTTGATAGGTCGAAATTAACCAAGTTACTGGCTAAAACAAAATAAAAAAGGCTCCCAAACCTATGGGAGCCTTTTTTGATTAATACCGGTATCGGATCTGAATAACCTAAACCTATTTTACCTGTTTCAGGCGCTCAATTCAAGCATCCGCTCAATTGGCGTTCGTGCCCGTTCGATGACCTCCGGCATGAGTGTTACTTCGTGTGGACTCAAATCGTCACCTTTATCAAGCGCCTGCAGAACATTAAGCACCTTGTCGAGTGTGACCTTCGCCATGTGGGAACACCGCACAGAGCATGCAGTAGAAAACTGTACCGTCGGAAATTCCTGTCCGAGGTTTGATGTCAACTCACACTCCGAAGCAACGAATGCGCGCTCCAGCCGATCTTCCTCCACCCTTTTGGCTATATCCTGCCCTATCTGACTCGTACTGCCGTAAAAATCCGCTTCCTGAAGCACTTCAGGTCGGCATTCCCAATGTGCATAAAGTACTCTGGTGGGGTGACCTTTAGGGATATCAAACGACCCGCGTATTGCTAAGAGATCCGAAAGTAGAAATTTCTCATGCACCTCACACACCGCTCCCTTCTCTCGGTTCCCCTTACCAGGGAAGAAAACCGTTTTCGTTCCCCTCAGTTCTTCCTCTAAATTCTCCGCAAAGAAAATATCAGGAACAAATAGGATTTCATCACCCGGCATTTCTCGAGCTATGTGGGCAGCATTTGCAGAGGTGCAGCAGATGTCCGACTCGGCTTTCGCATCAGCGTAACTATTGATGTAGATCATGACGGGCACTCCTGGATATAGTGCCTTCAGCTTTCTCACCTCTTCAGCCCCAAAATTATCTGCCAAAGAACATCCTGCGGTCTTATCCGCAGCGAGAACCGTTTTTGAAGGATTTAGGATCTTCGCAGTTTCTGCCATGAACGGCACACCATTAAAGAGGATGTATGGTGCGTCGGTTTTTGCTGCATGCATGCTCAACGCAAGTGAATCGCCCTGCTCATTTTTTGTTGATAAACCGAACACAAGGGGCTCCATATAGTTATGGCCAAGCATCACCACGTTGTGTTTTTTCTTCAGTTTTAATATCTGATACACTGTTTCCGCGTGAGCTTCTATGTCGATTGGCGTTACACTTGGATGGTTCCTCTTATAAAGTTCTTTCTTCACACTTTCAATACTCAGTTCGGTGCTGTTCATATTATCTTGAGATACTGTTGGTTGGGAATTCATTTCTTCTCACCCCTGAATCTATCGGCGTGTCTTTTGCCTTAAATTTCTTATTTGAATTTCTTAGTTCCAAAAACCTTCTGGGCATATAGCCAAAGAATGGGAGAAATCTCTGTTGTTTGTTGGATTGCCATAGAGTGTACAACGATTAGAAATCTTTGTCAAGTATGATTGCGATGAATCGTGAAAATTTATCCGCTCGGTTCAGCAATTCAATTGACGAATTGCTGACCGTGACGTGAATGGATTAATTATTCCGATGATTCATCATCTAGAATCGAGACAATCCCTCGACCACCATCGACACTTAGACGTGTGCCCGATTGGATGCGTTGCGTTGCAGCAGGAACATTGACTACTGCCGGAATGCCATATTCTCGTGCAATGATAGCGCCGTGCGACAACATACCACCATATTCCATCACCAATGCGGTGGCGTGGAGAAAGAGTGGTGTCCAGCCCGGATCTGTTGAAGGACAGACTAAGATAAACTTCTTACCAGCAATCTGGGCATCGGCTGCGTCGTGGAGAATATACGCCTCACCGGTAGCAACGCCAACCGACACACCGACTCCTTGAATTTCATCTTTTGCTTCAATCGCCTGGGGTTCACCGATACGGTTGAGGAGATCACTGTAGATGACATCGGGCAGTTCAATCTTTAACAATCGTGACCGGGTTATTTTCCGTTCCGCAATTACCGATTGGAGATCTTCTCCTTGGATAAGCTGATCCAACTCGTCCGGGACAAGATAGAAGATACCACCGTCAAGTTGATAGCGCCGATCGAGTTCCAATAGGGCTTTCCGAATTAACTCGTAACCGAGCATAAGGTAGAATTTGGCGGTCTCCCGGAAGGGCATATACCGTTTTGTGAGATCAAGCACTTTATTAATCCGTTTGCGAAACGCAGCAGCTTTACCTACCGGTAGCCGCGCCAATCTCCGTCTTGCTTTTTCCCGATTCGCCCTTTGGGCTTGTAAATGTTTCGTCGGATTAGCATCGGAATTGGTGCGGAACGACGCGATAATCTGTTCGACGTAGGAAGGATCCTCGCGCCAACGAGGTTGTGCAAGTTCAAATTCGCCGACAGACCGATGCCCGTGCTTTTCCAAGAAATCCTCCAATGTACGCTCACCCCGTGCCACCTCCCACATTTTCAGATTGGCAGCCACGGTTAGGTCACCTTCGAAGCCCGTGATTAGCAGCCTAGCGAGATCTTCTGCCTCATTCTCATCAAAACACTTTTGGAGCGTGATTTTCAACTGCTGATACGTAAAACTTGCAAATACTGTCGCTTTGAGCGCGTCTTTAGCGAATTCGTTGAGTGTTTTCTCACGCCATCCTTCGAATTTGTCAATAACCTGTTGATCGGACAGCTCACCGATCGAAATTTGCCTTTCCGCTTGGACATATTGTTCAAAGGCCGGAAATATTCTTTCGGAGAGAGTTTTATCAAGATCTTTACGAATTTTGCTATGCTTGATCTCAGCAGCAATTGATTTATAGACATAGTAAGGAAACTTTATCCAAAACAGAAAGTTGCTACGCTTGATGTTCGGGGTCGGCTGTGGATAGATTGCCTTGTTTGGATCACGCTTGAGTTGCTGAAAATCATGCTCAAAAAGAAAGCCGTGGAAATTAAACTCTACTTCCCGACTCAGGTTGAAATAGAGGCGACCGCAGATCAAATCTAGGACCCCCTCCTCATGAAATCTACGGCTTGGTAGGTACCCCAATTCACGACAGGTCCGCCCAAATCCGCCTCGGCCTGACATAAACTCCTGTATGAGTGCCCATGTCATGGGAAGTGGAGCAGGAAGGACTTCGGATAGATTGTATCGACTCCATACCGTTCCGCCTTCATCCGCCTTTTGCTGGAGGGATTCTATTTCTGAGCGGCGTAATCGCTCAATTTCTGCTGCGTCCGTAAGGGTTGTTATAGGACGTGCCTGCAATAAGTAGAATTGTTCGTTAGCATATGCCCATTCGATATCTTGAGGTGCCCCATAGAACGCGTCCACTCGCATACCGACCCCACTGAGCTCGGCAACCTTTCCACGTTGCAGGCTCGGAATCTCTCGCTGGCCGATTGGGACTGCTTGCACTCCCTCGTGTGCAATCATCTTACGCTTGCTTACTACAGTCTCGCGGATGAGATCTCCGCTCTCTCGTGAGATCACAAAATGGTCGGGCGTAATTTCTCCTGAAACCACAGACTCGCCCAAGCCCCAGTTGGATTCGATGACGAGTTCATCTCCTCCTGTCGGATTACCGGTGAACATAACACCAGAAACCTCGGCGTCGACCATTGCCTGCACCACAACAGCCATTGCTAGTTGTGCGTCCTCGATTCCGTGTTCACGGCGATAGGTAATCGCACGATCTGACCATAGCGACGCCCAACATTCCTTGATTTTAGCCAAGAGCTCAGATGTCCCGGATATATTTAGGAACGTATCTTGCTGTCCTGCAAAACTCGCATCGGGGAGATCCTCTGCAGTAGCAGATGAGCGCACAGCAACTCTATCCGCGCCTAACTGCTCATAAGCTGCTACAACCTCCGACACGAGGAAACCGGGCAGGGAAACAGCTTGGACAGCTTCACTAGTGGAAGCACCAACATTTTTGACGGCGGTCCTATATGCATCAGTTGTGACACAGAAGCCGGGCGGCACGAGAAAATCCGCCGCTGCCAATTTTCCGAGATTCAGTCCTTTTCCGCCGACAAGCAGCAGATCTGCATCATCAATTTCAGTAAAGTGTTTGATCCATGTCATAGGCGCGAAACGTGATCCACAACAGAAGGGCAAGAGCCAAGGACTTTAGTACATCACCTGCACTCCTACCGCCTTGTGAATACTTACGAAGTTTGATTTTATTGTTGTTCTGGAAATGGTGCGCGGATATCGTAACGCCCTTCCACAAATACGGGCAACATTCCGCCTTCAACCATCAGATCCAGCGGATTGGGGCGCGTAGTTAGCGGAAACTCAACAACGTCCTTAATTCTCAAAGATTCATAGATCGCCATTAGGATTGCCATAGTGGTAGCAGCATGCCTCCCCGCGTTACGATGTTCCTCAATTTCTCCATCAAGCCAGGCAACCATTTCCTGGAACTGATTTGGTTCGCTCTGACGCGGTGTGACGGTCTGCCAATCCGCAGCTTTGGTATTGAGCAGCTCAATCGTTCCATCTGCACCTCGCCTGAGTTGGCCGTCGCTTCCATAAACTGCATCGCCGCGGAGACCAGGGTCGGGAAGATCACTCTCATAGATGCCGCGGATCCCTCCTTCAAAACAGATTTCTCCCATACAAGCGTCTTCAGCACGTACCCGGCGCTCCCACTTATCGGTCCGACGCGAAACCTGTCCAATCAACCATAACGGCTCGGGATCGCCGAGGATGTAGCGCATCTCGTCAATCTCGTGCGTACCTCGATTGAGCAAACCATACCCATCACGACGCAACATCGCCTGCGGTTCTCCGATTGCACCTTCCTGAATGAGCCGCCGCGCCTCGCAATTCTGGGGCATAAAACGCCGCTGATGACCGATAACGAGCTTGGTGCCGTTCTTATCACAGGCATCCATCATATCCTGGGCTTCACCGTAAGAGGCACTCATCGGTTTTTCCCCAAGGATCCCTGATACCCCTGCGTCTGCAGCTATAAGCGTAAGTTCCGCCCGCACACTCTGCCATGTTGTAATACTGACGATGTCCAGTGTTTCTTTTTCAAACATCTCGTGGACATCGGAATAATGTGTCGGCAGTGAAAATTCGTCCGCTAACTTAGCAGCAGCATCTGGACTCATATCCGCTGCAGTCACCACTTCAGCGCGACCGGTGGTAGGCCATGCGTTCGCGTGAGACCTTCCCATCCCACCACAGCCAATGATTCCAACTCGGTATGTTTTTGCCATAAATTTAATCTCCTTAAAAATCCGGGGTAAATTGTATTCGATATTTCAAGATAGCGCGTCGAGGTTCAAAGTATATCAGATTCCACGATGTTAATCAATTGCAAACCTTTATCCACGCTGTAATCACTTCCGAACCGTGGAATGCGCTACCAACCTCGTTTAATGTCGCCCCACGTTGTCGCAAGTTTACCTGACGGGGACACTGCGAACAAAACATTCCCGATCCCTGTTTTGAGTTGTATAACCTCAGCTTCACTCAGGGCAACGTTGAATATGATTACCTCATCAATCACACTTTCACTGAAAGAGTCAAACCTCTCCGGTATCAATGCACCAATATGCATATTCCGCTTAGAATCCGGAAATAACTCTATCCTCGCTTCACCATCCCGGAGCGCAATCTCCCGCGCTATGCCATCAATATACATCGTGGGGTCGGTTTCGTTATCTTTGGCAACCGCGACATAATGATGCCACTGATCGTCAGGGATGCCCTCTACCCCACGGAAGCCACTCTTAAAAAAGAAAAAGAACATATTCTTTAGAATTTTATGGATTGCTATTCCATAATTCGTTTGTGACTGTTTGCCATGCGCCCAGTTTCCTCCTTTTTCAAGAATATAGAAGGGGGCAGCAATAATATCGTTTGCATCCTTTCGAAGCGGCCTTTTTACCCATGCAGAAATGGAGATTGCACCCTTGATCTGTAATTTTCTATGGTGTGGCACTTCCAGATATTTGCCCTTCCCAAAGGCAAACGCTTTACCGAATTTCCCTTCCACCAGCTCTGGGTTTCCCACTACATCCGCATGGTGTAGGTTACCAGAGATGTCCTTCGTCACCTCTTTCTCAACCTCATCAAAAAGCCACATAGCAACGATATCTTTGGGTTGAATTCGAGCATCACTTACGTCTATCCACATCAGACTGGCGAGCATAAAGACGACGCTTACACTTAGTTTTGCTACAACACCGCTCATGTTAATGTTCTCCTATCTTAGTCCGATCCTCTCCGTACAATACACTTCTCTGTAGCTTGCAGTTTTAACCCTTCGGCAAGATTCCCTTGATTGATGGCGACCTCAAAAACCCCACCGCTTCCAAACAAGCCAACACCGGCACCGACCGGCACATCCCCGTAAGCCCTGACATATTTGCACCGGATTTTCCGTTGGTTTCCAAATTCAATCTCAAGAGTTTGACCACCCTTTATGCCCAGTCCTTCGAATAGGTCCGGCCGTATATTCGTAATGGCATTTCCATATTCGTCAATCACGTCGATCTGCCCAACAATCGCATTATCAACAATCTTCGCAAACGAAATTGGTAATTGGACATACTCTCTCAACACGGGACCGATCTCCGCAAAGGCAAATCCTTTGGCAAGATGTGCGGCTGCGGGACCAAAAATATCTCGACCATGAAACGTGCTCGACTGAACATCCTGACGCATGACTTCAGGATTAGTGATTTCCCGCACTTCGAGGACCCCCATTGAATCAGCAATGAGCGTCAAAAGTCCGTTGTCGGGGGCAACAAAAAAGTTCCCATTCTTGGTTCTTATTGCGATCGGCTTGCGCTGCGTACCAACGCCCGGATCGATGACGCCAACAAAAACAGTTCCCGTCGGAAATTCTGGCGCAGCTTTAGCGAGCGTATATGCTCCCTCTTTAATATCAAACTTTGAAACCCCGTGAGAAATAGCGTCAATCTTTGCCTGCGGAAACACCTTGTACATTGCGCCCTTCATCGCACCAACGTAAAAGTCCTTGAAACCAAAATCGGTTATCATGATGATTAAACCGTTAGTCTGGGCTGCCATTGTAGAAGGCGCCCAGCTAACAACAGTCAGAAACACAAGCAGCAGCTGGACGCCGCAGCAAAAGTATTTTCTCATAGTTTCGCAACTCCTTTTTGTTAACGGTCATGTGTATGAGCCCTACGATCAATATATAAATCAACTGCTCCAAGGTTGGAAAGTCGAAAAACGTAGGCATCTTCACGATTGTCCATATAATAGTTCTCTCGAATAGCAACAACCTGAAATCCAAATTGTCTATAAAGATACTGTGCCGGTATGTTGCTCACTCGCACCTCCAAGGAGACATGATCACCTCCCAATTTTCGGATACTGATCAGCGATTCTGCAAACAGATATTTACCAATACCTTGATTCCGATAGTCGGGTGCAACAGCGAAGTTTGCAATATGTGCATCGTCCTCAACAACCCAAAAATTGATGAACGCAATTGGATTCTGCTGGTGACGGATGACGAGAAAGTAGACATGATGGTTACGCGACCTTATCCCTTCACGGAACGAGGACTCATCCCACGGAGCGGTAAATGAACTTCGCTCAATCTCCATCACCGCCGGCAGGTCGCTTTCTTGCATGTAATCGACCTGAATTCCGGAGAGGGGGAACTTCACTTTGATACTCTTCAACCTGCGTTTCTCCCTTTTTTCCCACCGTTGCTCTGGATTTTCTGCCACTTTTTTGCGCACTTGATCAGCCTATAACCATCTGCTATAATACGGCAGAAACTCTAATATTTCACGTTTCATTTAAGGAGATGAACGAATGTCCGATTTCAAACCGGTCAAGACAGTCATCGTTGGTTGCGGTATGATTGCAGGCAAAGGCTATCAGCCGCGCTGCCAAGCATATCCACATAAAATTGAACTTGTTGGCTATTACGACCAGGATGTGTCTCGCGCGGAAAATCTTGCTCAAAATGGCGGTGGCAAAGCGTATCAATCTTTAGAAGACGTTCTGAACGATCCCAATGTTGAAGCAATTATTAATCTGACAATTCATACGGGCCACTACCCAGTATCATTGGCAGGGCTCACAGCGGGGAAGCACGTTTATTCAGAAAAACCCATCGCATTACGCACTGAGGAAGCAGATCAGTTGGTCGAAACGGCAGATGCAATGGGAGTTAAATTTGCATGTGCACCGGTGGCAATGCTCGGCTATGTCCAACAGAACGTCTGGAAGCGCATTCGCGAAGGGGAAATCGGCCAAGTCGTCTCCGCTATTGGAACTTTTGGTGGACCCATTGAGTATTGGCACCCGACAGCCGATGCTTTTATGCAAAAGGGCGTAGGACCTTTCAAGGATGTTGCGCCCTACCCATTGACCGCCATGACAACAATGATAGGTCCTGTTAGACGCGTTTACGGTTTGGCTCGGATCACCTTGCCGGAACGAATATTACACGCTGGACCGCGTGCCGAAACAAGGTATCAGGTTACTGAGAAAGATCACGGTTTTGGATTGCTTGAATTCGAGGGTGGTGCTTACGGAATGCTCTACCACAGTTGGACCGGGAGATCGGAAATTCCACCCTATGAAATCCATGGAACCAAGGGAGTTTTTTCGATTCAGGCACATGACGATGGACGCGGCATCCGCAAAGGTAACCCAACGGGCAGTTGGGAGACTGAGGCTTCCCCGGAAGGCGCGTACGAAGGTTTAGACTGGGGTAAAGGACCTTCCGATTTTGCGGACGCAATTCGGAAGGATCGCCCGGTGCGATGTTCCGGAAAACACGCGCGGCATGTACTGGAAATCTGCGAACGCATCTTTGAATCCGCCAACAAGGGGATGCCGATTGATGTTGGAAGTCGGTTTCCTGCACCTGTCCCTGTGGGGCACCCTCCACCATGGAGCTAAAGGGCAGTTAATTTTGTCTTTTTCGAGCGAAGTCTTGCAAGTTAACAACTGTATCGGTTTCATCAACCAGTTCACCTGTGAGAACTTCGAGCACATCTTCAAGCGTTACAACTCCCGACACACCCCCATATTCATCAACCACAACAGCCAGGTGTTGGCGAGCCTGTTGGAATATTGATAAAAGCTGATCGGCCGGTTTCCGTCCGAGTACAAAATGTACCTCATGGGTTAAATCTAAGATAGATTGATCCAACTTGCCTTGGATGATCGCCGCCAGCAATTCGGTCTTCAAAGCAACCCCGCTGACCTGATCCAGTGTTTCTCCAATTACAATAATTCGGCTATGTGGAGAACTAAGAATATCCTTGCGTGCTTCGGCAAGCGTTAAGTCACCTTTTAGGTATGTCATCACCACCCTTGGCGTCATCAGATCGGCGGCTGTCATATCATTCAGATCGAATATCTTTCGGATCATCTCAAATTCGTCATCTTCAATCGTTCCTGCCTCTTGTCCCATTTTAGCCAATAATTGTATCTCCGCCTTATCCGTTGTGAAGCTGTTACTTCCTGCTGTCAGAGGGTTGGTAATTTTTTCGATGCACCATATCAAGGGGGTTAGCATTCGGGTCAATCCGGCGACGGGCCGAGCGATAACGAGTGCAATTTGGTCTGAATATCGCTCACCCAGCGTTTTTGGGATAATTTCCGAGAAGAGTATCACCAAGAAGGTAAGTATGCCTGAAACTACGCCCAACCATTGCTTTCCCAAGACAGCAGTGGCTATATAACCCACGACAATCGTTCCAACAATATTAGCGATATTGTTGAGAATGACGACGGTTGCGATAGGGCGATTCATCTGCTCGCGGATGGACAGCAGGGCTAACGCGTCGGGTCGTTTTGATTGAGCCAATCGTCGAACTTTAACTAACCGAACCGAAAATAAGGCCGCTTCAGACCCAGAACAGATAGCTGAAGAAAGCAAAACAATTCCAATAGTTACAAGCAGTGTCAGCATTAGATTTTCCTTTTGTTTCAACCGTTTAGGTTGCCCTTTCGCTTGGATCAATTTGGCGGTTCATTGTAGCATTTACTATTAGTTGTGTCAATCTTGAAATGACTTGAACAGAGCTGACGAAGATACTCAGAAGCTCTTGTCTCTATCTGTATATTGCTGTTAACTGAGAGCAAAAATCACACCTATATTAGAAAGAAAAAGTTAGGAGAATCACCGGTGCAAACACTATTATGTCGGAAAGTCCCTGCCGAAGACGGAACAAATTTAGCTACAGATGTCTATCTCCCCGATGGGCAGGGACCATTCCCCACTGTTATTGTCCGCACGCCTTACCACCGCGTCGGGCTTCAGGGGACGGCACATGAGTTCACGCGTCGAGGCTATGCGCTTGTTGCACAAGATTGTCGCGGCAAGTACGACTCCGACGGCGTTTTTACCCCACTCATTGACGAGGCGCGCGACGGACAAACAACGTTGGATTGGACAGCAAACCAAAGGTGGTGCAATGGCAGGATTGGGCTATGGGGTCGCAGTTATCTTGGAATCGTTCAAGTACCAGCGGCGAGCGGCGGTCATGAGGCATTGCGTTGCATCGCCCCTTCCGTCGCACCCGGATCATTTTTCCGTGACTGGATTCGCTACGACGGCTGTTTTGCACTTGGCAATGCCATCCGGTGGTCTCTGACACACGCTTCTTGTCGCAATCAACCACCGATGGGACACTTCTTATGGGACGATATCAATCAACTGTCCAATCCTGAAGAAATCGTCGGTAGAGTTGGTTTTGAGACGCCAGCTTTGTCGGAGTGGGCTGCCCATGACCGTTACGATGACTACTGGAAATCAATTGACCAATGTTTGATGCACCCCCAGATCAAGGTGCCAGGATTTCATGCTGGCGGATGGTTTGACCATCTCACGCGAGGGCAGTTTGAGGCTTACCAGAACATCCGGGACAATGGTGCGACAGAATTAGCTCGAAGCGAACAGCGGCTTCTCATCGGACCGTGGGGGCATCGAAATGTTGGAAATATGGGGCAAGACCATTGTCGTTACGGCGACTGGGATTTCAGCACGGAAGCTGACCTGCCAGTCCTTAGGCATGAATTTCAGTTTCTCGACTTTCATCTGAAAGAGATAGACAATGGTTACACAAGTCAAGCACCCGTGAAAATTTTCCTGATGGGAGAGAATCGGTGGATCTCTCTACAGGACTGGCCGCCGCCGGAAGCGGTAGAGCAATCATGGCATCTCAAATCAGGTGGCAGTGCAAACATGGGGACAGGGGACGGGGTATTAACGCAGGAATGTTCTGATGGCAGCGTTACTGACGGCTATGTGTATGATCCGCGAGACCCTGTTCCAACACACGGTGGGCCCATTTATTGGGGGCTCGAACATCTGGGGCCGGTCGATCAACGTCCGCTGCTTGATAGGTCTGATCTACTCTTTTATCGAAGTCAAAAACTTGACGCACCGTTGAGTGTAGTCGGCGAAGTTACGCTTGATCTCTGCATTTCGAGCGATGCGGTCGATACCGACTTCGTTGCCAAGTTTTGTGTCGAAGAGCTGTCTGGTGCTGTAACGTGCCTTACGATTGGGTCGCTGCGGTGCCGCTATCGGGAAAATTGGGCAGACCCACAACCGCTTGTGTCCGATGATATCACCCGTATTCGCTTGCAGATGGGGCAAACGGCTTATGTGTTTCCGGCTGGATCACGGATATGTCTACTCATTACGAGCAGCGATTTTCCACGGATTTTTCCGCATCCGAACACCTTAGCGCCGCCGTGGTCAAACAGCGAACCGATCATTGCCCGCAACGCTGTTCACCACGGCAAAGAATACCCATCCTGTCTGAACCTGCCGGTGATTGAACAGTTGAATAGCTCCTGATACTTAGGATTGTCAGTGCCAGCCGGTTTGGGGTTGTTACCTGAAACCCTAAATAGGTCACGCGAGGTGGTAGGTATCGGGGAGCCGTATTGCTGAATGGGTGAGAGGTTATCCGGTGAGTGCTATCAGTTGACGGACAGTCATAGAGGGCAACAGCCTGATTAGGTTCATCATGCAAAAAGAGACTGCACAATGGAGGCGATGGAAGTTCCACGCGGTTCTAACCCTTAAAGTCCTTGCTATTAAATCCGTAACCCTGCATTCGGTTTTGAAGGCGGCGGCGCGAAATTCCCAGAAGCTCAGCGGCTTTGGTCTGATTGCCAACAGTCTGTGTCAAGGCGACCCGAATGTATTCCTTCACGATTTCCTCAAGCGCGACGCCATCCGCAGGGATTTCTACCGGGCAATCTCCTGGGGGCAACGAACTATCCGAGATTTCGGGCGGAAGATCTTCCAGATCAATGACCTCGTTTTCTAACAGCACGAAGATTCTGTGGAGATAGTTCTCAAGCTGACGCACATTCCCGGGCCACTCGTACCGTCGGAGGAGGGACATCGCCCTCGGTGTCACGCGTTTGGGTTCGATATCGGGATATTCTTGTCCGAACTTCTGGAGGAAGAAGTCAACCAAAATCCCAACATCATCGCTTCGTTCTTGGAGCTCGGGAAGATGCAGCGGGATGACATTCAGCCGGAAGAAGAGATCTTCGCGGAAGTCCCCCTCGTCAACAGCAGCTTGTAGATCTTTGTTGGTAGCAGCAAGGATACATACATCGACTTTAAGCCGCTCGACGCCACCGACACGCATGATCTCTCTTTCGTGCAAAACATGGAGGAGCTTACTCTGCGTATGAACAGACAGATCGCCAATTTCATCCAGAAAAACGGTTCCACCATTTGCCGCTTCAAAGACACCTGCCTTTTGGCGATGCGCATCGGTAAACGCGCCTTTTTCATGCCCAAAGAGTTCACTCTCAATCAGGGTTTCGGGCACAGCCCCACAGTTAATCTGCAGGAACGGCTTATCCTTACGTTTTCCGTACTCATGAATTGCTTTCGCGACCATCCCCTTTCCGGTGCCCGTCTTACCTGTGATTAGCACTTGATTGACACCGCGATGGATGATACGGGACATGGTCTTGAACAGTTGACGCATACGATCACTCTGCCCGACGATTCCTTCAAAATGAACTTCCTGAACGGAGGTCTCCTCGCTGGAGTCATCATCTGCTAAGCCGTGTCGCATCTCAATAGCACGGCGAATTTCCTTTTTGAGGGCATCGATCTGGATCGGTTTTTCAAGGTAATAGAAAGCCCCTTCACGGGCTACCAAATCCACGGCGTCGTTCACCTCAGCGTAGGCTGTGACAATCAGCACAGGGAGATCTGGATCTCTTCCTTTAATTTCATGGAGCAGTTCTCTGCCTGACATCTGAGCCATCCGCATATCGCTCACAACGACATCAAAGAGGTTGTCTTCAATTTTTTCGAGAGCAACGATGCCATTTTCAGCCGTCTCTATCGTGTAGCCTTCGCGTTTTAGTATGGTCTGCAAAACAGTCCGTTGACCCTGGTCATCATCAACAATCAGTATTGATGGCATACCTACTCCTCCTTACGACTTGTGGATTTATCGGATGGGTGGTCAGTGGGATTTTTAATTGGCAGCTGGATTTGAAATGCTGTTCCCATACCGACTTGGCTTTTGAGTTCGATCCTTCCTTGGTGTGCCGTGATAATTTGGTGCGCGAGTGCAAGCCCGAGCCCCATTCCCCCTTCACTCTCCCTCGTAGTGAAATAAGCATCAAAAATCCGCTCTTGTATTTCGGAGGCAATACCGACACCTGTATCACGAACTTCAATCTCGACCCCTTGATCGGCAAGTGTCTGAATCCGCTTTGTGCTAATGTAAATTCTGCCACCTTTGGGCATGGCTTGAATGCTGTTCTGTATCAGGTTGAACATCGTCTGCTGGACCAAGCCGGGATCAAGTTGCAGTTGTGGTAAATCTGTAGTGTAGTTGGTGACAATCGTGACCTGGGCATTTTCGGTCATGAGCTTAAATTCTGCGATGACTTGGTCTATGAGTCCATTGAGATCCGTGGATTCGAGATCAAGCGTTTTAGGCCGATTCAAGGTGACGAACTGCTCAGAGATTCGTTGCAAGCGTTCAATTTCAAAGTTGACAATATCAAGAAGATCCCGCGCTTCCGCAACATCGCTGGGTTTGATATTGTTACGTGAGAAGAGATCTCGCAGGTGTTGGGCGGTCATCCCAATAGTGTTCAGCGGGTTACGGATCTCGTGAGCGACACCCGCAGCGAATTGTTGAAGTGCGGCGATTCGCTTTGAGTGTGTCCCCGTCAGTTGCCTCAACATCCGCACGAGGCTGTAAGTTACACGTCCAATCTCGTCGGAGGAGTAGGACTGTGGCAGCGATTCGGGGTCTCCAGCTTCTGCACGTCTGATAATTTCCATCATACCTTGTAAAGGACGAAGCACTAAGCGCGTGGTCATCATATCAATGATAATCACCAGCAGGACGCTCACAACGATAATGGAGATCAGGAGCATAGCACGCAGACGGGAGAGATGATTAGCGAGATCAGGTCCTGCAAAAAGTGCTTGAATAAATCCGTCGATCGGTTCTGTGTCAAATTCTTCTCCAACAATTTCAACCGAATAGGGAATGATAACTGCGGTGGCATCTCTGCCATTAATTTGAGGCGTCCTGTAGAGCTCAAAGCCTTTTTTTCTTATTTCGTGTACCCCTTCAGCGGTCAGATTTATGTGGTCATTCACCCCCTTATTTGGAATTAAACTTGCTTGGATCTTAGCATCCATTCCGAAGGTTACATTTATGTCCAAAACATCCTGCATCTCATTTGGCTTCTGCACTTTCAATTCTCGGAGGGCATTTTCAAGTTTTTCCCTGTACAGTGTCTGCCTATCCTCAATCTTGTCTTCGACAAGCGGCTGAACGGTCTGCTCCGCAATTTCTTTGGACGCCATTTTCTGTTCCACCAGCGGGCGAATGGTTTTCTCTGTAATCTCTTTGAAAATCGCGCCGCGCGTTATGCCCTTTTCGTAAAGGTCTCCAAGGTCATCTACAGCTTTAATATTGAGAAGCATGTAGAAAGCAGCGAGAATTATCAGAACGGATAGATTAATAATGAGGGCGTACTTCCACTGTAAGCGCATGTTAGTTCATGACCCTTCGGACGGCATCCTTCCAACCGTCAAGTTTCTCTTGTCGTTGGTCGCTATCAATCTGTGGCGAAAAGACCGTATCAACTTTTCGATGGGATTCCAATTCGTGGGGTCCCGTCCACACACCCACGGTCAATCCTGCCAAATACCCCGCACCAAGTCCAGTTGTTTCAATGCGTGTGGGGCGCTCCACATCTATACCCAATATATCCGCCTGAAACTGCATCAGGAAATTATTTGCAACTGCACCGCCATCAACTCGCAGCCGATCTAGTTCAATTTCTGCATCCGTGTGCATTGCCGTGACTACATCTGCTGTTTGGAGTGCGATTGATTCTAAGGTAGCTCGGATAATATGCGCGCGAGTGACGCCCCGTGTCAGTCCAAGTATTGCGCCTTGGGCATTGGCGTCCCAGTACGGCGCACCGAGTCCCGTAAAGGCTGGTACGACAAAGACCCCAGCTGAATCTGGAACGCTGGTGGCAATTGCTTCCGTCTCGGCAGCGGTATCAATAAGGCGCAGCCCGTCACGCAGCCACTGTACCGCTGCTCCTGCGATAAACACGCTCCCTTCAAGCGCATACACCGGTGTTTCATCAAGACCGCAAGCCAACGTCGTCAACAAGCCGGACCTCGAGCGGACGCGCTGTCTGCCTGTGTTGAGCATAAGGAAGCAACCGGTCCCGTAGGTGTTCTTCGCCATCCCGGACCGCGTGCAGAGTTGCCCGAAGAGAGCTGATTGTTGGTCTCCAGCAATCCCAGCAATTGGGATTCCGTCCGGCAATGAGGGTATATTTTTCGTCCTCCCGAAAATACTTCCAGAGGTCTGCACGTTTGGAAGAAGAGACTTCGGTACGCGCAGGAGGTCCAACAATTCGTCATCCCACGCAAGTGTGTCAATATTGAACAGAAGTGTCCGGGACGCGTTGGTGTAGTCCGTTACGTGAATTTCTCCTCCTGTTAAATGCCACAGCAACCACGTGTCAATAGTTCCAAATGCGAGTTCGCCGCGTTCAGCGCGCTCACGTGCACCATCGACATGATCCAAGATCCACGCAATCTTCGTCGCTGAAAAGTACGGATCCAGCACCAACCCTGTTTTCGCTCGTATTCTCTCTTCAAGCGAGCGTTCCTTCAGATCCGCACAGATATCCGCGGTCCGACGGCATTGCCACACAATTGCGGGGTGAATCGGTTGTCCGGTTTTGCGTTCCCACACCACCGTTGTCTCTCGTTGATTCGTCACTCCAATGGCTGCTATCTCATCCGCCGGTTCGTGTGTATCGATTAAATCTGCAATGACTCGATGGGTTACTTCCCAGATTTCGGTGGGATCGTGTTCGACCCAACCGGGACGGGGATAGTGTTGCGTAAATTCGCGATAACCGTGCGCGACAATTTCCCCGTGCGCGTCAATGAGTAGCACTGTCGAGCCGGTAGTGCCTTGATCAATCGATAAGATATACGGGGGATGTGCCATTCTGTTTCCACCAAATGCGATAAGAATCTGTACCCTCTACAAAGCGATTTCAATATACCACAGTCGATGGGGAGCGTCAACACCAAAAATTGATTGACAGAAAACATGGTTAGGATTACAATGACCATCTGTTCAAAGGGAATTTGAACGAAGTTAGAACCGAAGCAGGATCAAAACAACTGAAATCGGATTAACCAGTTCAGCTTCAGAAAGTTCCCAAGGTATCATATACTATTGGTGCAAGCCCAAGATAGCCTCTTAGATGAGGACTGAATGCAATACTCTTCCGACAAAGAAAGGTCGAAACATCGATGAAGATTACGAATATAAAAACCTATATGGCTCGCTTCGGCGGACGCTCAAGAGGACTAATCAAAGTCGAAACAGATGAGGGGATCCACGGTTGGGGTGAATCCTATTCTGTCGGACCAAACCTCGCTGCTGAGCCCATTGCAGATTATATCTTTGAGATGATTAAAGGCGAAGACCCGCGCCGCATCGAGTACATCATGATGAAGATTCACCAGCAATTTCGATTCCCTGCAGGCGGCGTAGGACTCGCAGTTACCTCCGCAATTGACCATGCCCTGTGGGACATCAGCGGCAAAGCGGCGAATCTGCCTGTCTATATGCTTCTCGGAGGCGCTGCTCGGGATCGAATCCGTGTCTATCATGGCATCGGCGGTCGCGATGGGCAGGAAGTCGGCGAAACGGGACATCGATTAAACGAAGAGTGGGGCTTCACCGCTTTCAAAACGAGCCCCTATCCGATCGAGCCGGACTCAAATCGCTGGGGAAGGGTTTGTGCTGCCGCTGCCGACTATTTTGAAGGCATCCGTAATCATACCCCGGACGACTGGGAGTTTGCCTTCGATCCGCATGCTAAGATCTTTGAGCCGATCCGCGCGCTGCAACTCTCCAACGCCTTGGCACCGTATGACCCGTACTTCTACGAGGAACCGCTCAGACCGGAACATATTCCCGCATGGTCTCGCTTACGCTCCCAGATGCAGGTTCCATTGGCAACAGGCGAATCCCTTTACGCACGCTTTGAGTTCCTCAACCTAATGGCTGCGCAAGGGGCAGACATCATTCAACCGGACATCTGTGTCTGCGGCGGCCTGCTTGAAATGCGTAAAATCGCCGCTATCGCCGAAGCGCATTATGTCTCCATCGCTCCCCACAATCCGATGGGACCGCTGGCAACCGCAGTGAATGTACACTTCGCTGCAGCCACACCTAACTTCAAGGTCCTGGAATACATCCTTCCAACGGGCACTGAATGGAACGAGTGGGTGGATGAACCCTATCTGCCCAAAGATGGGTATCTTGAGTTGCGCGATCGGCCAGGTCTCGGCGTGGAGATAAATGAAGACGTCATCGGAGACAACGAATATGTTCACTGGCAGCGCACCTGCCCAATTCGTCCGGATGGGTCGACTGGATATATTTAGACGGAGACGTGAGGTGTAATGCGTGATGTTACCGGAAAGTTGGAAAATCGTAATATGGCGTGTCCTCCTTTCGCTTCCTCACGAATCGTTCGGTTGACTTCTTCGTTTGCTCACTGAGAACTTTTCTACGACTGCTGTTTGAGGGGTTTACGGAACTGCTCAAACAGCAGGTTACTGTCAAAGACTCATCAGACCTGCCTCTCACCAACTTTGCCTACCTCTTCCTCCCGCAAACGAGAAAACTGATGCGTATGGTCTTTTGACCTCCCCGCCGTTTTGCTTCAGAGTCTTGTCCAAGAAATTAGGTTGAGGAATATTGAGAGACGTGATACAATGAAGGTATCGACCACGAAAGTCATAATGTGAAGAATCAATCAGAAAGGAATTGGAATGTCTCAGTTTGTAAAAGCTGCCGAAACAACTGAAGTCCAGCTTGGTCATTGTCTCGGCGTTAAGGTTGAAGGCGTATTTATTGGTATATACAATATCGATGGCAATTATTATGCGATGAATAACATCTGCCCACATCTTGGCGGCGTCTTATCCTATGGATTCCTCGATGATAATGTCGTCACCTGCCCGCTTCACATGTGGGAATTTGATGTGAAGACAGGAAAATGCCTCTGGCCCGAGCAGGAGAAACTTCCAACCTATCCCGTGAAGGTTGAGGGCAACGACATTCTTGTTGATGTCAATCCACCCCAGACCCACTGATAGACAAACCTATCAGAGACACCAGAAAAATTAGAGGTGTTCACGCACCACGTCTCTGTGCCTTACCGATTTTCTGACTAAATACAAGAAAGAGATGATTCAAGAGGAGTAGTAGTTTATGGCATATTTGATAACAGGTGGAATGGGGTGCATTGGATCCTATGTCATTCGTGACCTGCTGAACGCTGGCGAGAAAATTATTGTCTACGATTTTATGGAAGATTTGACCATCCCTCGGATGGTATTGACGGAGGAACAGCTTGAACAATTTACTTTTGTCCAAGGCGATATTACAGATCTCCCACATGTACTGCGAACGGTTCAAGAGCACGAAGTCGATCGGATTATCCATCTCGCATCGTGGCAGGTGCCAGCGTGCAATGCCAATCCACCACAGGCGTTGAAGATTGTGTGTGAAGGCACAATCAATATGTTTGAGGCAGCGCGAATCTTCGGTCTCAAGCGGGTTGTCTGGGCGAGCAGCGTCGCAGTTTTCGGATCGCCGGAAGACTATAATTACCAACAGATCGAAAATGACGCCCCACATTATCCAAAGTTCATCTACGGAGCATGCAAATCTATGAACGAGAGGTATGCCTCGCACTATTTTGATGAGTACGGTGTAGACACCATAGGGTTACGTTTTACCGCAGTTTACGGGGTGGGACGAACCCGGGGCATGAGTTCGTTTTCGACACAAATGATTGAAGCAGCTGCGCTCGGAAAGCCCTACGTTTCCCCATTTGGCGACGATGCAGTTGATTGGCAATACGTTGAAGATGTATCCAAATCCATCGTGATGTCCTGTACCTGTCCGACAACTGAGACGCGTGTCTTCAATGTCAAAGGCGGAATTCGTACAGTTAAAGAGGGCGTGGCTTACCTAAAGAAATTAGTCCCCAGTGCACGGATTACGCTTGAACCGGGTGTATTTGGAATTTCATGGGATTATGATGCGGAGCCGATCGCTGAACAGGTTGGGTTCACACCCGAATACACGATGGAACAGGGAATTTTCAAGACGCTGAACAGCTTCCGTGGGTTGGCGGGGTTAGATCCAATTCAAGAAAAGTGATTTTCCGCCCCAGCCTCTTCGATATATCCTTCGCAAGGTTCTCTCAAAGGGAAGAGGTATTATCCGGCAGCCGCCGAGTTCTGGTGTAGAACCTACCCTCGGTGCAATCGGACCAGCGCAACTTGGAAATGATCGGTGACTCAGGCGCAACAGATATAGACATGGGAGGTTACGAGATGAAGTTAGGCGTGTTTATGATGCCACTGCATCCCCCGGAGAAAGACCGGACGGAGTGCTTTGAAGAGGACATTGATTTAATCGTTCTCGCTGATGAATTGGGATTTACCGAAGCATGGATTGGCCAGCACCACACGGTCGCGTGGGAACCTATTCCATCTAACGATGTTTTCATCGGCAATGTGTTGCCACGCACGAAGCACATCCGTCTCGGCACCGGTGTGTCGATTATCCCGCAGCACCATCCGGTCAACACGGCTGTGCGCCTTGCGTTTCTTGATCACCTCTCTCGCGGTCGCCTCAATTGTGGTTTTGGGCAAGGCGGCGTAGCAACGGATTGGGGGCTATTCGATTTGCCGGACCCCAAAACGCAGGGATTGATGACCGTTGAGGCTATCGACATCATCCTTAAGCTGTGGCAAACGGACCCGCCCTTTGAATTGAAAGGGGATTTCTGGGATATAAAGCTGGAAACCCTCGATCACGAACGTGGGATTGGGGTCCTACTCCAACCATATCAGAAACCCCATCCGCCTGTCGCCATGAGTATTGTAAGAGGAAACTCGATGGCAGCCCGGACAGCGGGCCAGCGGGGCTTTTTGCCTATAAGCACGAACTTGGTACCGGGAATAACGCTTTCAAATCATTGGGAAACTTACTGCGCTGGTGCGGAAGATGCTGGACTTCCTACACCTAATCGCTCCGAGTGGCGCATCTCACGCAGCATTTTTGTCGGAGAGTCGACCGAAGAGGCGTGGGAACACGCGATCAATGGGAGTTTCATAGGTGCGTATGACTATCTAATTACTGTTCTGACGAAAGCAAATATGCTTAATATTCTGAAGCACGATCCGGATCTCCCCGATGACGAAGTAACGCCGGAATATGTGCTCAAGAATATCTGTATTATCGGTGACGCAGCGGAGTGTATTCGTCGGCTTGAGGAGATATGGGAACAGTCTGGTGGATTTGGCACATTACTGATGATTACACATGACTGGGACGACAGAGCCACATGGAGACGGTCCCAAGAGTTGCTCGCAAAAGAGGTTGTCCCCGCGCTGCCAACATTGTAAGGGCAGCCAAGGAGGAGAATGATGGCGTTTGATCCGATGCTTCAAAGGCAGATTATGGGTCGTTTCGCAACGGGAGTCACGGTCGTCACAACACGATATGGGGAACAGATTTCGGGGATGACGGCAAACGCGGTCATGTCTCTATCGCTGGATCCACCGCTAATCGTGGTTTCGGTAGACTGTAAGAGCAATATGCACGGACACTTGACACAAGGTCAGTGTTATGCGATAAATGTGCTTAGGCATGACCAAGAAGATCTGTCCCGTAGGTTCGCGAAACCGGGTCCCAAGGATTTCTCAGACCTCAAATTGGCTGTAGCGGAAACTGGAGCTCCTATTCTCGCTGATGCACTTGCTTATGTGGATTGCAGGGTTGTTGAGGTGGCTCCCGCTGGCGATCACGATCTGTTTATTGGCGAACCTGTCGCCGGTGAAACACACGACGGTCAACCGCTCATCTTCTATAGCGGACAGTATGCCCAGTTGGCACCAATAGCAGCCGATTCTTAGTGGGGATCTGGTTGATGATCCGTTGTTTGATGGCATACTAAGCCAGCAACTCGTTCCAAGCGAGACATCCAGTGTAGTAGAGTGGTTTTAGGGTTTCACGCTCCGCCTTCTCCTGTCAATAGAACTCCCGGCTAAGTTCTCTACTTGCTACCGTCCTGGTATGCCGCTTACCGTTTACACCCCGCACCTCATATCGACTTCGCCTCCTCATAGTTATCTGGAAAGGACTGCTTTTTAACACGCGATGATTCTCTAATATGCCCATTCTGTTGCGTCCGGTCAAAGGGAGACCGATAACAAGGAGATCACAATGGAAAAAGTTCCAATCTGTCTCGTGGGTTGTGGTGGCATGGGCCATCGTCATGTCATGGGTTATAAAGAACTCCAGGAGAGTGGTATCGGGAATCTCGATCTAGTAGCCGTCTGTGACATTCGGCGCGAGAATGCAGCGTTAGTAGCGAATGAAGCCGAGCGACTGCTGGGTAAGAAACCGATGGTTTTCGATGATTTGGGCCAGGTCCTCGCCCATCCCAATATCGCTGCGGTCGATGTGGTCACCGACGGTTCGACTCACCACGCGGTGGGTGTGCCAGCACTCGAGGCGGGGAAGCATACGATGGTTGAGAAGCCGTTAGGCATTACTGTGCGTGCGTGTCAGGCGATGATTGAAGCCGCTCAACGCGGTGGTGCAGTCCTCGCAACGGCGGAGAACTACCGCAGGGACACGCCCAACAGACTGGTACGAGCCATTATCGACCACGGACTGTTAGGCGACCCCTACCTTATGATTCAGACATCTCTCGGTGGCGACGATTCTATGGCTATCACGCCCTGGCGTCATCTCAAGGAGAAGGGCGCAATCGGCTTGGACATGGGAGTACACTACGCCGACATCATCCGCTACTATATGGGTGAATACCGTGAGATCTTTGGTCAAGGGCTTATCGTTGAACCTGTGCGTCGCAAGCCAGATCATGCTGACCATCCGCTGATTTCGTATCGGGAACGCGCCAAGACTTATCCGGAAACCGTCGAGGCGACTGGTGAGGATTCGGTCATTGCACTGTACACAATGACGTCAGGGGCGGTGGTTCAACTTTCGTATGTCGGAGGAGGGCGTGGAAGCCAAGGCTGGGAACGGAGTGTTCACGGTCGTTTCGGAGCTGTGTACGCACCCGGCGAACGCAATGGCAGACCAGTGGTGCTGCGCCTAGAGGGTAGGGAATTGAAGGGTAAAGAGATTCTACCGCTTTTGCCACAGTTTGAACTCAATGAAATAACCGAGCGACTTTTCGGGAAGCACGGGGTCGAGTACGAACCGCCAACTGATGTGGACCACGCGGTCTTTGCGGTTGATGCTAAACATTTGGCTATCGAATACCACGATTTCGGCGAGGCAATCCTTAACGGAACAGGTCCCGAAGTGGACGGCGAGGGTGGTATGAAAGCGGTTGCAGCAATAGTGGGCGCATACGAATCTGCTCTGGCTAAGCACTCCGTGAGTATGGAAGCCATGCTGTCCGGCGAAGTCCAGCAGTACCAAGCGGACATTGATGCCGCCCTCGGCTTTGATACACCTGAAAATTAGGATCTGCTGAAATAGCGTGTCGAGATGTGAATCTCTATCTACATGGCGCTGTGCCGGGATAGGGGTGGACAGGGCAAGACGTCCGACCTATGTGGGTGTAGTGTTGAGTTTCACCTTACCTTGGCACAAAAAGGCATTGTTGAAAAAGCGCAGTTTCTATTTTGCTGGATATAAATTCGCACTTATCGTTCAGCCAACCTACGCACCGTTAGCAACTCAGGGTACTTTAGAGAGGAGAGAACCATGGGTTTCACTGTCTATGACTGTCGTAAAGACATCCGCAATATCTTGGTAACCCCGCAGATACGGGCTCGATTTTGTCGCATGGAGCCGGGACCGGGATCGCTTGATAAATTCCACACCCACGATTTGGGACATGAGATCTTCATTATTCTGTCAGGACGGGTGGAGTTCCGCATCAGCGGCGTGACGAAAGAACTTGGACCCGGACAGATGTGCTATGCCCTTGCGGATGAACCGCATTCGGTGCGGGTTCTTGGGGACGAACCGGTGTATATGTATCTCTCGGTGACGCCGCATATCCAGCCCACCCACACCCAGTATTCCGACGACGGGGAAAGACTCCCGCCCCAGTTCAGACCGTCCAGCGACTATGACATGGAGACGGACTCAACCACACCGATTGACGTACTGATTGATAAACATGTCGATACTGCGCATTCGGTGGCTGCCGTGGCAAAGAACAGTGCTCAGATTCAGGAACAGATGGCAGCTGCCCTGAAGCGGGCGTTGGCGGAGGGCGACGAGAAAGCTGCTGCCGAGATACGAGACATCATGTGGGAACCGCTGTTAGAAACCTTCAAAAAGGTCAATGAATTGGCAGCAGAGTGGAACATACTTACCCCGCGAGCTGGAACACTCCACGTCTACCGTTGAGATCCGTATCCTGAGAATGGAGGGAGAGATTATGTCACTCGTACGAATCGGCGTTGTTGGATGCGGTGCAATCGCCCAAGTTCAGCACCTTCCCAATCTGCTTGAGCTTGACGATGAATTTGAAGTGCCCATCGTCTGCGATGTATCGCCGGGACAAGCAGAATATGTAGCCCGTAGGTTCAAGGTTCCGAAATATGTGACTGATATTCGAGATATGCTAGCGGCGGATATCGATGCGGTGTTGCTCTGTCACACAGATCCTAAGACAGAGGCAGCGGTGCAAGCCTTCGAGGCAGGGAAGCATGTGTTCATTGAAAAACCTATCTGTAGTTCCTTGCAGGAAGCCGATGCTATGATTGATGCGGCGCGAAAATCGGGGAAGGTTGGTCAAGCCGGCTACATGAAGGTATATGAACCTGCATTTGAAATGGCGAAACGTGAAGTCGATGCCATGGACGACATCCGGTTTGTCCAGACCAATCACCTGCATCCGAGCAACGAACTCCACTTGAGTCATTTTAAGGTCAAGAAGTTCAACGATCTGCCCCCCACTATGATGGAAGAACGACGGGAAGCGTCCAGAGCTGCGCGGCGTGATGCGTTTGGAGATCTTTTCGAGGCTGCTGAATCCTGCGGCATCGCCTACGGTCTTATCCACGACCTTTATAGCTTACGGACCATGATAGGTGTTCCAAGCGCAGTCGTCAGCACAGAGGTTTGGAACGACCGTCGAGCGATAACGACCATTTTGGAATACCCCAACGGCGCGCGCTGTGTGGTTAGTAGAGTAGATCTGAACAAGTTATGGGATTTTAAGCAGACCCTTGAAGTCTACAGCGAAGACAAGCGCGTGATCCTCTCGTACCCAACCGGTTTTTCGCGTCGGGTCCTGACAGAACTGGTTGTGCAGGGCATCGATGCGGAGGGGAATAGTTTCTACAAGGAGCCAGCGATTCCGTGGGAAAGTGGGTTCACCCGCGAGCTGCGTCATTTCCACAAGTGCATCACCGAGGGCATCCCCTCACGTTCATCGATCGTAGACGCGCGCCACGATACTGCGCTCATTATTGACATCACTAAAGCGTATATCACGGGGGCACCTGTAAGTCGATAGAGAGAAGAAATGATGGAGGCAAATCTTTGGAACATCGGCATCAAGGTCGAAGACCTGGAAGCCGAGATCAGCTTTTTTGAGGAGTTGGGTGGCAAGCTCCTGAGCCGTGGTTCCCGTATAAGGGCGGATGGAGACCATCCCCACGCGCTGATGGAGTTTGGCGGCACCCGTCTGTTTCTGACACCAAAACCGGTCTTTCAGGATAAGCTGGCTCAACCACCTATGCCGGGGTTGACACACGCAGTTTTTGAGGTGGACGACTTGGACGAAGCATATCAACGGCTGGTAGCGTTAGGAACAGAGGTGCTCCTTGAGCCGGTAGAGATAAGCACCGATTTTGGGGCACGGCGAATTTCCTTCTATCGCTCCCCTAACGGTCTTGTCTTTGAGGTCATGCAAATTCTGGAATCGAAGGTGTAGTTCAATTCATCATCTCTGAGGAAAAAAAGGGAAGCTAACCATGCAGGTCAATCCACAACAGTTGCTTGATGATGGGTATATCATCCTACGCGAGGTTATCCCGCCAGGACAGTTAGATGACCTCCGTAACTGCTACGAAACACTGGTCGAGCGACAGAAGGTTATTTGGGCGCAGGAGCGCAAGCCTGACGATCCACCGGGGGGCTATTGGGAAACTGCTGCGCAACCGCGTGTGTTTTTCGATGGTGTCGCGGACAAAACGACGGCTAAAGCGGTGGAGTTTTGTCTGCATGAAAACACTTTGGGTGTCAGCCGACAGGTGATGCAGGCACCGGAGGCTTCGCCAACGCTGATGGCACTGATGTGCAGTCCGGTGCGGGACCACGGTCCGGCTAGCTGGCACAGGGATATTGATCCGGTTGGGCAGGCTCCACTACGCGGTATGCAGATGGATGTGCTTGAAAACGCGCCGGGCTACGTTCAATGGAATATCCCCCTCTATGATGACAGTGTGTTTTGGGTGGTGCCAAAAAGCCACAGACGCCCTAACACAGCGGCAGAAAATCGACATTTGGCAACAAAGGGGCGTGAGCCTATACCGGGTGGGATGCCGGTGGAACTCAAAGCGGGAGACGGTATTGTCTATACCCACATGATGCTGCATTGGGGGAGCAACTACAGTGCGAAGTTACGGCGCACGGTGCATCTCGGCTATCGGGCTTTCGGCGGTCCCGTTTACCCCATGGTCAACCACTTTTATTGGCATCCAGATTTCGCGCGACGTATGCCTCCAGGGACGCGAGAGCAGTTTGCACATTTCTCCCAACTGCACGAAGACGAGTGTGATGTGGTCGAAATGACTTTCCGTGCTATCTTGGACAAAAATGCGGAGGGGTTTCGCAATGGGCTGGCCACGCTCCATCCCGGGGAAGCGTCGCGGATGGTATGCGTGGTGTACCTATCAAAATTGGTGCAAAAGACACGCACATTGAAACAACCCGATGCCGCTAGCCTACCATTGGAGGAGCGTGTGGACGCTATTTCGGAGCATCGGCTCAATTTCTATCTCTTCGAGGATTTTTCCCGCCGCTTTTCGTTAGAAGAAGCTGACTTGCTCTGGACCCGATTTGGGACACTCTATGGCAAAATTCAGGGGGAGATAGAGCGATCTGTCCCGAACTTGGAGTCTCGACAGGACCGGTTATTGCTGACTGACATGCCGGTTAATTTCGATGTGGAGGATTTCATCGCGAGTTGGTAGGCATAAATTGCATAAGGCGTGAAACGTGATGCGTGAAACGTGAAAACCATTTGTTCATTAGTACAGTCGGGTAGCATGTACGCCCTATGGTGATAATATAGTGTTGGGTTTCGCTGTATCTGGTTATATTAAAGGGTGGTATTGAGAAGCGTGGCTCCTATTGTCATTGATAGGCTGCCGCTATTACCGTTAACCCCAACCTACGTGCTCAACCCATAGTGTTAATCAACGGGTGAGGAAACCTCGCTCCTACGATTACAATTAGGGGCTGTAACCCTTTGTTCACGGATCGGAAAAGATTTAGGACTTCGGAGAGCGGTGTCTTGAAATCGCCTTCTCAGTGTCGAGATGTGAATCACGACCTGCAATCACAATCGACCCGCTCCTACGGCTACAGACAATTCCACATAAACGTCAACACGCCCCAGTTATTCACGGTGCCCTATTGTAGTTTGTTCGCTAATCTGCTGCTTGAGTCGGTTACTCCATTGCCCATTCGCACCGTTCAATCCAATCCCTTGCTCTGTGAATCGTACCGAGGGGCAGTGTGTTATTGGTAGCAATTCGGTGAAATTGTTCAAGGGCTTCCTCATATTCTCCGAGCCGATACGAATTCACACCGATAAGCCGTATATTCTCGACTACGAGGCTATGGGGTGGGAATTCCAGAGAAGCAGCTTTTGACAGATACTGGTTTGAGGCAGCATACTCCTGATCGAAATAGAGCTGTCGCCCTATCAGATAGTGCCCTAATCCCCACTCCGGCAACGCATCAATCACTTCGTGCAGTAGTGTCATCTTCAGTCGGTTCGATGACTGGCCGATGAGGACTTGCCTGATTTTATCCTCGACATCAGGTGAGCCAAGAGCAAGTGTTGTAAGCTTGGCTTGTGCCTCTCGATCAAGCGCATCAGAGGTGTGAAGTACGAAGACCTCCTGATACCGTGAACGGGCGTTTTCACGCTCCCCGCGCTGCCAATAGACGTTCCCCTCAACATTTTTCGCCTCCGCAACCCGGTTCATGCTTGCTTGGGGATGTGTGATAATTCTTGATGCCCATTCCAAGGTTGAGGAGTAATCTCCGGTATGATAGTGTGCGTACATGAGTCCACGCAGATGGCGCGGATTATCCGGATCAAATTGGTAGACCTGTTCAAAGAGGCGAACTGCTGTGGTCATATCCGTTCGCTGATATGCTCGCCAAGCTTCGGAAGAGAGTTGAGCGATTTCGTGGGCGCACGGCTTCTGGAAGACACTTGGACGGTTGAAACGGTGTGCTGCGATCTCCAAATCTGCCTCTGTCAACGGAACCGTTTGCAGAAACTCATTCCATTCCCGCTCAAGTTCTGCTAAGGATTTACCGTAAACCTCCTCAAAATTCCCGGTTGGAAAGACGCGCTTCGCTTTTTCGATTCCATACGTTTCGACGAGAAAGCGTACAAAAGAGCCCGCCAGTGTATAGCTTTGCCCTGAAGCTTGTCCCCAGAAACCGAGCCCCATGATCTGGCTCATCTCCGGGGCAATATCCAGTTGTTGCATCGCCCGACTCCACTGATGCGCTGTCAATTTTCCTTCACTCCAATCTGCGGCAACAGCAATTCCTTCATGCAATCCGATTTTGAGACTGACTTTCAGAAATGGATGCCAATCTGCCGTTAAAGCGTGTGCCAATTCGTGCTTCATGACGGGATGGGGAAAATCCTCGTAGTTGATGTGAAAGCCATATCCGAGCGGATCTTCAACTGATGTGCCACGCGCACCTACGAGTCGCTTTTTCTGTGCGGGAGAGGTGTAGATGTAGGATTGAACCTTTTTGGTAGGTCGTATCTGGAAGTAGTGGATTAACTGATCATAACGAAACTCGTGGTCTTGGGCGATCCATTCCATCTCTTCCTCAACCTTTGATCCCTGCTCATAATAGATTTTGAAGTGCGCAGTCTCCTTCATGCCCCCTAACTTGCTTTCGATATATCCCCGTGTTGGACGCAAGCCCAACTCTCCGCGAAATAGGAAAATCAGTCCAAACAGAGCTATCAGGGCAATGAGGCGAATTCGATGGTTCAGGTCTGCAAACCGTGGCTTGAAGCGGTATAGATTTCTCCAATTAAGTCTTGGCTCGAGTTGGGTATGCCTACCAACCTCCAACGTGTTAATCGCGAGCGACATAAAAATCCACGCCAACAGCAGTGTCGTGCCACGCGCTATCAGCAGGGGACCGGATATGGCGATCCGTTCGTCATAGATGGGTCCCGGAAAGTAACCGAAGGTTGAATGGTAACCAAAAACAGGTGGATGAAAGATGAGATTGTACGCGAGGGCAAGGAGCGTGGCAAAGATATAACCGAGATAAGCGAGATACGCCGCCCAGCGTCTCTTCAACCATAACCCATAAAATATACCCAAGGCAGTGGCATAGGCGCAACTGATGACAGGCAGGAGGAGAAAGAAGACGAACCCCTCCAAGAAGTCACAATTCTTTACGCGGAAGGCGTTAAGCAGGATGATGATTAACGGCATAACCAGCAGTGTCAGGTTGATCCCAAACGCTCGCCAAAAAGTTGACATAACCATCTGAGCGGCGGTGCCTCTTAATGACTGTGTGCGCTGTCTCAGGTTGGCGACACCCGTTATAACGGTATGCGCCCCTGCAAATGAGATCGCGAAAGCGAGGATGGCACAAAATTCGAATGCGAGGAGATTAAGCAGGGGGATATTTGCAAGAATCAAGGCGAGGAGCGTTAGTGTAACGAACCAACACCAGTAAGTAAGGGATTTGAAAGTCATACTTGTTCCAAAAAAAATAACGCGTAACGAGTAGTGCGTAAAAATTTATTCCCTATGTATCATGCTTTACGCAGCAAATATTATATGCTCAGACTTCAAAGTAATATGCCGTAACCACTGTATACGGATAGGCTTAGAGTCGTTAATTCACTGTGAGCGGTGTAGTCCCGTTCACCCTGTTTACAACGTTCATTATAATTGGGAATTTGGGTTATTTTAGCATAGCTTAAGGGAGAAACCCAAGCAATTCTCAACTTGACAATCAGCTATGGAATCATCTAATATTTTGACATATATAGAGATAAGGAGAGAATATGGAGAGTGCTACACTTGCGGCAGTAGATGTTGGATCGAATGCGATACGGCTAAAGATTGTTGAAGTGAAGGCTGATGGAACTATTGAAGAGGCCTATCAGCATCGGGCACCGGTCCGCTTAGGACATGAGGTTTTCTTGACGGGATTTCTAAACGATGAAGCGATTGAAAAAGCAATTGAGGCGTTTGGTGAGTTTCGTGAAGTGATTGACAGGATGAAGGTCCACAGCACACGTGCAATTGCCACCAGCGCAACACGCGAAGCCGTCAACGGTGACAACCTCGTGAACCGCATCTACAACAGTTCGGGTGTGCAGTTGGAACGGATCTCCGGCGGCGAAGAGGCGCGCCTCGTTCAACTCGCGGTGACCCGTAAGGTCGATATTCGGAATCGGATTGCCCTGGTTATCGACATCGGTGGTGGAAGTGTCGAATTCGATGTGATTGATCACGGATCGATTGTCTACTCTAACAGTCTTCGGCTGGGAACCGTGCGGCTACAGGAGACCTTCCTGCGGACAGATACGATCTCAGATCTACAGATCTTATTGCTCAGGGCGTATATGGAGCAACTACTCGAAACCACACTGGATGCGATCAACAGATACGACATTGACATAGTGCTTGGCACCGGCGGAAATGTTGAAGAATTCGGGCAGCAGCTTGGAGTCTTAGATCCAGAGAACAACGAGTTCTCCAGAGACGTGCGTTTCATTCCATTGCGGGATTTTCAACGTTTTGTCAGAGATATTTCGAGACTGAGTGTGCAGGAACGTATGGAACGCTACGGTATGGCGCCGGACCGTGCGGATGTTATTCTACCTGCCGGACTCGTGCTCACAGAGGTGGTAAGCAATGTGATTGGGGCGAGAGGGCTTTACGCCGCAAATGTTGGCCTCAAGGACGGATTGCTTGCTGAGATGGCAGATCGCCACAGAAACTCATGGGACGAGACTTCAGAAGAAGCAGAGATTATCAAAGCAGCGATGGCACTCGGCAGCAAATATCGCTTCCACCTGGGACACGCCAAACAGGTACGTTATTTAGCGGAACTGTTGTTTGATCAGTTGCAACCGATCCATCACTTGTCCTCAGAATCGCGAATGCTACTGAGTGTGGCGACGGTACTTCATGAGATTGGCGGGTATGTTAACCCGTTGTCGCATCATAAACACTCTTATTACCTGATACGGAATTCGGAGATTGTTGGACTCAACGCAAAACAACTTGAGTTGGTTGCCAATATCGCGCGTTACCATCGAAAAGCATTCCCCGACCCACAAAAACCTTCCCATTCGCATTTTCAGAGGCTTTCGTATACTGAAAAGGAGCAGGTGAGCCGGCTCGCTGCTATTTTGCGCATTGCGGACGCCCTCGATCATCAGCACAAATCAATTGTGGAAGATTTGAAAGTGAAGATTTTTGATGACGCGATTGAGGTTGATGTCCGATCATTCGACGACTGTCTGTTAGAGAGATGGCATCTTCAAGAGAAGGGAGAATTGTTCGTCCATACATTCGGACGTTCTGTTCGTCTGCTGGTGAATGGGAAGGCGGGTGAGCGGATTGATTGATAAAATCGTTCCCCAGTTACCTATTCGTCTTTAGGGAGTAGGTCCAAGCAGATTAGACCATCTTTTCCTCGGAGATACAGAAAGCCGTTTGAGAGGACCGGCGCTGCCCATGCAGGATATTTGATCCGTCCATCACCGGTTTCGTCGGTCAGCAGAACCTGTGAGACGACCTCCATTTTTTTTGGATTGGGGCGAATCAGGGTCAACGTGCCGAATTCGCCCAAACTCACGAAGTGTCCGTCTGCATAGAGCAGTGATCCGCGCTCATGGACACGATGCGACCAGATTACCTTTCCTGTCCGCAACTCGATACAGCGCAGCTCACATCCTCTGGAATGCCGTCCGCTATAACCGTAGAGATAGCCTTCGTGATGGATGGCTGTGCTCCAGTGCAGCTGCATGGCTTTGTTACGACGGCGCTCGGAATCCTTCCACACCACCTGGTATCCGCCCGGACGGACTTTCAGAAGAGAGCTTCCCGGACCGTATGTCTCGCTAATAAAGACCAGATCGCCAACAACGACCGGATTGGAAGCGTTGACGGACTCAAACTTTTTAGAACGCCATGGATAGTGAAAATCCACGGTTCCGGAACGTGGCTCAAAGGCGACCAAGCCACCACGAGTAAAGGTGAAACACCATCGGCGGCCATTGATGGTCGCAAGTGTTGGAGTTGTATAGCTCGCCAGTTCATCGGTGATTCGGTAGACAACTTCACCGGTCCATTTGTTGAAAGCAACAATACCGCTGCCGTTTCCTTGAACCGGACCACGGGCGGAAAGTAGATTCTTGGCGTGACCCGGCGGTGAGCCGCCAATTTGGACAATTAGCAGCTCACCCTCGACCACTGGAGCGGATCCGACACCGAAAAAGTTCTGGATGACGTGGAATTTCGTGGTAGTATCAATGTTCCACAAAGGTTTGCCGTCTGAAACAGCCACACAGTGTAACATGCCTTCAGGACCAAAAATATAGACGCGGTTCCCATCAACGACTGGACAGGTTCGCGGACCGTTATTATAGCCATACAGATCTTCGTAGTCCGTCGGATACTCAAATCGCCACAGTTCTTCGCCGGTCTCACTTTTCATACAGGTTAAGCGAGCAAAGTCGTCATAACGATCGAACATGAACAATCTTCCTTGGGCAACGGTTGGGGCCCCGTAGCTGCTCCCGATCTCTTTTTCCCATACAACAGGTGGACCTGCTGGTGACCAAGAGGTGAGGAGGGAGGTTTCGGGGGATTTACTGTCTCCTGTAGGGCCTAAGAAGCGGTCCCAGTCACTGCCGGATTTGCGCGTTCGGAGGTCTGGTGGTTGGGCTTCTGTTTCCGATGCTTGGACATCGTGAAAGTTGGTTGTAACTAACATCAAAACAAACGCTAAATAAATGAGGTCGATTAATTTCGTGTCCATCAATAGCTTTCTATTTGATTTGAATATTTAGAGTGGACATAAGATCAAAAAACAGTTCTGTTGACGTTTGGGTGTCGAGATATGAATCTCGACCTACAGCCAGCCTACCTGATATCGAATTGGGTGAAACGGTCGGGCAAGTCCGAGAGGATCCGTCCGTTCTGAAACCAGGCGCGATTGGGGATGCCCGACCTAATTACGCATCACGTGGATAGGAGAAAAGATGAAGATTACAAATGTTGAATTGATTCCGATTTATTCAACTCGTGAGATGGGGCGAACCTGTCCTTCCGATTCGGAGAAGGCAATCTCTCACCACATCATTGTTCGGCTGCAAACCGATGCTAATATCACAGGATTGGGTGAGATGTCGGATGTTAATTTCGACCCTACCCCGGCGGCGGTTAATGAGTTGGCAGCTCGGTTGGAGCCTTTGCTCCTCGGACGCAGCCCGTTTGATCTGACGGCAATCCAGGTGGATCTGGGACAACAGGAGTGGGAGCATCAGGTCCTCCCTGGCATAGACATCGCATTACACGATGCTATCGGTAAGGCGTTAGATGTGCCAATTTACCAACTGTTCGGAGGCAAATACCGCGAACGAATTCCCTTTGCCTATCCGCTTGCACCGTGCCAGATTGAGGCGGATGTAGAAGCGAACTTACAGCGCATTGAAAAATTGCAAGACCAAGGCCATCCGACAATTCGCTACTATTTCGGTGCCGATTTAGTGCTGGATGAACGTTTTCTCTCTGAACTGCGGCAGCGTTGGGGAGATGGGGTCGAGATTAATGCCTTAGACGCAAGTGGACGGTTTGACGTGGAAACTGCGATTGATATTATTGGTCGTTTTGCAGCATTTAAGCCCAATCTTGTTGAATCCCCTGTGAAAGGACGCCAGAACGCTCCTATTGAGGACTTTATCGCTGTGAAACAAGCGGTCGACGTGCCGATCAGTGAGCATGCATCGGAAGCCCATGTCGCTGTGCGATTAGCACAGCACGAAGCGGTAGATATTTTCAACCTCGGTGTGGGATATTCTGGAATGACCGCCTGTCAAAAAGTATTTGGGTTAGCTGAACTGTTCGGCATCAAGACGTTATTGGGCAGCACTGTGGAACTCTCCATCGGCACCGCAGCGCGGGCGCATGTGGCGGCGGCGATGCCTAACCTCGATTTTCCGTGCTATCCTTCGGGACCATTGGTTTATTACGAACAGATTGTTAGGGAGAAGGTACGCTATGAAGAGGGACATATCATTGTTCCAGAAGGACCTGGATTGGGCGTGGAAATAGATGAAGAACAGCTTGCGGCACAACGGTTGTATTGAATCGCTGCAGAATTTTTGAGCCTTTCGAGCAGCAGTGTGCATCATTCCGGGGGTGCGATGACGGTCAGACCACGTTTGATTATTTCAACCGTCGCAGGGGTGTAGCAGACCCGTTCTCCGTCCGCGTAAAGAAGTATCGGTGGATCTGTCTCGATGGTCAGTGTTTTTGTGCGGTGCATCTGGACAGCGCGATGTCCGGCATGTCCGCCCCAGAAGAGGGTCAAAAGCAAGCGCAAAACGGTACGATGGGGAACGGGTTCGATAATACACACGTCGAATAGCCCGTCATCTATAATTGCTTCCGGCACGATTTTCATCCCACCACCATAACTGGAGGTGATCCCGGTGGCAGTGAGAAGGATTTCTCCTTCGTAAATACCGAAGTCGCCTTTGATACGAGCGGCAGGAGATCGGTAACGGAAGAGCGTCGTGATTGCCGTATAGACATAAGAGGCTGTGCCTGAGAAAGGCGCTCCCTCCTCCGTGACACGCCTACTCACCTCTGCGTCATAACCGCACGTTACAATCGTATCGAAATAGTGGTCTCCGATTTTGCCCAGATCAACCTGGCGCGTAGCCCCGTTCAATAGCACTTCAATCGCTTCCACCGGCTTTGTAGGAATCTTCAACGCCTCTGCGAAATCGTTGCCCTTCCCGCACGGCAGAACGCCAAGCACCACGTCCGGCTTCTCTGCAACTGCATTGACGACCTCGTGGATTGTACCATCGCCGCCACATGCGATAATCCAGCGTCCACCGTTTTCAATGCTCTCCCGTGCTATACGGTTCGCATCACCGGCTTGAGTGGTCAATTGCAGTCGCCCCGTGTGCCCTTCCGCCGTGAGCCGCTGAAACGCTTGTTCCGCGACCTCCGTCGCCGCACCTTTTCCCGAAATCGGGTTGGTAATTAGGATGAAGTCTCGGTATGGATATTGGGTGCTGACTGACATAGGATTTTCTCGGAAATTTGCAACGTTCGATATATTGATTGGAAACGACTCTCGTCCTTACCCCTCAAGTAGATCTGCAACCTCGATAATCGTTCCGGTACTTGCAGCGTCACAGGTTGCCTGACAAAGGGCGAGCGTTTGGAGGTTACTTCTTCCTGAGATACCTGGTTCGACCCCATCGCGGATGTAATCCCTTAACGCATCAAGGACCAGCTGCTCACTGCGCGGTAAAGACAGTGGTTCAATCGTTTCAGTCTGGCTGCCGCCTGTCGGTTGCAATTCGATTCCCTCTACATCATACGCCCTGAGGGAGCCTCGCTCCATTTGCATACGTAGGTGATATGAGCTATTTTGGGCACAATGGGTTAAGCCGTAATTGCACACCATTCCGTTTTCATACTCGAAAATCGCGTAAACCCCTGAATCGTAAGGATATCGACTCCACGGTGTGTTGAATGTCCGCGCGGTTATTGTCTTGATCGGACCGAACCAGAAGTTGAGATTATCGAAATGATGGCAACTCATGTCCCAGATCATGGCGTTGAGATAGTTGAGCGTGCGTGGTTCCGGGCGATAGCGATGGTGAATCAGGTCAACAATTGCAGGCGCACCGCACGTTCCCTCATCAAGGATCTGCTTGATTGTCTGTTGCAGCGGCTGGTAGCGATAATTCTGCGCAACACAGAATCTAACTCCGCGCTCCTCGCCCTCCTTGACTAGCTGCTTCGCCAAACCGAAATCAGTCGTCATTCCCTTTTCGACGAGCACGTGCAAACCAGCATCAAACCCCATTCGCGCGAATGGCGCGTGCGTTTCCGTTGGTGTGCAGATCAACGCTGCATCGGCTTCAACCTCTTGGGCGGCTTCTTCAATGCTTGAAAAGCAAGCAGATTTCGTTAATCCCGTTTTCTCACGTGCGTTTTCGAGGAACACCTCATTGACATCGACAAGGGCGACAGGTTCCCAATTTGGATCGGCTGTCACAACATCAATGGGCCAGATGCCTCTGCCGCCTGTGCCAACGTGGATAGATCTTAACGGTTCAGTTCTCATACGAATCTCCCATGATATGCTCCCAGTCATAGATGTTTCGGAGTGTCAGAAATCGGCTGCAACATACGACCGCTGATGAGTTTATTTTAACAAATTTGGGGACAGGTGGCAAGCGAAACTGAGATTGTCCTATATTTAACTTGATTTGGGATTTTCACCGTGATAAGATAGCCAAACTTTCCGAGAATTTCCGACGTTGCCCAAGACGCACCGTCTGAAAATTGCAAGCCAACTGCGTAAGTATACCCTTGGCGCATCAATATAAAATAGGGTCGATGTTTGATGAAACTTTCACTTATTGACGGCGTAATCATCGTTAGTTACATCTTTTTCGCGCTGGGACTTGGTATTTACTACTCCAAACGTGCTGGGAGGAATATTAACGAGTTTTTCGTTTCTGGTCGGAACTTGCCGTGGTGGCTTGCAGGCACATCGATGGTCGCAACGACATTTGCCGCGGATACCCCGTTGGCAGTCACGGGGCTCGTAGTCAAAGACGGAATTGCCGGGAACTGGTTATGGTGGAACATGGTCTTGAGCGGGATGTTAGCAACATTCCTGTTCTCTCGACTCTGGCGTCGGTCGGAGGTTATCACCGATGTTGAGTTGACGGAATTGCGTTATTCCGGAAGATCAGCCAGCCTGTTGCGCGGTTTTCGAGCCTTATACATCGGATTACCGATAAACTGCATCACGATGGGTTGGGTGATTTTGGCAATGCAGAAGATCATTGTGTTGACCTTCGGCTTGCCTGACACCGGCACATCGAAAGTGTTTGTTGTTCTGGCGTGTATGCTGATTGCAGGCATATATTGTGCGCTGTCAGGTTTTTGGGGCGTTGTCATAACGGACTTGGTCCAATTCGGAATGGCGATGGTCGGGTCGATTGCGTTAGCGGTTATCGCTGTTGTCAAAATCGGGGGTATAGGTACCCTGAAGGCGAAGCTATCGGAGGTGCATGGGGCAGACCACTCGATTCTGAACCTCTTCCCGGACTCCGGTGCCGGCGAGATGGCAATATTGACCTTCGGCGTTTATCTCGGTGTCCAGTGGTGGGCGGCAAACGGCGTAGATGGCGGCGGCTACATCGCTCAGCGGATGTTCGCAGCAAAGGACGAACGGAACACACTGCTTGCTACGCTATGGTTTAACATCGCACACTATACCTTGCGCCCCTGGCCATGGATTCTTGTCGCTCTCGTATCGATGATAGTCTACCCAAACCTCAGCGATCCGGAGGCGGGGTATCCGATGCTAATGCTTGCGTACCTGCCCGCAGGACTGCTTGGTCTGATGCTCACGGCATTTCTTGCAGCGTTTATGTCAACAATTGATACCCACCTTAACTGGGGGGCGTCCTACCTCGTTAATGATTTCTATAAACGCTTTTTCAAACCGGAGGCTGACGACCAGCACTATGTGGTCGTTTCCCGAATCTCGGTAGTGCTGATCATGTTTATTGCAGGAGTAACCAGTTTGTTCATGAATTCCATCGCGGGAGCATGGAAATTCCTGATTGCCCTCAACGCAGGGATTGGACTGGTGCAGATCTTGCGGTGGTACTGGTGGCGGATTAATGCATGGTCAGAGATCGCCGCAATGGTTACTTCGGCGATTGTTTCAGCGATTGTGTTCACCTTACCCCAGACAAAAGATCATTTCGCATATCAGATGCTAATCATCGTTCCGTGTTCGACACTGGTTTGGATCGTCATAACTTTAATGACTGCACCTGTCTCGGAAGAGAAGCTGATTACGTTTTATCAACGCGTTCGACCCAATGGCGGCTGGTGGGGACGCATCCGCAGTCTCGCAGATGTCGCACCGATCACGGACAGCAGTACACCAGCACTACTCAACTGGGTGCTGGGTTCAGCATTTGTTTATTGCACACTGTTTGGGATCGGCAAATTGCTCTTGGGGTTTTATGGTGCAGGAGCACTTTTTCTGCTGATTGCATTAATCACGGGGGGACTGGTTTATCGCGGATTGCCAGCCAGATAGAACGGTGAGGTCCGACAGTAGTACGCGGCACGCCTATATCGGTGCTCTCCCCAATCGTAGGCACACCAAAACTCATCAATCTATCATCAATTGGATTGTCGAACGATTTGATCCTGAGCGCATTATCTACCTTGTAAAAATATCCCGCTAAAAGAGAGATGGTTCCAAAATATAAAGGAGGTAATTCGGGTGGATCCGGGAACAAACCCCGATAAGTCAGCAGCTGCTTGCAGACAGTCCATGATCGCTTGGGCTTTTTGATGATTGACTGTCAATCTCGTTCCTGAACCCGTAACGATATGCCCAGAAAAATGTTGTACAGTTACTTACTCTCTATTGCTTTCACCCTCTGTGTGATTCTGCGGGGATTTGCGGAAGCCAATTTTGAAGCGTCACTCAACTTTGTTGATCAGGGGAACTACACGGAAGCCGCGCGCAGTTTAGAAGATCTGCTGAAAACACAACCAACCCATCCAGAGAAACAAGCGATCCATCATGTGCTAGCTTACTGTTACGAAGAGACGGAAAAATGGTCAGAAGCGATCAAACATTATACGCATGCCGTTTCCCCAACCTATCCCTTAACGGATTATGTCCTCTACCATCTGGCAAAGTCATACGGACAGATGAAGGACAATCGAAACGCTATCATCTGGTATCAACGGTTGATCAATGAACATCCGCAGAGTTTGCATGTTGCGGGCGCGAGGTACGAACTCGGAAAAGCGTATTATTACGCAGGCAATCACGCCGAAGCCCTCAAGAGGTTTCTGTCTCTGATCAACAACTCAAAGAACAGTTATGCCAGGAAAGCGACTTTTGAGGCTGCAAAGACCTATGCAAAACTGGGCAATTGGAAGAAAGCCCAGGACACCTATCAACAGCTTATGCACGCAAAGGACGCGGACACAATTGCACAAAATTCACTCGACGCACTGCAAAAATTGGTCGCAAAACATCCAGAACTCCAGATTACCCGCAATCAACGCATGACGCACGCCATGGTACGGTTCAATCGGGGTCAACTGACGAAGGCACGTTCGGAATTTCGCAAGGTTGCCGCGGGACATAAAGACAAAATCACCGCACGTGCTACCTACTATATCGGTCGCTCATTCCACCGTCAGCGTAAATATGATTCTGCCCTCGAAGCATACAACAAAATCGTTTCCCTCTACCCAGCGAGCGGTTATCTCACGCGGGCACTCTACCAGTCGACGCTATGCTACCGGCGCAAGGGACAGCCGCAAATGGCTGAGAAGCGTTTGATTGAATTCGTTGAAAAATACAACTGGAGTGCATTAGCAGACGATGCGCTATATGATCTCGGATGGGTGCAGGAGAACCAGAAACAGTACAACAAAGCGATTGCTTCCTATCGACGCCTAACAACCCAATACACCCATAGCAACTGGTTACCGCGTACATACTGGCGAATTGGTTGGATCCAATTCAGAAACGAACGATACACAGATTGTCTTGCAACCTTCACAACTTTGCAAAAGGGTTTTCCACACGATAGTTGGGCTAAAGCCGCGCACTTCTGGATAGCAAAGACCTATGAACGTCAGAACCAGTTAGAAGCAGCGGAGGCAACATACAGCGAACTCGCACGGGCAAGTCATTGGTATTACAGCGGTGCAGCAAAGCAGCATCTGAAACGGCTTCAATCAAAACGTGCTGCGCCCGCCAAACAGGAAATCTCAGAAGTCCCTCGCGTCCGTGTTGCTTTGGACAGCCCTGCTTGGAAAGGCATCGGATCCAAGAAAACGGCTCGTGTCCAACAATTGATGCGTCTCAAGCTTTTTGAGGCTGCCTTGACCGAACTTGAGGGAAATATACAGCGCGGCAACTCAAATCTTCAACACAATTACTATAATATGGTAGTATGCCTCGAAAAACTGAAAAGATTTCAACAGGCGCACCGATATGCAGATCGGCTATCAAATTTCCGACCTTTGCGCGGCGCAAACAACGCCATACCGATAGAGCTTTATCGACTCCTCTACCCACTTTACTACAAAGACCTCCTTCAAAAACATACGACAACCTACGAAATTGACCCGCTATTCGTCGCCGCTATGATCCGCGAAGAGAGTCGATTTAACGCCGACATTGTTTCCTACGCGGGTGCGGTGGGACTGATGCAGATTATGCCGGCAACTGGCCGCGAGTTAGCCGGTCGTCTCAAAATTCCTCGATTTAGCAAAAAGATGCTGTATAATCCCGATATCAACATTCAGATGGGATCGTGGTACATGAAAAGTTTGATGAACCAGTTTGACAATAATCACGCACTGGTTGCCGGTGCATACAATGGCGGTCCCGGCCGGATGCGGCGATGGATAAAGGGCAAGCAGATCCCGGATCTGGATGAATTCATCGAAGACATTGGGATAGACCAGACACGCCGTCATATAAAAAAGGTTATTGATAGCTACATCATCTATCAACAGCTTTACCCCGATCCGCCCCCTGCTTCTGCAAACGTATCGTTACCAACGGATGGTTGAATGGCAGGACGTGGCTCCTACCAAATCTGCGTCAATCCCTCGGACGAGCATCACTCAATAATTGAAAGGATAACTATTATGGCACATACCATTGGCTGCACAACCCGTCCCTACGGTTCACTTACATTCTCCGAAGCGTGCGATCATATCGCGGCTGCTGGATATACCGATGTTGCAGTATTTGCCAACGCCGGTCAGGTTCCTGTGAGAGCCGATAGCACGAACGCAGAAATTGCCGAAACCCGTAAAGCCGCAGATGCTGCTGGATTGGCTCCGTCAATGTTAATAGGCAGCACGAAATTGAACCTCGGTTTGGAAGCAGCTGTGGCTGACTACAAACAACTCATCAGTAACGCCGCTGCCCTGGGGACGAAGTGGTTGCTCGATTGTGGTACAGGAAACGAAGCTCACTATGCGGACTACTTTGAGCTGATGCGTCAAGCTGCGCCACATGCGGCAGAAATGGGCGTCAATATAACGATGAAGCCGCACGGTGGAATCAGTCTCACAGTCCAAGACCTGATTGATGCCGATGAGGAAGTGAAGCACCCCGCCTTCGGGATCTGCTACGATCCGGGCAACATAATCTACTACACCAAAGGCGATCTCCGTCCCGAAACCGATGTAGCGACTATTGCGCCGAGAGTATCAACGACAATTATCAAAGATTGTGCTGTTGAAGATGGTGTACCCGATGTGATGGTCACGCCGGGCGAAGGGTTAGTTGAGTTTGACACGGTCCTCGCCGGGCTTGTCAATGGCGGTTTTGATGGGCCACTCTATGTTGAATGTGTCGGTGGGGAGACTGTGGATGAAATCGACGGAAACATCCAATCAACGCTGAAGTTTGTGAGCAATATCTTGGGTTAGCATCTCTTGGTGTATTGGTACATCTGAAAATTCAATAGAAATCCCGGTAGTTCTGTGCAGCGAGAATCCCGATCCGAATCGGAGGACGCAAAGGCACAAGGAGGAGAACAATGAAAATCACCCGTCTTGAAACCGAACTGTATATCGCCCCGCCGCCGGAGCGCCCAATCACTGATGCCCTCCGCGCTAATAAACATCCGGGACGTGTTCACGTGAAAGTCCATACCGATAAAGGCATCGTCGGTCGTTCATCGGTCGGTTTCTCCTCGATTCGGGGTGCGAACCAGACGCTACAGACAATGCTTGATGCAGAGGTTGCGCCGCTACTTGTGGGACGGGATCCGCTCGCTATTCGACTCATTCACGAAGATTTGAAGCGGGCATTGGAAGAGCAGGCGATCCACGGCATGACGATGTACGCCCTCACAGCTGTTAATGTCGCGCTTTGGGAGATCTTTGGGCAGGAGACGGGACAACCTGTACACCGCCTTGTTGGTCAAGCAAAAGACCGAGTCCCCGCCTATACCATGGTCGGATGGATGCACTTAGACCTTGATGAGCTCAAGGAGGTCTGTGCGAAATCCACAGAACAAGGATTCAAGGCGGTGAAGGTCAAGGTAGGTTCGCCAACACTAGAGGAGGACATCCGACGTTTAGAAGCAGTTCGTGCGGAGATTGGTCCAGATGTCACGGTTATGGTGGACGCCAACCAAACGCTCACCGTGTATGAAGCGTTGCGGCGTGGGCAGGTTTTTCAAGAGATGGGGGTCTTTTGGCTGGAAGAACCGTTACCTGCTCGCAATTACGATGACTACGCCGAACTCGCGCACGGACTTGCTATGCCCATCGCTACCGGCGAAAACCTTTACGGAAAGGAAGAGTTTAAGGAACTCTTAATCCGTCGTGGGATAGACATCGTTCAGGTCGATCTTGCCCGTTTGGGCGGATTCTCGGAATGTGTTGCCACCGGTCTGATGGCAGCGGCGTTTGATGTTCCGTGCTGCACACATGGCGGAGGCCTGATAAATTTGAATATTCTATGCGCTCTGCCCAATACGCTGTATTTGGAAACGGGACTATTGACCGATGAGGAACGTGACCACTTCGTTGATGGGTGTTTTCTTGCACCGGAGGGCGCTGGATTTTCGTGGTAGAATAGCTTAAACTGTCAATCTATAGCTAAGGATGAGGAGAGAAACAGTGGGACAAAGCCAAGATAGCTTGCGCGTAGCAGTCGCTGGAGGCCACCGTATGACACACCGTACACCGGGCAGCCATAACTTCGCGACTGCTTTTCATGCTGTGCCGGAGACGGACGTGGTAGCGGTGTTCGACCTTGGTACAGACACCCGAACAGAGTTTGTGGATTGTTGGCGAGAGGTCTGGGGAGAGATTCCGACCTATGACGACTATCAACAGATGCTTAACGAGATTCAGCCTGACCTGCTGTGCATAGCCACACGCCAAACGATGCACGCCGATCAGATTGAGTTGGCTGTCCAAGCCGGAGTCCGCGGTATTCTGTGCGACAAACCACTTGCTACCAGCTTGGCGGAGATGGATCGGATTATCGCGGCGTGTCGAGAGGTGCCGCTGCTTTTGGGGTTGGACCGCCGTTGGATGCCCCGATATTGTGCACTGCGCGAGCTAATTGCCGATGGTGTGATCGGAAAGGTTACCAGTGCAACCGCCTATGCACTGTCCAATCTGATTAATCACGGATGCCATTCGTATGATGCTATCTTGGGCTTGGCGGGCGATGTTGAGCCGGTGTGGGTCAGCGGCTTAGTAGACGACGTTTCGGAGGAACCATCCGATTCACGCAGACGCATGGATCCAGCCGGACACGCGCAGATCGGTCTGGCAAATGGAGCGGTGCTTTATTTTACCCCAGACGGTCGCCATGAAAATGCAGGGATGACCCTTGAAGTGGTCGGAGAAACGGGACGTCTGTTTCTGTTGGACGATGCCAATGAGAGCTATATCTGGTTAGCGGACGATTCATCTGGGGCAGGATTGCGGCCATTAGATCTCCCGGAGGAAACCGAACCGTGGCCTGCCGGCAAGGCGATGGTGAGCGATCTGGTGCAAGCGGCGCAAACAGGCGGACGAACCGCCTGCGACATCGAACATGTTCGTCGCGCCACCGAGATAGGTTTCGCGATTCACGCGTCTTCAGCGGAAGGCGGGGTTAGGGTTGACCTACCAGTCGCCGATCGATCATTCCGTGTTGAGTCGTATCCCTGGGGCAATGAATGAAACGTGAAAACCGTTGTCATTGGTTTTAGTGTTGGGTTTCACTAGTAGATTAGGACGATTTCAGGCAGAATCGAACACCAAAATCTCAGTGTGATGCTTGGTATTTTTTATCGGTGTCGTTCAGCCCAACCTACTACGATGCGGAAACGACATCCTCACTAACTTGCACCAAAGATTATAGAGGGAGGCAACAAACAGATGAAAATTAAGGAGATAAAAGCCGCAGAGATAGACATCACACCCGCACCCAAAACCAAGCCACGGAGTTTGCCGCCCGCAGATCGGCCCGATTCGCCAAGCCCAATGGCACGTTATCCCGCTTACAGGACACGACGGTCGTCGTCAGGAGCTAGCTGGAACCGAGTCGGTTGCGTAATCACCGCCGAAGACGGCACCTTTGGCGTCGGTGTGACCATTAACGGGGGACCGGTGGTAAAAGTCATCAACGACCATTTCGCTCGACACCTTGGGGGCGAAAATTGTATGGCGACGGAGAAGGTATTTGACATGATGTTCCGAATGGCTACGCCTTATGGTAGCACTGGCGTCGCAAGCTATGCTATCAGTGCTGTTGATCTTGCTCTATGGGATCTGAAGGGAAAGCTGTTGAACCGACCGGTCTATGAACTTCTCGGTGGCCCTCAAAAGGAAAGCATCTTCTGTTACTCCACAGGATTCGAGACTGAGTGGTACATGGAGTTGGGCTTCAAGGCGACCAAACTCCCGCTGCCCTATGGACCCGCCGACGGATTGGAGGGTCTCAATAGGAATGAGGAAGAGGTAGCGAGAACACGAGAACTGATTGGCAATGATGTTGAACTGATGTTGGATTGCTGGCTGTCATTAGATGTAGAGTATACTATCCGGCTCGCTGAGCTGTTGAGACCCTACCGCCTCAAGTGGTTAGAAGACTATCTGATACCGGAAGATTTTGAAGGGTTCGCTGAAGTCCGGCGGCGACTGCCTTGGCAGACACTCGCTACGGGCGAACATTGGTATATGCCGTTACCTTTCTCAATGGCAGCCACCCATCGGTACGTGGATATATTCCAACCGGACGTGCTATGGGCGGGCGGAATCACGTCGTGTGTTCGGATCTGTCACCTTGCCGAAGCGGCGGGTATTTCGGTGATCACCCACGGCGGCATGAACTACCCTTATGGGCAGCACCTTGCTTTTGCGATGCCCGCCATCGCTTGGGGCGAACGCTCCGAGGGGGTTTCTCCGCCGGGTGTGCCGCCTGAAGAGATGGTCGCCATCCCCGGAACAGCTGTGATTAAGGATGGTCAGCTTGTGCCCAACGGTGCGCCGGGATTTGGGATTGAGGTAAGCAAGAATTGGTTGGAAGATGTCTCGGTATAAAGGCTTGAGTTGGCATTCCGCTGGAACTGAATTTCTTAAAAAGACTCGGTTCCTGCATCTGGAGCTAAAGACTCAAAACTGAATCACCCCGCGAGCGACCTCTCCGTTGAGCAGGTCATCGAATGCCTCGTTAATCTCTTCCAACTGGTAAGTGCGGCTAATCAGTTCGTCCAATTTAAGGACACCCGCGCGGTAAAGTGCTAACAGGCGGGGCATATCGTCACGAGGACGCGCTGAACCGTAGGTACTGGTCATAACCATTCTTTCACCGGCGAGTATGCCTGGCTCCAAGGACAGAGGTTCACGTTCGGGCACACCGATCCAAACCGCCTTCCCGCGCGGTCGTAGGGCACGTATCGCTTGATCATAGGTTACGTTCACCCCAATCGCTTCGATGGCAAAATCAACTCCAAGTCCATCCGTCAGCGATTGAATCTCCGGGATGGGATCGAGGTTACTCGCGTTGATGGTATGTGTCGCGCCAAGCTGCTGTGCCATTTCCAACTTAGTATCCAGCAGATCTACCGCGATAACCTTCTCGGCACCTGCGACAGCCGCACCTTGAATGGCATTCAAACCGATGCCACCCGTTCCGAATACCACGACGCTGCTTCCCGGACGGACTTGAGCGGTATTGGTTGCAGCACAAAACCCCGTTGTGACGCTACAACCGATCAGTGCCGCTTTATCTAGCGGAATCTCTTTGTCAATCGGAATAGCAGATTCTTGAGGAATCACGGTATATTCGGCGAAGGACGCGACCCACGCATAGTGGTGGATAGGTGTGCCGTTCTTTTTGTAGCGTGTTGTCCCATCAAAGAGGCAGCCACGTTCGCTTTGTCTCGCTTTCAGGCAGAGGTGGGAATAGCCTTGGGTACAGTAGATACAATAACCACACGAGGGCACCCATGATAGAATCACATGATCACCCGGCTTCACGAGCGTAACACCCTCTCCGACCTCTTCAACAACCCCCGCACCTTCGTCGCCCAATACCACTGGAAGCGGATAGCTGATTTTGCCTGTGACCGCATGGTAACAGCTATGACACACGCCCGTTGCGGCAACCTTGACAACCACTTCGCCTTCCTTGGGACCTTCCATTTCAATATCTTCGACAACAACCGGTTGGTTTAATTCGTAAAGGACAGCAGCTTTCATGATCCTTCCTTATTTAATATGACGCATTCTCCCCATCATTTAACGCAAAGGCGCAAAGACGCATAAACTTTAAAATTCCTTGTGTCCTAACATCCTTGTGTGGAAATCAAAGAAGTTGTATTGAACTTTCACAAGTTATTCACTACACGATGTATACCATCTTTGACCATTCGCTCACCGAAATTGATTACCATGCCCAGTTTAAGATCGGTGAGTCGAAGATAGGTAAGCGTTTGCGCTTCAAACACGGTGTTATAATCCGACGTTGCTTTACATTCAATGATGACTTTACCATCGAGGAGCCAATCTATAAGCAATGGTGTCGCCAAAATCTTGGATTTATAGGTAATTGGAACTTCCACCTGCCGAGCTACATGTAAGCCTGCATAAGATAGTTCCCATGCGAGTGCTTCCTCATAGACGTTCTCGAGCAACCCAGCACCGCCAAGAGTGCGATGAACTTCAACCGCACAGAGAACAATTTTCCGGCTTATCTCATTTTCCGATAGGTCAGAACGATGCCAGCGCATAAGTTCATTCATTTTCGATTTAATGAAGAAACGCGATGAAATTTTGACATAAACCTAAAGGTAGAGAGACGCAAGGTTGTAAAGGTTTCATAAATCCTCGCGTCCTTGCGACTTTGCGTTGAAATCAAACAGGAACGGGTTTATCACCGCTGATTGTTGTTCGGTGCATGTGGCGCGGCGAATTTTCTCCGTAGTCCCTGATAGCATGATGAATTGTGCAGCGATTGTCCCAGAAGACCAGATCGTTCACCTGCCATCTGTGACGATAAATGAAGGCGGGTTGCGTGATGTGCTGGAAGAGGTACTCCAGCAGCGGTGCGCTCTCTTCCTCCGTCATATCGACAAAACAGGATGTAAAGCCGGGATTGATGAATAAGGCCTTACGCCCGGTGGTCGGATGGGTGCGGACGACTGGATGTTCGACGGGCGGTGTTTTTTTCTTCGCTGTATCATCGAGCCGAGCCTTAGCCCCTCGCTGCGAGAAAAAGCGTTTATCGGCATGACCGAAACTGTGAACTGCTCGCAGTTGTTCCAGCATCCGCTGGAGCCCTGATGAAAGTGTCTCATACGCGAGATACATGTTGGCGAACATTGTGTCACCGCCTATCTCAGGGATTCGCAGCGCATACATCATCGAACCCATCGCTGGCACGGGCATATAGCTTAGGTCCGAGTGCCAATAGGTGCCAGCGTATGGTCTGCCCTGTGGCTTTCCATCTTCAACGACGTTGGAAATCACATAGATTTCAGGGTACCCGTCCAGCAAAGCTTCAGATATGACATGCGTTTCAAGGGAACCAAATTGGCGGCTAAAACCGACGTGCTGCGCTGGCGTCAGATGCTGATCGCGGAAGACAAGCACACCGTGTTCTCCAACTGCCAGTCGAAGCGCTTTAAACACCTTTAATGGTACGGAATCCGAAAGATCTACACCTTCCACCACGGCTCCGACCGCCGGCGATATCTTCTGGACTGAGATTTGCATCTGTGCATCTCCTGCCTATGCGAAAAATGTGGAGGTAACATGATATTGTGTGGTTTCAAACCCATTCGGTTTCCTGCTTCGATTTCCATGTTGCACCACGGCTATAGCCTTCGGCCTCACGCCGAGCTACGGGCGGATTTGATCGCAACGCTTCTTCGTCCATCTCAATACCAATACCGGGTTCGGTTGGCACATCAAAATATCCCTCCTTCTGACGAGGGAATTCACCAACGACAACCTGATCAAACCACGGTGCATGACCACCTTCTTGGATCATGAAGTTACTTGTACAGACATCGACCTGTATTGCCGCCATGGTGTTGATGGGACCGTAGGGATTGTGGGGTTGGAATCCGACATAGTATGCCTCAGCCATAGCAGCGATCTTCTTCAGTTCGGAAATCCCACCCGCATGGCACACATCCGGCTGGATCAGTGCCACAACCTGCTTTTCAAGTAGTTCGACAAACCCCCACTTGGTGTAGAGTCTTTCTCCCGTTGCAAGCGGGATATTTACAGCTTCTGCAACTTTCACCATGGCATCAACATTTTGGGGCGGGACCGGCTCCTCATAGACGTAGGGCCTAAACTCCTCCAAGGCATGACCAATTCGGATTGCAGACGATGGCGACAACCTTCCGTGCACCTCGACCAATAGTTCGACATCGTCTCCAACCGCTTCGCGCACCGCTTTTACTTTGGCGATAGCATCCCGCTCTGCCTCAGAACTGATGAACAATCCTTGATGCCCGAAAGGGTCACCCTTTAATGCGGTCAGACCCGTATCAACCTGACGCAGGGCATGTTCGACAGCAAGTTCAGGGGTTTGGCCATCGAAGCGGCCGTACGTCCAGATCCGATCGCGCATTTGCCCTCCGAGCAGCTGCCATACCGGTGCATCAAATGCCTTGCCTTTGATGTCCCAAAGGGCGATTTCTATCCCACTGATCGCCGCCATCTGGATTACGCCGCCGCGGACATTGTGATAGAGGTGATAGAGCCGCTGCCAGTGCTCCTCGATCCGAAATGGATCTTTGCCAACCAATGTTGCTCCGATCTCTTCCACAACATTCGCGACAGACAGGGGACCGCATGTTGACTCGCCCCATCCCACAATGCCCTCATCGGTCGAAATCTTGACGTAGACGTAGTTACTTCGTGTGCCGCGCATATTGGTTGTCGGCGACGCACTGGGGACTGCCTCAACGCTCGTTATTTTCATTCAAAACCTCTCCTTGTGTATTAATTTTCTAAATCGTGCGTTTGCTTAAGTCAATTGGAACCATCCATCATCTGCCTCTTCAAAGCGACGCTGCAGCGCGTCAACGGTTTCGGTTGGAATTGGGAGCTGGTGTGTAACCATTTCGATATTTGACGACAGATGCAAGGGATTATGAGTTCCGACGATTATCGTATCGACTTGGGGTTGAGCCAAGACAAATCCCAATGCCAGTAGGATAGGGTCTTCAGGTGCTTGTGGTAGCGGTCCCGTCCCTTCCATAATCTGTGCACGCCGGAAGTATTCATCTGCGTACTCGTAGGGACTACGCCCTTTACCCCACGCACCATTCGCGACAGGCCGCTTGATAATAACGCCCATCCCCCGTGCTTCCGCCGCCTCAAACAATCCTTTGGTGCGGGCATGCTGCTCTACGAGGTTAAAACTGGTTTGAAGCGAATCGAACAGACCACTGTCTACCGCCCAACGGGCAGCTGCATTGTCTCCGCTGTAGCCGATAAAACGGGTCTTTCCCGCATCCCGCGCCTGCGCGAGTGCTTCGATAACCTCACCATTTTCTAACACATCCACATCACAGGAGTGGAGTTGGACTATATCTAAATGGTCTGTCTGCAACCGGCGCAGACTTCGGTCGATACTCTCAGAAACTGCTGCGCCGGTCCACGATTTGTGCTCTGTCCACGGTGTGCCCCTATCACCGTCGTCTGTAGTGTGACCGCACTTCGTCGCCAAGATATACTCATCTCGCCGGTGTGCAACGGTTGCGCCGATTATCTCTTCCGTTCTGCCGTAACAGGCAGCGGTATCGAGGAAATTGATACCACCGTCGAGTGCGGCATTTAGCACGCGGTCTGCCTCCTCAACGACTTTGGATCTCTCTTGACGAGAAATCTCGGCAAGCCCCAGACCGAGGCGGGTAATTTCGAGACCTGTATTGCCAAAATCTGTCGTTTTCATATCTCACTCCTGATATCATGCGCGGCTGTCAGGAACGCAGATCTGCGTTCGTTACTAAAATCCGGCCTGCTTGTCACACACATAGAGGAACGGCTCACCCGCGAGAAAACGCCGGAGATTTTCCTTGAAAATCTGACGACGTCCCTCCCACATCTCAGCCGTCAACGCGGAAGCGTGAGGCGATATAATGACATTCTCCATATCCCATAACGGACTATCATCTGGCAGCGGTTCCACCGCAGTAACATCCAATCCTGCACCCGCGATGCGATCGGAGCGCAACCCTTCTATCAGTGCCTCTTCGTCCAAGATGCCACCCCGCGAGATTGCTATGACATACGCACCCGGCTTAATCAGCTCGAGGAGGCCGCGATCAATCAACCCCTCCGTTTCCGGTGTGAACGGCGCGGTGATAACAAACCAGTCGGACATCTGGAGCAGTTCGTCCAGCCTGTCGAGCCCCCAGACATCTTTCACTTCCGGCGGTGCCGGCATCGGGTGCGCGTCAACTGCATAGACTTCCATGCCGAAGCCGTAACCCCGCCGTGCGACCGCCCTCCCGATGCCACCGAGCGCGAGGATACCCAAGGTACTACCATCGAGTTCGAGAACCCGCTCATCATATTTCGCGGTATCCCAATGGTGCGCTTTTTGGTCTTCCCACTGCTCACGTAAACAGTGTGCAAAGGTCAATATCATGCCAAAGGCATGATCAGCCATTGGGTTGGCGTGAGGTCCTCGTGCATTGGTCAGGATGACATCACTATCTCTCAGTTCAGGTGTCGACACAATTTTGTCAACGCCGGTTCCCGGACACTGGATCCACAGGAGTTTTTGGGCTGCGAGAAAAACCTCACGTGACGGGTCTCCACAAAAGATATCTGCGTCTCGAATGAGCTCTATCTCTTCTTCCAAGGTTGCAGCTCGGTGAAAGGTTACGTCCGGAAAGGTGGTACGAAGTTCGCTCAGAAACTGCTCTGTCGCTTTAGCAGACATTACAACTTTCATCTGTTATTACCTCTATTCTTAGGACTTACCTATTTCAGCACAGCTGGGGCGGGGCAAGATGCCCCGCCTACGGCTGGCTGCGTAAATCCTATTCTAAAAGATCAGGTGCTGAACATGCTTTGTTCAGTATTTCATATCGAAAGCATTGCACGGTGCAACGCTGATATCGAATCAATAGTCGATTTAATATTTCGAGAAAATATTGCTTAACTTTGCGTCATATTCTATCATAAAGTCTCGTACCCTCAACATCAAAAAGTGGAGAACCTAGGAAAATTGTAGCGGAACCCAGAAACAACTGAACTTGAGTGGAGGCCCATGGTCTTAAGTGATACTCATTAGAACTCCGCTCTGTTGTGTTTTCCGCCACACTGTTCAAGATAGATTATAACCGACAATAGAAATTGCACGTCAAAACCCTGATTTAAGGAGGAACTGCAATGCGTATCACCGGCGTAGACCCCTTTGTTGTAAGAGTGCCAATTGAAGGACGAGATGAACCCGCAACAGGCGACTGGATTATGGTCCTTGTACACACCGATGTAGGTTTAACTGGTATTGGGCGTGGTGGAAGCGTTGAGGTTATTTCGCAAGAATTGGCCCCTGTGCTCCTCGGGCAGGATCCACGACGGACAGCACTGCTTTGGGAACGGATGTACGAAACGGCGTGGCGTTTTGGCGGTCCAGGTAATGCCGCGATGGTATCCATCGGAGCGCTCGATGTTGCTCTGTGGGATATTTGCGGAAAGGCTTGTGGTCAACCTGTGTGGCGACTCTTGGGTGGCTATCGGGACCGAGTTCCTGCTTACGCGGACGGCTCTGGATACGTTGCCGAGGTCGACCAATCTCCCGAAGCAATAGCAGCTCTGGTCAAGAAGCACGCTGACCTCGGTTACGATGCGATGAAGATACACATGTACGAAGCCAAAAGCCCGGAGGAGATTGTAGAGCGGGTGCGTTGTGCGCGAGAGTTGGTTGGTATGGAGAAGAAACTGATGGTAGACCTGCACCGCGGATGGGATGGAAAAACGGCTGTAGAGATCGCACAGCAACTTGAGCCTTATAACCTCTATTGGATAGAGGAACCGGTGCGCGGCGACGATGAGGCGGTCTATTTGCGCATGGTACAGGAGGCGACGAGTGCTATTGTCGCAGGTGGGGAGAGTGTAGGCACTCTTTACGGCATCAGACCGTTTATCACAGAAGGTGCTCTCCAACTAATACAGACCGACATCTTGATAGGGGGCGGTTTCACTGGGTTAATGCGTATTGCAGCGCTGTGCCACGCATATCACCTACCCGTTTCTCCTCATGGCGCACAGTTTCCAGACATCAACTGCCATTTCGCTGCGGCGGTGCCGAACGGTTCAATTGTGTCCGCCTATCCTGACTGCGAACCGAGTGAGATTTGGTCGAAGCTGTATGATCCGCCTTTCCGAGTGGTTGATGGGTACATAAACATGACGGATCGGCCCGGGCTGGGGCTTACGCTGAACGAGGACTTCATCGGTCAGCACCGGCTGCACGCGTCGTAATATGCGACCGAATGGGTTGATCGTGATGTCCCCATTTTATAGGCTGATATGGATTTTCCTATGGACCGCACGGTAGGAATAAAAAAAGCCAAGCCGCATCAATAATTCAATGCGGCTTGGCACTGGGTGATTCTCATCAACTTTTATAGTACTAAACAAGGAGTAGTTGAAACTGCGTACTCTGGATTTAACGAATCTGTAAGAATACAGTTTCATCAAATTTCGAGGGTCGCATCAACTATGTGATACTAAACAAGGAGTGGTTAAAGTAACTCTGCCAACCAAATGGTTAAAGTTACTTCATCTACCTTAACGCTGTTTGACAACCGAGGTTACATTAATCTTCTCTGTGTCTCGAACAGTTGGAGGTCCCAAATCCTATAGCGAGACTCCGATCACACTACCCCAACAATTAGTAGGTTCCTTGCAGGGTTAGTGATACAATATTATGGGTGTAGTTCAGAAAGTCGAAGATTTCGCTGCCCTCATTCGTATCGTTGCGTGTGAGTTGATAATCCACAAGGAGCGCAAGCGAACTGCGGACCTGCCAGTTGATCTGTAAATTCAGACCATACTGATTATCCTGCCGCTTCTCCCCAGCCGTACTGCCAGTCCCCTCGGTCCCCCGTACACGACGGCCTCCGAAATTAATACCCAACCGCGATAAACGTAGACGCGCCCAACTTTCGCCGCCAATTTTGTAAAACGCTCCAATCGCCGCCTCAATCGTAGAAAAATCGTAGAAATCTACATTCGAGTTGCTTAGAAGTAGATTTAACTCCTGCTGTAAAAGGATTCGATTCACTGGAATTTGGATTAATTTTCCCGACACCAGGTTCCGCAGATCGGTTCGAGATTCGGCCTGCCCAATCCCGGTGATACCCAACAACAGGTTATTTAGGTTATCCTCGTAGCTTTCCTGTTCAACTGAGTACTCCAATTTTGCTAATAGCCCCTTGAGAATGCCCAGTTGCATTCGCGCGCGTGCTTGATGCATTGTCGAGCCAACAAGCAAGAAATCTGCACGCCGGGTCTGGTCATCATCAAAACGGTTGATGTAGAGATTATATTCCAACAGTTTGCCAAAACGAAAGCCGATTTGCCGTTGAAGATTGTCAAAGGCGTCGTCGCTTCGATCTAATCGCCGTAACTGGTGCGACAGGCTTAAGGTCGGGAATCGCTCTGTGGGGCGGACACTGAGTTCCGTCAAGAAGAGATCCGTGAAGGCATCGAAATCGTTGAGCTTTCCGTTCTCACCGATATAGTTTTCCAACTGTGGATAGTATTGCAGCGTCATCCCAAAACGCTTCCCCAGTGGCAACGTCCCTTGAAGATTGACGCCAGCGGTGTTAATTACTCCCCTGAGCTGGGGGTCTTCACGTTTAGCCAGGCTGCTTGTATTCGGGTCAATACTCAGTCCGAACTCGACGTGGTTGTTATAGATGTTGCTCACCTGATAATCAACCGTGAGGTCAGACTCAAAGGCTGCCGGCGCTTCTGTATCCTGTTGGAATAGTTCCTGACCGTATTCCCGTTGGAGTTGCGCGAATGAGAGCGTAGTCTCAGTTAGCAACAGCGCGATTACGCAGATGTAGTAGGTTAGCTTGAGTGGAAATTGAGGATGCCGTTGTTGCAATTTTTCTTTCCTCCGAAAAAATAGGGGCACGGTTCCCAAGATGGTTTTGTGGGATATCGTACCCCTATTCTAAGAATCAAGTAATTTTCAGTAGATTATGCAGGCTCCACCCGCACAGATGCTGCCTGCTTTTTTCGTGACATCGCCCGCAACTGTATTTGCTTCACTCGCTTCAAAATCTGCAAGGATGTCAGCTGTTTCGTTCGCCGCTGTGGACAGTCCAATCTGCAATTGCCCACTTGGCGTAAAGGTGGTGACGCAACCGGAGAAACCGATTGATCCCAAAAGTATCACTGAGATCGCACAACCCAACCAAAATGTTTTCATGACGCTGCTCCTCTTTTATCTCGAATGCGACACAATTCTGTCGCTTCGCTCGACCTATTAGACCTTTATCTCTTTGTAGTCCACTTCATCAAGGTCGTTGGTGCCCAGATCCATCCTCGATGCTGAGCGGATATGTTTCGACAATCGAGAGATAGATGGTAGATTAAGTTCCGTCCGTTTCTCTTCCACTGTTTGGTAGACAATCTGATCCAAAGCAACTGGATCTTGGCTCACGAGGATTCCGCCGTACTGCCACACTCCGTTCGGGTCATACGTGGGTCCCCCATCGAACGCGGCGAGCAACCCATCAACAATATTCAAAACAACCTTATCTTTGAGGACCGTATGCGCGAAGATATCAGCAATGGCGGGGTTACAATTTATCGGATTAGAGTGAAATCGGCTGGTATTATCGACGCTGCCGAAGGCAAGGTTTTTGAGACAACCGCTCACACCTGCGATCCCGTGATGCTTCATCACCGGAACGTTAATCACCACCGTCAGCTCTTTGGTCAGGAGATTTGTATATCGGGAAAGGACACTTCCATTTTCGCGGCGTTCCTCGACATCTTTATCGGTTTCATAGAAAACCTCGTCGTCGTAGCCTACGCCTTTACTGTCTGACGCGAAGCAGCGAACCCCTCGATTGCTTTGGTTGATCTCGTAGCCTACATCAATCAGATGCGATTCAAAGCGATCCCAGATAACAATCTGGTTGCTGAGGATACCCGCCCCGTATAATCCGTCGATAATTTTATCAACAATGACCCGATGGGTGCTCAGCTCCTTTCCGGCAAGTGGGTTAATTTTAATTCCAACGATGTCTGTCGGTAGAACAAAATCTTTCCACGCCTCCTTCGCCGAGTCCAGTCCGGTCAGTTTCATCATTGCACGGTCGATCATCTCACCCACAACCCCCTCGTCAAGCGCATCTCCATTCCACACCTTTTCGCTGGTCGCTTCGACCAGCGGCATGAGTTGTTCTTCGACCACCTCTCCCGGCGGGCCTCCGCGTTGACGATCGAGTTGCGCAAAGGTATCCTTGGCCGCTGAAGTTATGCTCCCCAGAGCGAGCCCCATCCCGACGATGCCTCTTGAAGTCTGACGTAAAAATCGGCGGCGGCTTACTGCCTGCGGGATGGTTGTTGTTCGTGAAATTTGGTCGCAATCCGCTTCAATTTGTGCAACAATCGGATTTGATTTAGGTGGTATTTTATTTGTCATTGGATGAATTCGCCAAGTTTACCAAACAGTATTTACAACTCTACTTTGCGTGATTTGTTCATCTCTGGTAATTAAATGAGCATCAAAATGAAGTGCAGTCGCTACAATTAGTCTATCGTGCATTTCCAAGTCGCCACTAATGGTCGAAGCAACCTTAAGGATATCAAGTTCCAATGCAGTAATGCGAAAGTTCTCATACATCTCAATATGGGAAAGAGTCTCCTCAAAGGTCATAGAAATTCTTCCCTTCTGGGAGATGTACATTATCTCTGCTAAGACAATCGTAGGAATAAAAATTGCGCCAGCCGTTAGTGTCTGCTCAAATGCTTGGCGCGCATTTTGACTTAGCCTTGGATCATCTATGAAATACCAGATGATTGTGTGTGCATCAGCCACATAATTCATCAAGTGTCCTCAAAGCTAAAAAGACTACGGCGAGCATCAAGGAGGTCTTCCTCACTGATTTGACTTCCCTTCCAGATTCCTTCCAGCGAACCACGTTTTGCTTGCGCTTTATTGGATATTTCGTTGATTTCAATTTCATCAACTTGGCTAGCTAACTGGATCAGCTTTTCCAGAGTCCCCTTAGGTATTAGGACGCGATTTTCAGAGACACTTTCAACTTGAATGCTTAACATCGTTGGTTCCTCACCTTCAAAACTCTATAGTAACCATTCACCCTCTTTGGATTTTGACCGCCTACAAACCTTTCAATTCTGCGACAATCCTTTCGCCCTTGAGCCGATTGCCAACGCGCACATCCAGGAATTTCCAGCGGATAACTCCACTCTCATCAATGATATAGGTCATAGGGCGCGCGATCCGAGGATTTAGCGGATCTCTTGCGTTGTATGCATCAATTGTTTTTAGCTCCGGGTCTCCAAGTAGGGGGAACCCAATTTCAACGTTACCCCGCCGTTTGACCTTCTCAATCGCATTCTTTGCCTTTGCTGCGTTATCTGTACTGATTGCGAGAAGCTCAGCACCCGCCGCCTGAATCGCTGCATAATCCTGTTGCAACTCGCCGAGTTGCTCAATGCAGGAAGGTCAGAATTCACCCCGATCAAAGACCAACACAACTTTCTGCTTGCCTGCATAATCTGCGAGAGCCCGCATCTTACCGTCACTATCAGGCAGGTTGAAGTCCGGTGCTTTCAAGCCGACGGCCAGACCATCGCCCTCTGGAAGTTGGTCTGGATTGAGCGGAATAAGTTCGACCTCCAGTTTTACCGTTTCGCCCACTGGGATCGGATCAACAATGAACTCCTGTTTCTCGTATTCATCAATATCGATGGTAACGGTAAGCTTCTGATCCGCGGCAATCCCTTCAAACTCGAAGACGCCTGAATTAGCTGTTGGTGTCTCTAAAACAACCCCGGCTTCATCGGTCAGTTTAACGCTTACGCCGATGAGGGGATCTTTTGTTATCTGATCCAACACGAGCCCGCGAATGATCGGTAATACCTCTTCAACTTCCTCAGCTTGGTCTGCCGGCGGTTCGGCTGGAATAACAGGGTCTGCCTCCACAGGCGGCACAACCGGCACTACGGTTGTTTCCGGCTGCCCAGTTACAGTCGGTTCCTTGGTCGTGTCGGGTTCCACGGTAGATTCGTCATCGGTTCCACAGCCAAGGCACAACATCAGGATAGCTGCTAAAGCTATCAATGATTGAATTCTATTTACTCCATCTCTCATAGCCATTTTTTCAACTCTCTTTCGTAGGTTTCTTTACTTTCCTGCGCACCTTCAAATACCTTTACAATTTCTCCGTTACGATTGACGAGATATGCAGATGGTAGGACGGGAACTTGATATCTCTGAATAGTATCGGTATCCGCGAGAAGGATCGGATAGTTAATGTCAGAGCCTTCCTTGCTCAATTCCTGAAAAAAAGTTTCTATGTTTTTTAGACGCCCGTCTACGTCATCCGCAGATATGCCAACCACCTCAAATCCCTGTGCTTGATATTCATCGTACAGTTCGATGAAGCGTGGGATTTCCTCTTTGCAAGGTTTACACCATGTCGCCCAGAAATCGACGATGACAACTTTGTCCTGATAATCTGTGAGGCTGACCTCTTCAAGTTCTGTGTTTAGCAGTGTAAAGTTAGGAGCAATTTGAAATGAAGGGTCAACGGTGTCTGTTATTTTGTCAGATTCATCGTCTGTAGCGTCTGAACACGCCACAAATGGTAGCATACAGAATATTAAACCGAACAGGCAAAACAGTTTCGTGTACATGCACGCCTCCGAAAATTCAATGGCACAGATTTTTAGTCAATCTGTGTTGTCTTCTGCGCCTTCAGCGGTGTTGTTAGGACGGATTGCAGCACGATTTGGTCGCATTTGGGATAGGGAAATTGCACCAGATGGGGCAAAGATTCAACTGAGCCGTAAAATAGTGCCCTTTGATCCAACAATCCAAGCATGCGCTTTATACAGACAGATGTCTAACAGGTGCCACGGCGATCCACTCGGTTGAGGTGACCATGTGAACCCAGAATCGGTCGTATGCAGAATTAATCCATCTTCGCCAATTGCCCAGCCCTGTTTAGAGTTTCGAAATGCGACGCCGCGTAGAGTTTTGGGTGTCTTACTTTTCTGAGGCTGCCAGTTCGCACCGCCGTCGGTCGTATTGAGAATTAATCCACCTGTCCCAACGACCCAACCGGTCTGCGGGTTGACGAAATAAACGCCGAGTAGCGATTCTTCGGTCCAACTTTGCTGTTCACCCCAAGCTTCACCACCGTTATTCGTGTGGAGAATCTTCCCTTCCTTCCCAACAGCCCAGCCGTGCTTCGCGTCAGCAAAATGCACAGCCCACAGATGTGGGGTCGGTGGTGAATTTTGACGGCTCCATGTACCGCCACCGTTATTTGTATGCAGAACGACACCGCCACCACCAACCGCCCAGCCTTCTGTCTCATCCAGAAAATAGATGTCGAGTAGTCCTGCGTCGGTAGGGCTTTTTTGGGGGGTCCAAGATTTGCCGCTACTTCCCGTATAGTGAATCTGCCCTCTGATACTGACCGCCCAACCGTTGTTGGGAGTCGCGAAATGCACCTTATTGAGTGCGTTCGGAGTAACCGCTCTTTGGGGCGAACGCACCAACCACGTCACGCCGCCATCTTCTGTGGACAGCACCAAACCGTCTGTACCGACCGCCCAACCGCGTTTGGCATCGACAAAGTGGACACCGTACAGGTGCGCCTCTGTTCCCGACTCGATTTGTCCCCAGCCCGTCGGTGTCTTATCGCCACCGCAACCGAAGTAGCTGACAATGCAAACGAAGGTAATCAGTGTATGGATATAGTTCCTCAAGCTCTCGTTCCTCCTCAATTTTATAGAATTGAGACTATCCCCATGCAATTTTCGTGACAACTTTGGTAGAGAATCAACACCAATCCATCGATGACCACTTGCTCAGATCTGTTATGCACATTGCGCTCCGCCCCGATAAATCGGGACTCAAAACTGGAGCGCGGGGATTGGACGTATCGGTATTCTTTAGACATATCGCTCCTACGGAGCGAACGATAAAGCATCTAAATAGACGCGGGTGCCTGCTCCTACGAGAAGATCAATGGATTTTTAATCAGTAGCAGCTTGGCTATTCCTTAACGTTTAGAATATTCTATCCCATGATTCGGAGTATGCTGCTGCATTGCAGTGGTCCTCGCTCAAACCAATTATAGTGAATCAGGACTTACGCAGCCAACCGTAGACGGGGCATCTTGCCCCGCACCACCTATGCTGAAATGGGTTAGTCTGTAGGCGGGGCATCTTGCTCCGTCCTGAAATGCGTAAGTCCTATGAATTATAAAAACATATTGATACCTCTTCTGTAGGGGGCGTACTCTCCGAATCGCGACTGAACGCCCTGATAGTCGGGAATCGGAGTTCCCTCTTACAATTCAAAAATGTCCAGTTAATTGTAAAATTCACCATAAATCATAAAACCGTGCCCACACAAAATATAACGGAACCTTCAAGGGCATACGGGAGCGTGTGATTTCCCATAGCCTGAATCACCTTTGACGATCCGCTGCTAACCAGATGGGCAATTTAGAACAATCGGGCAAATTGACCCGTTGCAATGAACGGTTTTGTCCATTTTGCATCCGGACACTTCTCGATTAGGCTGAGACTTCCCAGAATGATCGCGAGGGAGATGCCCACGCCGCCCAAGAAGCCGATTATCAAACCAGTTCCCATCTGCCACCACGTCAGTATCGAATCAGAACTATAGCGCGACCACACAGTAGTGCTAAGTAGCACCGATAACACACAACTCGTAACCAGGGCAATGCCCATTGCGCGGAAGAGCAGATTTCTTCGTTCTCTGGGGAAGGGCACTTCCTGTCGCCCTAACCACATACCCATCAGCAGAAAGACGGACCAGTAAAACAGTGAGTAAAGTTCAAGGGAGAGCAAATTATAGATCATGCCCCCGACTGAAAAACCGAAAACATGAGGTGTGCCCCAACTTTCTTCGATCATCTCAAGAGAATAAATCTCATGCAACATTAAAAAAACTAATGCAAACCTGATAATAACACACGCAGAGGCGAGCGACCATAACCAACGATTGGAAACTGTCAGCAGCAGCGCCCCAAAAAGAATATAACCGCCGTAGGAGGATAGGAGGTTTGTGGGAAAAATTAGATTACAGCCGATGCCAACCACCATCAACAGCGCAGCACGTCTTATCAATCGTTTTCGACTATCTGTGATGCTGTGTGCATCGTCTGTTGTTCGGGACTGTTGCGTTCGGAGGGATATACCCACACCACCCAGCAGTAGGAAGGTTTCGAGAGCCCCTCCACGGATAAAAGAATGTAGTTGTCCCAAGATAATGTGGCGCAGCTCGATGTCACCTGTTTCAAAATCTGGGATAGGAACTGTAATAAGAGCTGCGATCAGCAGTCCGAACAGCGCAAGTAATCGAGCAAAATCGTAACCGGCGACGGGCGTGTTCATTCGATTTCTCCCCTTTGGACACCACTGGTCAATTTCAAAGCTAATACGGTTCGGAGCCACCCGAACTTATCCCGTGACTCGGCGCATACCCCATTCGAGCGGTCCCCGATTAAACCGTCTCCTCCAAGAATAAGAGAATATGACTACGCATATACAGAATATAACCGCACTTCCGACTGCAAGTGGGAGCGTTTTATCCAGAACTCCAAGTGCCTTTAAGAGTCCCCCGCCGATAATTAGATGGGCAACGTAGAGCGTCAGAGAGAGTTGACCAGTTGTTATGAACGGCTTTATCCACTTTGCATCTGGAAATCTCTCGGTCAGCATCAGGCTCCCTCCGACGATTGTAATGGCAGTTCCACCACCGGCAAAGAAGTAAATTGGTGTCAAAAGTGGTGTAAGTAGTATCCGGGCAGCTTCGATCAACCTTAAAGCGTTTGCTGGGGATAAACCACTCACCAACCATAATATATGGTGAATCAGCACCAATGGAATATATTCCGAAATTAAAGCAACAGCGATTCCACTGAAAAACACTTTCCTTCGCGTTTCGGGGTTGTGCACATTCCGTTGTCCCAGCCACATACCAATGAGCAGAAAGGCGATCCATTTAAATATAGAGTGAAGTCCGCTAAGGTAGAAACGAAAGACTATACCCTTAACTGTCCAAGGGTCGCTATCCGAAGGCACGTTCCAATTATTCCGGATGGCCTCATCAACGACCTCATAATAGTCAAACAAGAAAAAAATGAACGCAGCACACGTAAGAACAAAGATGAAAGCAAGTGACCATAGCCAACGATTAGGAGCTATCAGCAGCGAACCGATAGCAATACTAATACCGTACAAATGTAGGACATCTGCGTACCAAATTAGGTTACAGCAAATTCCAACTACTATCAAGAACGCTGCTCGTTTTATTAATGGCTTACGGTTATCCGCAATTCCGTGCGTACCGTTTGTTGATCGGACCGATTGCGTCAGAAGAGATACACCGACTCCAGCCAGTAGTATGAAGGTTGCGGTAGCTCCTGATTGGATAAAGGTGTATAGCCAATGGAAGTCAGCATGTCCAACATTTCCGCTAAAATTCGCGACTACCAATCCAAACACGGCAAGGGATCGAGCAAAGTCGTAGCCGGCGATGCGTTCACTCATTTAATCCTGCCCGTTTCAAGCCTAAATCTTTTCTCTAATTCGCATTAGTCGATCGGCTGCTTCTCGTAACGTCGCTTTGTCCTTGCTAAACATAAATCGCAGCTTCGTTTTGCCAAGTTCTGGACGGCTATAGAAGCTCGATCCCGGCACCCCACCGACGCCAATCTCTTTCACAAGCCAATGGGCAAATTCGGTATCATCGGAAAAGCCGAAATTACTGATGTCGGTCATGATGTAGTATGCGCCTTCGGGGATATAGCACTGAAAGCCCGCCTTCCGTAACAGGGCGGAAAACAGTTTGCGATTGTCATCATACTTTCTGATCAGTTCCCGATAGTACTCTTCGCCCAATTGGAGCGCAACCACGCCTGCCTGCTGCAACGGGTGCGGTGCCCCGACCGTCAAGAAGTCGTGCATCTTGCGGATGCCGTTTGCCAGATATTCGGGCGCGATCACGTAACCAAGTCGCCAGCCGGTCATCGAGTACGTTTTGCTCAACCCCGAAACCGTGATTGTTCGATCACGCATCTCCGGCAAGGAACCGATGCTGATATGCGGACGTTCGTCGTAGATCATATGCTCATAGATCTCGTCCGTCACGGCGAGTGAGTCATACTCGCAGCAGAGCGACGCGATCTCTTTTAATTCGTCGTGGATGAACACTTTGCCAATCGGATTGCTGGGCGTATTGAGAACAATCGCCTTCGTATTCTTGCTGAAAGCGTCCCTCAGCTCGTCGGGATCGTAGGTGAAAATATCCCCTCGCTCCGGACAATGCGTCTCCCGCAGCGGGACATAGATGGGTTTTGCGCCGGAGATGATGGTGTCGGGCCCGTAATTTTCATAAAACGGCTCGAAGATTATGATTTCATCGCCGGGGTTGATAATTGCCAGCAACGATGACATCATGCCCTCGGTCGAACCGCAGGTGACGGTGACGTTCTGGTCTGGATCTGTTGGGATGCCGTTAGATGCTGTGACCTTCTGAGCGATCGCCTCACGGAATTTCGGTGTTCCCCACGTGATGCTGTATTGGTTGTATCCCTCACGGATGGCATCAATCGCGGCTTCCTTGACCTCGTCGGGCGGTTCAAATCCGGGTGTCCCTTGGGACAGGTTAATCGCATCATAGCGGTTGCAGAGCTGCGTCATCCCGCGGATAACCGACTCAGTGAACAGGGTCGATTTGTGCGAAAGCATCGGTTTTGAGGTTGATAATCCGTTTCTCATGTCGATCACACCGCCTTATGGCTGCATTGACTCTCCACGAAGTAACATTGCGCGGATGTCATATCTGCCCGGACGTTCAACCGGTAGGTCACCGCTCTCGATCATTGCTTCAAGCGGTGAAGCGTGGGTACGAACCGGCATCTGGACCACTTCATGCAGCCGTGCGGAGTCGTAGATCGCCATGATAATCTCGACGGCGGCACGGCCGTTTATCGCTTCGCCGCGATGCCCACTTCGCCCTTCGATCCATGAGATTAGTTCCTGCACCTGTGCGACGGAAGGATTTTCGCCCTCCGCTCGACGGTCTTCCCATTCTGCTCGCTTGCTGTTGAGCAGGAGCGCGCGTTGTTCGGTCAAGTCAATAATACCATCGGAACCGTAGATAATGCCGCCTTGATAGTTTGGACCGGCGATCTCTTGCAGCAGTAATCCGATACAGCCGCCTTGGAAGCCAATGATTCCCGCACTCCGATCTTCAATCGGTATATCGCGTTCGTAACGTTCCGTCTTGCGTTCAACGTTGCCGATGACCCACTCGGCGTCCGGATCGCCGAGGACATATCGCATCATGTCGAACAGATGCGAACAGTCGTTCAGGAGACCTTGACCGCCTTTGCAGACGATTTGGCGTGGCTCACCGATTGCGCCGTTGGCGATCAGCTGTCGGGCATCCGTCCAGACCGGATTGAACCGACGCTGGTGAGCGATTGCGACCTTGACGTTGTTTCGCTGCGCTGCAATCAACATCTCGTCGCACTCACCGAGGTTGGTCCCCATCGGCTTTTCGCAGAGCACGGCTTTCGGCTTCCGTGCACAGGCAGCGATTGTCATGGGGGCGTGGAGCCTGTGCCATGTTGCAACGCTGACGATGTCGAGATTCTCTTTGTCGAGCATCTCACGGGGGTCGAGGTAGCGTGTCTGGATGTTGTAGCTTTCTCCAAAATCGTTTAACGCGTCCTCAACGGGATCGGCGATAGCGACAATTTCGACCTCCTCGACGCCTTGATAGCCGTGTACATGTAGCCTCGCAATGCCGCCACAACCGATAATTCCAACACGATATTTGTCTGACATATTATTGGTTCCTTCCTGCGTTAGCACGAGTTGTCGCTTGGTATTTCGATGCTTGTCTGAATCGTGAAACGTGAAGCGTAATACATAAACTAAGTGACTTTGACGAGTTGCTTGCCGATATTGCTGCCCTTTAGCATCCCGATGAATGCGGTTGGGGCGTTCTCGAATTCTTCGGTTACCTCTTCTCGATATTTCAGTTTACCAGCCTGGATCCACTCAGCCATCTGCCGCAGCCCGTCGTCGTGTTTGTCAGCAAACTCAAAGACGAGGAATCCCTCTATCTTTGCCCGTTTAACGATGAGATGCCATAAGAAACGGGGACCCTGTTCCGGGCTTTCGAGATTATATTGGGAAATCTGACCGCAGATTGACACTCGCGCTTTCACGTTAATCAGGGGGAAGACAGCATCGGTAATCGCACCACCGACGTTATCAAAATAGACATCTATTCCGTCCGGACACTGTTCGGATAGCTTTGCACTGTAGTCCTCGGTTGTCTTGTAGTTGAACGCGGCATCAAAACCGAGCTCGTTGACGACATAATCCACCTTGTCATCGCTACCGGCACTACCAACGGCGCGGCACCCTTTTATCTTGGCGATCTGCCCTACCAGAGAACCGACGGCACCGCCCGCTGCGGACACGAAAACTGTTTCTCCCGGTTGTGGGTTGCAGATCTCTAACAAGCCGAAATATGCTGTCAAGCCGGGCATACCGAGAATCCCCAGAGAAGTCGATATGGGCGCAAGGGTTGGATCTACTTTTCGGAGGTTGCCTCCATCGGACACCCCGTACTCTTGCCAGCCGAGTCCACCGGTAGCAATATCTCCGACCTGAAAACCTGAGTTTTTGGATGCCACAACCTCGCCGACAACGCTGCCGACCATCGTCTCACCGATCTGAACGTTTGGCGCATAGGAGGCGCTATCATTCATTCGTCCGCGCATATATGGGTCCACGGACAGATAATTGGTGTGCACAAGCACCTCTCCATCGTCTGGGGTAGGAATAGGTTCCGTCACCAGTTCAAAATCGGATAGCTTTGGATAGCCAACGGGCCTCGCAGCCAGCGTGAATTTGCGGTTGATGTCTGACATTGAAATATCTCCTCCATAACGGCGATCTTTGTGAATCGGTTAGATCCCGTCTTTTTGGCACTCGGCACAGTATCCTAAGATCTCATTTCTATACTTCACCGGTTTGAATTGGAGTCTTTTACAGACTTCCTCTTGGAGCGCGTCGATCTCCGGGTTTTCAAACTCGATGATACTACTGCACCGCAGGCAGATTAAGTGAGCGTGTTCTTGGCGTGAATGGATATGTTCGTAGTGGGACTGTTTTTGTGCATCAATCACTTCCGTCAGTAGCCCACTTTTGACAAGGAGTGGTAAGGTCCGATAGATTGTCGCACGTGAGGCGGTGTAGCCGTTTTGGCGCATACGCATCAAGAGGTCGTCCGCGCGGAAATGATCGTCATAGGCGAAGACCTGTTCAAGGATGTCGCGCCGCTCGGTCGTAAGTCGCAGTGCATTTTTTTCAAGGTATTTTGTGAATTGTTGGATAATCTGTGGTTGGATTGATTCGTTGTTTGTTTGCATGATACGAGCCTCCCTAGATGTTCTGGTGAGGATACTGGTGTTATATTTCTTGTCTTAATTTTTCACTGAGTCAACCGTGGTTCATCTATCCGTCTCGCTGGCTATTTCTATCCATGGCTTGACACGTTCCCGCAAGTGCTTAGATGGCTTTGGCAATCAAAGAATCCAATGACTTTTTGCCGGATTTGAGTCTATGTCATTTGACCGAGTCGGGATCAAACATCAAGTTAATTTCCCTGATCAATCCCAGCAGCTTACTTATATACCGGCTAGCTGGCTCCAAGAATCCTGAAAAATGCAAAATCGCAAGGAGCGCGGCTATGATTGTGGTCAGATAAAGAATCGCCTTAATTGGTCTTCCTATCGCTGAGGTGCGGATCTTTTCTCGATTTAACCCAAACAGCCCAATAACAATAAACGGCAGGTCTGAAATTGTATCAAGTGCCACCCCTATGTAGAAGAAAGGATTGAGCGTTCTGATGAATGCTGATTTACGGTTGACGTCGTATTGTCCAATGGTTTTATCTATGATGCCCAGTACATTGTTAGGACCTATGTCAAACTGATCGAGATTAAAAAGGTCTTCAATCAGATCAATTTTTGTGTCATCTCCTCCAGCCGCTGCCGGTTGGGTCCAAGAAAATGATGGATCCATTTCTGAATTAAGAATTATGGCATGTATTTCATCCCTCAATCGGTTAAGGTCACGCCTAGCCTCCTTTGCAGCAACTTCTTCGACTCTGCCACCCCCAAAACCTATCCGGCTGTTATTGAAATACCGAATCATGAGAGAACGGAAGTCCCCAAGTTGATTTAGCCGTCTTCTGTTTTCCCAAATTAATATTCTGGTATAATGTCTCACTAAGGTAACATGCCTCCTATAATTCTAATATTTAGGCCTACGATCTGTTTCTGTCAGCTTGTCAAGTGCGGTCGGTTTGTCCGCCTTAATCCGCCCACTTGGTGTATTCTATATTGTCTTGATCCAATACCCAGTTTAGTGGATTATTTTGGATATAGGTACGGATACGACATAGATCTCCATCGTTTCTTATGATAATCTAAGTTGCTAGTTATCGAACCCGCTCGGCTTGGATAGACATATCCAAGCCATACTCGTATACGTGCAGTGGATTTGTCAATCCACTGCGAGCGGTAAGAGGCATGATTCAGTTCTCATGTTCCCGTTTCACAACATTTCACATCACTCGCAACTTGCGTTATGATATGGTTATAAAATGATTTCTGCCAACCAAAAATGTGATTATGCCATCGTTTTCTTATAATCCGGGTAACCGATAATTCATATCGCGAAATGATTTTTGGCAATAATTGCATGTTGCGGGATCCCTGTGGGGAACAACGATCGCTGTTCTATATGACAATTATAACGAGGATTTTAGCGATACTGTTTGCTATTAGCGCACCCACTATTAAAACGCTTGTCCCCATCCTTTCGGTTCTCAATTTTTCGGGGTGCTCATACCGCCTCACTTTTTCGCTCCATTGCAAGGAGTTTCCGTTTCCAATCCAACCCACCCGCATAACCGCCGAGCCCCCCATCGCTGCGGACGACACGATGACACGGAATGATAACGGCTAGCGGATTCGCACCCATCGCTCCGCCAACAGCACGCATCGCGTTCGGTTTGTCGATTTCTTGTGCGATCCAACCGTAGCTTTGGACCGCCCCGTAAGGAATCCGAAGAGCGGTTTCCCAAACGCTGCGCTGAAACGGTGTTCCAGTACTTAGATCAAGTCTGAGATCGAACTCAACTGGGACGCCGTTGAAATATTTTGTCAGCAGCTCAACTGCGTTCAGCAGTTCTGGATCAAGCGAGTTCCGAGTCAGTGGATATAAACCACATTTCCCGTGTGAACCGTTGCGCAAGCGGTCTTTTATGGCCGGCTCGGTCGGCGCGCCAAACGTAACGCGTGTGAGACCTTGGTCCGACCTTGCCACGCCAACCCAACCGAATGAGGAGTTGAAGCAGGTGTAGTTCGTGATGGTCATACAGCAGCTCCGAGCTGGGGGTCCTCGCCCGTTGGGACCGACTCACCCTCAACTTCGATTCTTACCCATTCACGACTGAGGGATTCAAACAGTGCCATTACCTCCTGCCGCTGTGTGAGACTATCAAGTGGCACCTCGAAGGTAAGCGTCGCAAACTCTTCCTTCTGTACGTCACCTTCTTTGTTGAATTTTACGGGAGTAATCTGAATCTTCTTTAACTTTGCATCCATCATAGGCTTATTGCCTCCTCAAAAATTATGATTAGTACGTTAAAATTATCTCAATATTCTCTCAAGATATGAATCTCGACCTACCGGTTATTCAGCAGCGCGAATTAAAATAGTCCAACCTTGAGTAGGTGTGATAGCTTGACAAAGACAATCTGTTCGATGTCGCCATCCTTCTCGCGGTTGTTATTGTAGACGAGAAAGAACGTGCTTTCGGGCAGATATTCGTACGCGAACAGTGCGAAGATCCGTCGCTCCTCATCGATGGTGAACTCTGCGCTCGAACGGAAGAACATCCGCTGTGCGAATTGATAGTTGACCGCAAACCGGCGCGTCCACTGTTCCAGTACACCATCTTCCACCAATCGTTGCAGAGTCAGCTCCAAGTCCAGTTTAGCGGTTGGTCGGATCGTTATCTCCGGACGGATAAAGAAGGTATCTTTATCATCACGGATACCGATCGTTCCAAAATTCCGAATCCTCGCCCATTTGGGCGGGAACCAGCCAGTGAAAAAATTCAGCACCTTGTCTGTGTAAGCCACTCCATCGTCATCGACGTGGTAATACCATTCTGGTCCGGTGAAAAGGAAGATGTTCTTAACCCCAATCAGTCCCCGAATCTGATAACGCTCGTTCGTCAATTCACCCGCATGGTTATACAGGCGGTCGACTACCCCTTCACCGCGCAGGCGTTGTACCAGCCCTGCATACTGCTTGTTGTACCGGGTGGTGAACTCAAGTCCCCGCCGATCGGTTCGGGGAATAAACCCAGTTTCGACATCAAAATTTTCCCCGACGTCGATATATCTGGCCTCGAAAGAGAACACATTCGCTCGGCGAGAGAATTCAGCGAAGATAACATCATCACTGATGGGGTCATCGTCCTCAATACCCGACTTCCATTCTCTGGCATACTCAAGGTTAAGGTTGACGTCGACGGGCAGTCTAAAGCGGGCATCAATTCCCGAGGCTCGGTCGTATAGACTCTGCCCTTGTTTGTTCACACCCAACAGGCCAATCGACGAATTCCTGCCAAGTTCCCGTTGTACGCGAAAAACAGAATAGTTGTACTCATCAGCCGGCAGGTGATCCGTATCAACTTCATAGACGTTTAGCCGATCGCCCTGCTCAAGGATCGTGTACCGCTTCTCTTCGGTTGCATCTGTTATGAACCACTTGCCGTCCTTATCTTTGACAGCAACTGATGCCATTTCAGAAAGCGAGACATCATTCGTATCGAATGCCTGGCGCAAATCCCGCGAGAGTATTTCCCTATCGAGATCACTACTGAACCGCGACTTTGTCTTAAACGCGGCGTTCTCCGGTCCTGCCTGCGCGTTTAGGAAGGCAAAATTATAGTCACTCACCTTGCCGATGACCTTTCCTCCGTACATAAGATCTTCCACCCGACGACTGTAGAACAGTTCGACAGGTGTTTGGAAAAGCTCGTTTCCTTCCAGGAAGAATGGACGCTTCTCTGGGAAACGCAGTGGGATGTCTGACAGGTTGACAAGGTCTGGATCTGCCTCAATCTGCGCAAAATCCGGATTGAGCGTAAAATCGACCGTCACGCTTGAGAAGGGATACCGGACATCGATCCCTGCAGCGGTATTCAATTCGGGGTCCTGATCGCCGATTTTCTCTGGTTTTAGGGTGCCGTACGGTTTGACCTCCAGCGGACGCTTCGTAACCAATCGATCCAACGGCAAGCCGGTTAGATGTCCAAAATTTGAAACGGCATACTGTCGTCCCCCAAGTTCTACCCACGAGAGCTCCTCCTGCTGCGATTCGTCATTCCGCCAAAAATTGATTCCCCAAACCGCATCGGGATTCTGCTTAGGAAACCGAAGTTCCGCAAACGGGATGGAGAACTCCGCTGTCCATCGGTCATCGTATGTCGCAGTATACCCTGACCAATCGCAGTCCCAAGAGATAGCGGAGCCAACATTAGAGCTATTTCGTCTTACATTCCCACCTTCGTCGGTTATCCGCCGGTCTGTCTGCGTACTGAGCGGATTTAACGCGAAAGCATAGCAATTACGCTGATCAAGGTAGGTATCAATCAGGATTTCGACGTGGTCATCAGAGAAGAAGAAAGAATCTCGGCGGACAGAATTTGCGGCGAGGACGTTCATATCACTCTTGAAACACTCAAAACCGACATACAGTCGATTCTCATCATAGAGTAGGTAGACCTTAGTCTTATGGCTGGCGGGTTCACCTGAATTCGGCTCAAATTGAATAAATTCGCCGGTCTGTGCTGCGTTCTGCCAGCATGGATCATCCAGTTTTCCATCAATTTTTGGCGGCGAATCTGTTTCGACGGCTGCGAGCTTCCTGAGCATCGGATCGTCTGCCGCGTGGGACGCGTGTGTGGACAATGTGAGGAGACCCACAACAAGTGACGCCAGTAAGAATTTGACCATCCATTCCTCCGAGTTCCTTGTAGGAAAAAGAATGTAAAACATCATTTTTCCAAGATAAGTAGCAGCTTATACTATTATATTGTTTCTTGCCAATCCATTCAATCTAAATCGTGTAGCTCTGCGAAATAATTCGCAACTCTATGCGTAGGAATATCCCGCGTATTTTATGATAGATTTTCATGTAGGCATAATGTATACTGAGCAACGTGTGGTCCCTATCGCACTGTTTTTTGGTTCCCATCAAAGCACGTGAAACGTAACGAGTAATACGTAAGAAAAAACAGAACGGGAATTTCCGCTGAACGAAAGATAGTCTCTGTTAGGCGGGGAGATCCCTCCCCTACGGTTGCTTTGTACGCTTTCTCACATCGAGGAGACAGGAATGAAAGGACGAAGAGTTGTTTGGCCGAGTCAGGCGACGGTTGAAATCGAGGAGTTTGAGTTCTCACTCCTGGGTAATAATGAGATTCTGGTGGCAACCGAATGTACACTTATTAGTCCGGGTACGGAACGCGCTTTCCTGCTTGGGCTGCCCAACGCACAGGGCAAGTATCCATCATACCCCGGCTACAGCAATATCGGCGTGGTTATTGATATGGGTAGAGATGTAGATGGCTTCAATGTCGGTGATAGGGTCGCTTCTTCCAGAGGTCACACAAGCCATTTCGTTGCAACGCCGGATAACCTGCTCAAGGTAACGGAGAGGGCATTATCCTCGGAGCGAGGGGTCTTTTTTAACCTATGTACTATTGCGATGCAGGGAGTTCGAAAAGCCAAAATTGAACTTGGGGAGCCGACGCTTGTGTTAGGCGGTGGTCTGATTGGATTGTTCGCGATGCAACTTGCAAAACTCAGTGGTGGGCTGCCTGTGCTTACAGCAGACTTATCCGATAACCGCTTACAACTCGCCAGACAGGTTGGCGCAGATCGCGCCTTAAATCCAGAAGATGAAGACCTGGATAATCAACTGGACAGAATTACTGGTGGCAAAGGTTTAGCCGTTGTTATTGAAGCTACGGGACACCCAGCGGTGGTCAATACGGCTTTTCAATTGGCTAACTGGTATGGACGGGTTGTGCTGCTCGCCAGCACGCGAGGCGAAACGGAGCATGTGAATTTTTACCGAGACGTGCACCGAAAAGGTTTAACGGTGTTGGGTGCCCATAATTCTGCCCGTCCAACTCATGATTCCTCACCGAATTTCTGGACACTTCGTGATGATTGGGAACTGTCGCTGCAGCTTATCGCACACGGTCGTGTGGTCGTTGATCCGTTAATTACCCATCGGATGCCGGGCATTCAGGCTGCGGAGGCATACGAAATGCTGATGGATTGGGATCCGAATTTATTGGGGGTTGTATTGAACTGGGAGGATTAGTCACCAATTAGAAGTAGTAGTTTGACAAAGTATTCATACAGAAGGAGGTTCGATGATTAACACAGCAGTTATCGGATACGGCTATGCTGGTCAATCGTTCCACGCCTATCTCGTTGGTCTGGCAGAGGGACTTAATTTGTATGCAATTGCAACACGGAATCCGGACAGACGACAGGCTGCCGCGCAAGCATATCCAGACGTAAAACTTTATGAGACCATCGATCAGGTGCTCGCGGATGACAATGTAGATTTGGTTGTACTCGCGACACCGCACGACACACACGCCGAACTTGCGGTCCGAGCAATGGATGCGGGAAAGCACCTCGTTACGGACAAAATCATGTGTATGAACGCCGCCGAAGCTGATGTGATGATCGAGGCAAGTCAGCGGAACAATGTCATGTTGAGCGTCTTTCACAATCGCCGCTGGGATTGGGACTACTTAACGGTGAGAAAAGTGATTGAGGATGGCCTCCTAGGAACCCCGTACCTATTTCAGGTCGGTATCATGAGATACGGAGGACCGCGTGGTTGGCGAGGTGACAAAAAACAGAGCGGCGGCATCCTCTTCGATTGGCCTGCACACTTCGTCGATCAAGCGCTACAACTGGTTTCCGCGCCGGTAAAAACTGTTTTCTGCGATGTGCATTACGGGTCGCAGTGGGATATCGACATCGGCAACTATGCGAATTTGTTGATTAAATTTGAGAACGATGTCCGCTATCAGATTGAGATTGGGAATTTGGCGAAGGTTGAAAAACCGCGGTGGTATGTCCTCGGAGATCTCGGGGGGTTGATTAAGTATGGATTGGATCCACAAGAGAGACCGATGGTAGCCGGAAACATTGACGCTGCAGAAGAAGATCCGGAAACGTACGCCAAAGTCTGGACTGAAGCAGATGGGGAGCAGCGTGAAATGGTGATTGAGAGTGTCCGAGGATCGTGGAAGTCGTACTATCAGAATATCTCTGATGTCTTGAACAAGGGAGCGGAACTGATTGTCAAGCCGGAGGAGATCAAACGGGTAATGCAGGTTTATGATGCCGCGATGCGTTCCTCCGAAACGGGGGAAGCGGTACAGTTTTGAACACGCTTGACCACTTTATGAACGCCCCTGTTCATTTATTGAACACTAAATTAGACAATATTGCTGCAAAATCCAATAGATATGGCATTGGGCAATTGGCATAGGATTTGCTCAAATTCTGGTGCGCTGATACCAAGTTCGCTCACTTATCACCCAAACATAACGGAGATTATACAGCATGAAATTAAGAAATAGATACAGATACACAATCGTTTTCTTTGCGCTTATCATCTTGAGTCAGCCCCTTTATGCAGATAATCACGGCGGCGCTGATTATCAAGATCTGAATCCGCGCGTGCTCGAAGCAATAAACAGAGGAATGGAGTGGCTGGAAAAACAGCAGGAGGATAGTGGACTGTTTAGGCATCACCCCGGTATAACAGGCTTGGCGATTACAGCTTTTCTGCGGCATCCACACAACCAGTATACAGAAGCTGATAATCCCTTCATCCAGAAAGCCATTAAAGTATTGCTATCGATGCAGCAGCCTGATGGCGGAATCTATAACGTTGAGATGCAGCCCGCCTTGCCGAATTATAATACCTCTGTTTCGCTCATGGCACTATCTTCCACAAACAATCCGAACTATGAGATGGCAATCGCTAAAGCACAGGGATTCATCAAAAGCCTTCAGGTGACAGATGAGAGCGAGGTCTACTTCGGGGGCATCGGTTATGGGAGTAGGGAAAGCGTTCACGATCTATCCAATATGAATATCGCCATACAAGCGCTTAAGGAGAGCGGATCCGATGACCCGGAGGTGTGGGACAAAGCGATCAAGTTCCTCGAAAGATGTCAGAACCGCAGCGAAACTAACGATCAGGACTGGGCGGGAGACGACGGTGGCTTTATCTATGCACCGGACGGCGAGAGCAAAGCGGGTGAGCACCGGTCTTATGCGAGCATGACTTACGCGGGACTGTTGAGTTTCATCTACGCCAATGTTGACCGAGACGATCCGCGTGTGCAGAGTGCAGTAGACTGGATCACGAAGCACTTCACAGTTGAAGAAAATTACGGTATGGAGCAACAGGGGCTCTTCTACAACTACCACACAATGGCAAAGGCGTTAAAGGCTTATGGTCAACCCACCATTGTGGACTCCAAAGGGGTTACTCACGATTGGTACAGAGCGTTAGCGGAAAAGCTAATTAGCGAACAAACCCCTGAAGGTTTCTGGGTCAACGATAACAGTCGTTGGATGGAACGAGATCCTGTCCTTGTTACTTCGTATGCTTTAATGGCACTTGCTACAGCTTATCCTGAATAGTCCCGACGGATATTCACCACAGCCCGAGTGATATGCTCGGGCTTTTTTTGTGCCCGTTTCGCGTTTAATCCCAAAAAATCTGCGCCCGCATTCAGTCCAGGAGATTTTTATTACACATCGGTCTAAAGAATTGGTATAATATTTGGCAGGGACTAACGCCTGTTGGTCCAAAAAGGTCACAACAGATAGGCAAGGATAATTTACCAACAGCACCACATGTGGGCACACCCGTGACCCATAACGCGCAAGGAGATAGTTATGTTCTTTGAACTTCGGCAGTATCGGATGAGACCCGGTCAAGAGGAAAACTGGGTTAAGTATATGGAGGAGGTGATTATTCCTTTTCAGATCTCGAAAGGGATGGTAATTTTGGGTGGCTTTGTCGGCGAAGAGGAGAAGGATCTGTACGTTTGGATTCGCCGATTTGAAAGTGAGGCGCAGCGCGAGCAGTTGTATGAAGCTGTGTATGAAAGCGATACTTGGAAGAACGAGATCGCGCCCAAAATCCCTGACATGATGGATCGTTCGCAGATTCAAGTTACACGCCTTGAAGCGACTCCTCGATCGGTCATCCAGTAGAGATGCGCTGCTCCAAACCTCCTAAGAGCGCGGCTAAAATCGCCACTATTATCGGTGGCAGTCGTAAGCGCAGATGAGAGGAGATTCCCAATTTCGTTTCTTGGAACAGAATTTAGCTAATCCGATAAAGAAAAAGGAGAATTTTCATGGGAGTCTTAAAGCGAGTTATAGGTGTTGTTCTGATTCTGATTGCGGCAATAGTTGCCATCCACACAGTTGTCGAACCACTTTACCACACTTCCAGCGAAGGTCAGCCGTACAGCAGTGCCTGGGACTGGATTAACTGGCTCTCTGCTATTTCGATAGTCTTGGGATTGATATTCGGCTACGGTCGCATGAACCGTGCGGGCGAAAGTTCCGGTGGGCCAGAGTTTATAGCTGCCAACACACTATTCTACGGATTCCTGTTTGCGGGTATACTCTTCTTCTGGAACTGGTTCGGCATCAGCGGCGTCGGGCAAGATTTTACCGCCGTCAGCGGCGACACCCGTGGACTGGTATGGATTATCTTTGATGCCTTACACCCCCTGTTGAGTGGTGCGATGGGCGCTCACCTGATACGCTCCAGTGCCAGCGAGTAGCTACAGCGTTTGTAATCTATCTTTAGAACCTCAGCGTTATATCTTCTGCGTCCGGATCACCGGACGCAGAAGTCTTACAAGCTTAGAGTGAAACGTGAAAAACGGTTTTCGTTGATTTTAGTGTTGGGTTTCACTTGTAGATTGGGGTAATTTCAGGCAGAACTGAATACCGAAATCTCAGTGCAATGTTTGGTATTTTTGTCGATTTCATTCAACCCAATCTGCTTTTAACTCATACGACTCATGCTATATCAGGAGAGATTTATGGCAGTTAACGTCCGCCATCGAGAAGGCGTTGTGATTTTAGAACTGAGCGGTAAGATTTTTGGGTCTGCTGCCCTTGGATTCAAAAGGAAATTTGAGGAAGAGATAGCCAACAGCACTGGCGCACCGAAATTCCTAGTAGATTTTGCCAATGTTACAATTATGGGAAGTTCGGGACTTGGCGCTTTGACGGGAGCATACGTAACCGTAGAGCAGAGGGGCGGTTTGGTCGCACTCGTGAATGTTGGCACAAACATCGAGAACCTCATGATTCGGAGCAAGCTGGTCGAACAATTTGAACCGTTTGAAAATGAAGATACGGCGATAGAAGCCCTTAACGCGGATTGAAAGTACCCTAGTGTTGCTACCTCACCCAATGTCGATAGAGCGGCTTAACATCCGCTGGCAGTTCTTCGTAAATCGCTGAAGATACCGCCGCGACCTCATTTTCTTTCCCACCTGTTTCGTCTACTATGCGAGCACGTTCATCCGAACCCGGCATCAATACATCGAGATTAAGCCACCACGGCGCATAGCGCACGGCCATTCCAACCCGTGGCTTATCGGTTATGTTGGGCGCGGTTGCGTGCCATGTTCGGCTATCGAGTATCAGCACACTGCCTGCATCGCCCGTCGCTTGCATTTCCGTAGGATAGGGCTCAAGTGGGTTGATGCCGTTGTCTCCTGAAGGGTTGTTTGGGGACCGGTGGCTTCCCGGTACAACGAGCGTACCGCCGGTTTCATGTGTAAATGGCGAGAGCATCCATAAGGTGGTTAGGTGCATGACCGCATCAGGATAAGGAGCCGGTATATGTCCTGCGTTCTGTTGATTGAAGGGCCAATCCGCATGTAAGGCGCCACGCACATTGCCTGGATAGTTGATATGTGCCGTCGTAAAAGAGATACGCACATGCACTCCGAACAATGCTTCGGCAATTCCCAATATGCGCTTATCGGCGAGGTAAGGGGCGAATGACTGATTGAATGCGAGCAGCCCCTTTCGCGTTCCTACACCTTCGGTGCCAGCGTAGGTGCCGTGTACCTCCACCGTTTTTTCGACGCTTTCGCGTACCGCATCCACTTTGTCATCGGGAATGACATCTTCAACCACGCACCAGCCGTTGATTTGCAGATGCAATAGCGCTGAGTCGACGCTTATAGCTGGCTTCTCACCGACCATCCTCATTCCTCCTCTTTGCGCGCAGTAAAATTAATCCGATCCGAGTGTCGATTCCACCGGTTGAACGTGTACATATCATAGGCACTGAGCATTTTGTATCCGGTCTGCTTCAGCAATCTTTTGACGGTGCTGACTTCGAATATCTTTTGGATGTGAACTTCCTCATAGCGGCGGAATAACTCCCCTTCACGAATAAAAAAAGTGAGTGCGGTCCTGCAGATCTTATCGTGGTAGGTATATAGATTTTTCCACGAATAGGAGTAGTCGGGATGGTTCTCAGCAAATGTCTGGCCATGGAAGTGCTGAACGATATTCCGCTCGGTGGTGACATCAAAGATGAATATCCCGGAGGGCACTAAATGCTTTGAGACCGCCCGGAAAACCGCCTCAAGCTCGGCTTCATCGACGGTATAGTTGATGCTATCGTAGATACAGAGGACGGCATCAAATTGTTCTTGGAGATCGAAATCGCGCATGTCGCCACGGAAAAAAGGGATGTTTAGCTGACGCTCCTCCGCCTTTTGACGCGCAGCTGTGAGCATCCCCTCCGCTCGGTCTAGGCCGCACATCTCGTAGCCTCGCTCCTCCATGATCACCGTCAACGCGCCTGTGCCACAGGCGATCTCTAAAATCTTCCCTGGTGCGGATTTATATTGTTTGAAGAGGTCCTCAATATAGGTTGCCCAGCGGACATAGTTGACATTCGCCATCATGCGGTCGTAGGGATATGCAAATTTCTCGTAAGGATCTGTCAATTCATTCATCTGTTATCGATTCTCCCCTTTGAATCCCACAGCGGCATCCGTCATTTTCAGGAGCGTATTAATCTCCTCCGCACTCCACACACCATCTTCGTTCGCTTTCGACGCATAATCTATCGCAATCTTGACTTTCCGCAGGCGTACCTGCCCCCGCAGATAGCTTAACGGCATCGCCAGCATCGCTTGTTCCACCCGATTAAACGTGGCTATGATCGCTGCCGTATCCACGCCATCAGGTGCTTGTTGTATCAGTTGGCTCTTCATGAGACCTGCTGCAAAACTAAATAGTTCCGTTATCAGATACCACTGTAAGAAAAAGAGAACCACCATGATAAGGAGAATGACCGCAAGCACTTTTGCCATAAACGGGACTCGCTTGTGCAATGCCCCCTGAGGCGAATCGGTCGAGTTTTCAGCCATATGTTTTCCTCTCTGAGACCAATAATCGATGCTCGCAAAAACAAGACAGTTTCTTCGACATGATAGCACCGGCGATACGGTCTGTCAACGGAAAATTTGCGTTACCTTTTTGCTGGGGTGTGTTACAATTCCTTTCACCGTGGAAAGCGCGTAGTTATTGTATGAATCATGGATTGCCACGGATTAAGGTAGAGCATTTGGCGGGCGGGGAGACTCCGTCCTTACGAGAGGATAAGATTTTACACATCAACGGATTATGTAAGGAGTGATATTATGCCAGACTTTCCAATTGTCGATACACACATTCATCTTTGGGATCCAAGCGTTCTTAGATATCCGTGGCTTGACGAGGTCCCATTTCTGAACAAACCGTATCTACTAGAGGATTATCGAAACGCTTGCGGGGCAGTTGACGTCGGAACGATGATTTTTGTGCAGTGCGATCCCGATCCCGACGAGAATTTGAAAGAGGCAGAATGGGTCACTTCGCTCGCGAAAGAAGATCCGAGGATTCGGGGGATTGTGGCGGGAGCACCGCTTGAGAAAGGGGACAGCGCGAGACCGCTGCTTGGGCAACTCGCTGAAAATTCGATGGTTAAAGGAATCCGTCGTTTAATTCAGTCAGAAGGGCTCGAGTTCTGTGTACAACCCGATTTTATTAGAGGTGTGCAGTCACTTGAGGAGTTCGGGTTGAGTTTCGATATCTGTATTTACTATCGGCACCTTGCCAATACCATTCAGTTTGTTAAACAGTGTCCGAACATCCGGTTTATTTTAGACCATATCGGCAAGCCGAACATCAAGGATCAGGTCTTCGAACCATGGAAACGCGAGATTAAAGTGTTATCGGAATTCCCGAACGTTTCTTGTAAGGTGTCCGGGCTGGTAACTGAAGCGGATTTTGAGAACTGGACACGAGAGGATTTGAAGCCTTACATAGATCATGTGATCGGGTGTTTCGGTTTTGACCGCGTGATATACGGTAGTGACTGGCCCGTGGCAGCGCAGGCGACCGAATATCCGAGATGGGTTGAGACCTTGGAGTGGGCGGTCAGCGGTTGTTCAGAAAATGAACTGAAAAAATTGTTCCATGACAATGCGCTGCGATTTTATAGGGTTTAGCAGAATGTGGAACTGATGCAGGAAGTACAACGAGTAATGGGTGAACCGTGAGACAAGACGGCATAAAACGCTCCGCTTGAGTGTGTCGTAGGTCGTTTCATCCGCCAGTTATCCACAATGACTTAACAGAATTTAACACTTTTTGCGAAATTCATGTCGATTCTGGATCATCGACCAACAGTCGGGCAACCACAAAGCTGGCCTCTACAAAAATCGACCACGTCAAATACAGATGACTTATAATGACACAAGTTGCTAGTCGCGTAGAAAGACCCAGTTTTTCGCGCTCATATCCTCTGATTCTGGGCAAACGGGTTGGATTTTGCCCTAAATGGTGTGCCTGTTCTGTAAGAGACTCGGTTTCTGACACTTGAATTTACCAACAAGCAACTTAGGTTATAAAAGAGTAGACACAAAACCTCACCCCCTACAGAAAATAGAGAAGGAGGTAGAACCGTGGGAACCACGCATTCTTTTCAGGCAAGCTATCTACACGCAATGACGCGAGGACTGCTTGTGGCGGCAGAAACGCCGCATCACATCGCTGAAAATGTAGCGGAGATTTTGGTGAATGCCAATCTCGCTGGACACGACTCGCACGGGGTAATTCGTATTCCCAGCTACCTGCAGAGCATCGCAGACGATAGAACGCAACCTGCTGCCGAACCAATCTTCATTGACGAGACGGCTAACACCTTGCGCGTTGATGGCGGAAACGGTTTTGGTCATTATACCGCGCGAAAGGCGATGGAGCGAGCAATTGAGAAGGCGAAAGCGTCTGACATGTGCGGTGTGACCCTCGTCCGTACCGGACATATCGGTCGGTTGGGTGAATATGCGGAGGCGGCTGCGCGGGCGGGGTGTGTTGGCATTACCACTAATGGTAACGGTGTAAAAGACGGCGGCAACATCGTACCCTTTGGCGGTGCCAGTGGGGCACTCGGGACTAACCCGATCTCCGTCGGTGTGCCCACCGGGGATGATTCGCCATTCGTCATCGACTTTGCCACGAGCATGATCGCCGGCGGCAAGATTCTGTTTGCCCGGAGCCGAGGCGTGGACCTGCCCGAAGACTGTATTGTAGACAAGCACGGCAATCCCAGCGTCAAGACAGCAGACTTCTATGACGGTGGGTTCTTGCTGCCGTTTGGCAAACACAAGGGCTATGCTTTCTCACTGCTGATGTGTTTGTTGGGCGGATTGAGCGGAAATTTCGATCTTGACCGCGGTGCGATGGGCGGGCAGTTTATGCTCGTCTTAAGTGTCAGTGCATTTACACCACTTGAAGCGTATCAGCAAGGGGTACGTGCATTTCTTGATGGCATTAAGTCGATACCGGCTGCGCCCGGTTTTGATGAGGTATTGGTGCCCGGTGATTATGAGCGCCGCTCTCGCCTTCAGCGTTTGGCGCATGGCGTCGAGGTGCCGGATACGACCTATCAAGAAATTTTGGAATGGGGTGAGAAATTGGGCGTTTCTTTAAGTGAGGAGATAGTAAAGTCCAGCGATGCGGAGCGTTACGGATAGGAATTGTGGTGTATATCAGAAGAGTGTAAAGCGTGAAACCTGAAACGTAATGCGTAAGTGCATTGTTGGGTTTCACGGTGCCTGCCCAACCCAACCTATGTGCGAGATTCCTACCGCACTGATAGCATATCGGTAGAGCAAGATGATCACCCGATACCGGCACAAGGCGGGGCAAGATGTCCCGCCTACGGGGTGTGGTAGCGCTGCGTAGCGGAGTAAGATGCACAACCTCCTGGAATGAAGACAATGGAAGGGCAACAAAACCTAACACAATCTCACACTTTTTCCGCTTTCACATTGTTGGGGTTTACTGTATCTGTTGTTAAGACGGTGTTGTTGCAAGATAGAATTTCCATTGTTGTTGATAGCAGTGTGTGTTCGGTGGCTCAACCCAACCGACATAACCACACATGTCGCCCCGCTGGGGCTTTAGGATATTTCTTTACTCCGCGTTCTATATACATGCCGCCCCGCTGGGGCTAAATGCACCGTTGACCAGTTTCCTTCGATAACACATTGCACTCCGTTGGAGCGCGTGAAGAGGAATCTTGTTGGGTTTCACTGTTCCCCGTTCAACCCAATCTACAAGCCTATTTTAGCGCAAATTACCAGCTACTCGTAATTTGCGCTTTTTTTGTATCTATTTATGATATACAGCGTATGTTATATGGGAAGTAGTAATAGCCGAAGGTGTGAAGTGTGCCGTATTTCAGCAAAAACAGCTTCGATTTCAAGTATTATCGACAGTGTGAAACTATTCGGCTTAAACTGCCGATTCCGGATCTACACAGCTTTTATTTATTATGGTATCTTTTGAGATTATAGTTTGGGTTTTTGAAGAATAACTACAAGGAAGATGGTCGGAGGCAAATCAGGCTTTTCAAGTTGATCTGGTATCCGAAGATACCAGATGGCGCGTCATAGTATCGGCTCAAGACACAATGGCGCGAACCATCGGGCATCTTCGGTCTTTTTTTTACTCGCTGATTTCGTAGTATTGTTCGGGTACTATTGAAATCGTGAATAGTAACGAAATCGCGGATTTACGGTTTCGTAAAATTCAGACCTCTTGGACCCGATATCTCGGGGATCTCAGTTCCGCCCTTTTGGTATCGCGGCAAATCGCCTCCCTCTGTATGCAGCGAATTTAGCAATTCATACTGAAGAATCATTTGCTCAATTTAACTTTTCGTTGCGAAGGAGAAAACGCAGATGCGGCGGCGTGAACGCTACTGTCTTTTCATCTGCACTGTACCGACAGCCCCCAACTGAATACCAGTCCTTTATAGCATATAAACCGAAGTTGCTCGTTAGCCTGTAGGTCGAACTTCCAAATTCGATCCTAAATTCAGCATAACCGAAGTTCTGACATCCATGTCGCCACGACCTGATCCGGATTTCATCGAGGATGTCCCAATTTATCGGGAGATTCAAAGCAACTGGAACAGCAGGTTGAATAGATCAACCGCAACGGATCGGTCAATGGATTTTCAACGACTAGCAACTTGCATCATATAAGTTACTAAAGTTTGGACAATTTTTATGTGAAAAGAGGCAAAAAAGAGGTATCCTTTCAGGAACCCACAACAGTTTCGAAAGGAGAACTTATGTTCCTCATATTCTGCCTCGCGTCTATTTTAACCGAGTTTCGTCCGTTATTCAACCGTCAAAACTTTGCCCTGTTTTGCACCTTCATCAT
>JAJDUM010000125.1 GCA_022826645.1 Candidatus Poribacteria bacterium
AAGTGATTCTATAACCACTTCTGCCTTAAATTGAGGGGTGAATCTTCTCCGTTTTGCCATCGGATAGCTCCTTTCAATTCGATTGATATTGTATCACAATCTTGGTTTAGGCAGTGGCCCTAATTTCCGATGGCAGTACAATCAGTTGCGCCGCCTGCCATTGCGTTTGTGTCAACTTCGTTAAGTGGCACTAATCCGAACAACACATACCATTGACGCTGCATCATCATATCATTCCCTTGTGCACCATTTCCGACTTTGTGGATATGCGTCGAACAGCCGATAACGACAAAGATTCCCAGAATAAGTGCTACGGCTAAACATTTCCTTAACATAATTTCTTCCTAATTTAGGGTGAATTGGTTATTAAAGTGATAGAACCGATTGATGATTCGATGGCTCGAAGCTCTGTTTTGTAAACATCTCTGGGGGCAACGTAAGCGACCTCAAAAACAGGGCTTTCAGGTGCGTTGCATATCAGCTTAATGAGTACAAATTCGGAGGTTCCAACCATCAGTTGATGCACACGAAATGCATCTTTCAAAAAGATTGCACGCTGGACCGTTGCCTTTGGAAACTGGGTACGGTAAGCGGTCTCTAGCGTTTTTAATAAGGTGTCGTTTGGCGGGACCGCCCCGCCTTCCAACCTTGACACCACACACATCGCCCGCGAATTCTCATTCAGGAAAATCCATCGGGGGACCATCTGAAGCCCTTGGGTAAGCGTATCGCCCAATCTGTCAATTACTTCCCCCAGCATTGCATCCTCAATGGCTTTCCAGCCTTTCGGCGCGGATATCTCCATCTTAAGTGTTGTATCTGTGATTGCAGGTTCAAGGCGGGTCCGATCGACATTGAAAACGAGCGTTTCATCCGTGCGTTTTTGGGAATTGGGCGAATCACAGCCCATCAAACTGCTAATGATGATTCCACATAATAGAAGTTGCAAAGATTTCAGTCTGATTTTCAACATTTGCTCCGTTTGAACAGTGCGTTTGCGCCAATTATAGTAAACACGAGAAATAACGGGACATGTACCAATAACTCCGACCCGCTCGAAGTTTCCGAAGTCCCCCTGACAAGGGGGATTTAGGGGGTTGGTTGTGCATTAAAAGTGTATCCGTAATTCTAAAATCTACTATAACAGGCTGCCTGTATGCTAATGCCTGACGTAAACACCTTTGGCTTCGAGGATTGGTACGTCAGCAAGGACGGTTTTCGGGGTCAGGGGGTTCGATCGGACATCTAGGTTCTTCAGATTAGCTAATTCCAGCAGGGACGATATGTCTGATACACGGTTACCGGAAAGCCCCAACTTTTTCAGATTGGCTAAGCCTACTAAGGGCGATGGATCCGAGACCCGGTTTCTGTAGAGGTGCAGTTGTTTTAGACCGCTTAATCCTGAAAGGGGCGATAGGTCCGATACCCGGTTGGAACCAAGTCCCAATGATTTCAGATTTGTCAATCCCGCAAGGGGTGATAGGTCCGATACCTCGTTGCCAAAGAGCCACACGGTTTCAAGTTGGGGGAGTTGTGCGAGAGGCGACAGATCCGAGACGCGGTTATCTATGAGCCAAATATTTCTCAGACTAGTTAATCCCGCAAGGGGTGACAGGTCCGACACCTTGTTGTGGGTAATGAAAAAGCTCTGTAAGTTTACCAATCCCGCCAAGGGTGACAGGTCCGATATACGGTTAACGTCCAGCACCAGCTCTTCCAGATCTGTTAGTCCCGCAAGGGGTGATAGGTCTGATACTTGGTTCTTGTGGAGATCCAATTCTATCAGATTAGTTAATCCTGCCAGAGGGGATAGGTCCGATACCTCGCTTTCATGAATAGTCAGGTCTTCCAGATTTGTTAGTTTCGCGAGGGGCGAGAGGTCCCATAGCTGGTTACCACTGATATTAAGGTGCTCTAAGTTTGTTAATCCTGCGAGAGGTGATAGATCTGTCACGCCACTCTCGCTAATATTCAACCATTTCAGTTTTGTTAGTTCCGCAAGGGGTGATAGGTTCGATAGTTGATTGGACCGAAGGTGTAGGCTCATCAAGCTGGTGGCAAACTCAAGTCCGGTTAGATCGCAGATATCAGCCCTGCTCCCTCCAAGACTCGTCAAGGTCGCCATGTCAACATTCGTGATTATAGCGCCCGTAGGCTTGTCGAGGGCACGCTCAATGACCGCACGGAGGTTAGCGTCCGGTATGTTGACCGGTTTCGCAGGAGACGGGATTTTCGTGTGGCCGATCCATACGATCCCCAGCGCGAATAACATGATGAACGGTGTGGAGCGACGCGATAAGTGTAACATGATATCCTCCTATTAGTGGGATTTATCTATACGTTTAATAAGAGGCGATAGATCCAAGAGCTTATTACCACTGATATCTAGGTCTTCTAGGTTAGTTAATCCTGCGAGAGGGGATAAGTCTGTTACGCCACTCTCGCTAATATTCAACCATTTCAGTTTTGTTAGTTCCGCAAGGGGCGATAGATCCGATAGTTGGTTGTGGCTAAGGTGCAGTTCCGTGAGATTGGTGGCAAGCTCAAGGCCGGTTAGATCGCGGATATTAGCCCTGCCCCCTTCAAGACTCGTCAAGGTTTCCATGTCAGCACTCGTGATTATGGCACCCGCGGGCTTGTGTAGGGCATCTTCAATGGCAGTGCGGAAATTCGCATCCGGTATGTTGACCGGAACACTCCTTTTCGTGTACCCAATCCATGCAACTCCCAGAACAAGTAAGGTGAAGAACAGTGTGGAACGACGCAAGAAGTATAACATGATTTTTCCTCCGATCAACAGAATTTACTGATACTAACCTAAGTTGCGAGTTATGGAAAATGTTGTAAAACGGGAGAATGGGAACTGAATAAAGCCATTACCCGCTCGCTCGCAGTGGATTGACAAATCCACTGCATACGTACAAAGATGGCTTGGATATGTCTATCCAAGCCGAGCGGGTGTGACAAATAGCAACTTGCGTGATACTAATGCCTGACGTAAACACCTTTGGCTTCGAGGACTGGCACGTCATTGGTGATTGTTTTTGAGCTCAGGGGGTTTGATAGAACGGTTAGTTCTTTGAGATTGGTTAATTCCAGCAGGGACGATAAATCTGACACACGATTGGCGGAAAGCCCTAGTTCTTTCAGGTTGGTTAGTCCTACCAAGGGCGATGGATCCAAGACCTGATTACCGTAAAGGCCCAGTTCCTCTAGATTTGTTAGCTCCACCAACGGCGATAGGTCCGATATCTGATTGTCAGTAAGTTGTAGGAGTTTCAGATTTGTTAATTTTGGGAGGCGTGGAAGGTCTGATATCTCGTTCTCACCAAGGAGCAATGTTTCAAGCCGGGAGAGTTCTGCCAAGGGCGACAGATCGGAGACCCGGTTACTCATGAGCCATATTGACCTCAAATTTATCAGTCCTGCCAATGGCGATAGGTCCGACACCTCGTTGTCGGTAATGAATAATTCCCTTAAATTTACCAATCCCGCCAAGGGTGACAGGTCCGATATACGGTTAACATCAAGTTCCAGCTCTTCCAGATCTGTTAGTCCCGCAAGGGGTGATAGGTCTGATACTTGGTTCTTGAAAAGATCTAAATCTATCAATTTTGTTAATCCTGCGAGAGGTGATATGTCTGCTATCCCACTCTCACTAATACTCAAGGAGTCCAGATTTGTTAATTCTGCGAGGGGCGAAAGATCCGATAGCGGGTTATGGCTGATATTAAGGGACTCTAAGTTTGTTAATCCAGCTAAGGGCGATAGATCTGTCACGCCGCTCTTGCTAATATCTAAGAGTTTCAGTGTTGTTAGTCCCGCAAGGGGTGATAGGTTCGATAGTTGATTGGACCGAAGGTGTAGGCTTATCAGGCTGATGGCAAACTCAAGACCGGTTAGCTCGCGGATATTAGCCCGACTCCCTCCAAGATCCGTCAGGGTTGCCATGTCAACGTTCGTGATTACGGCACCCGCAGACTTGTCGAGGGCACGCTCAATGACCGCACGGAGGTTAGCGTCCGGTATGTTGACCGGTTTCGCAGGAGACGGGATTTTCGTGTGCCCAATCCATGTAACCCCCAGCGCAAGTAACATGATGAGCAGTGTGGAGCGACGCAATAGGTGTGACATGATATCCTCCTATTTTGGGCGAGTTAGTTCTGAGGCGAATTGCTGTCAGACGAAATTCACTCCGTTCGTTAAGCACAAGCAATTTAGATACCACCGCTATCTCGGATCCCCGGAAGGAATTGTGCAAACCCGCTCGCCATGCGACTTTGGGATTGTTTTTGGGTAAGTTGTGATTTCAAAGGGTGGGTCAACCTTACAAGGAGGTTGTGGGAACTATGCCACACCGTCGTTGCAAAAATGCTACACCGGTGCTATGCGCTTTCCTCGTTCGCGGAGTCCTCAAGCTGTTCCATCAGTTTCTGCGATAGTCGCGCTAAGATAGCGAGGCGAAGGTTAGGATTCCCATCTACACCAGCGGACTCAAAGACTTGCTCAATTCCACGCTCAATGTTATCAATTTGCGCTTCGGCGGTTGGTGGCACGGTAACAACTTTTTCCTGCTCTGTTGCGGAGAGGGTGGTAATACCAACCCGAATCACCTCACCTGTACTGTCGGCAGGTGTTTCAGATAGCTCCTGTCGTTCAAATGACACCGCTTCAAAGTGGTGGAACTTTCTCACAAGCTCAGAAAGGTCCATCTCAAACTGGGCTTTATCTGAGTCGTTCCATGATGCCGGGGGTTTGGTAACGATGTAAGTCCCAATTGCCTCAACCCATTCCTTAAACTCAAGGCCTTCGTCGCAGATTCGGATTAAAAACCCTTTGAGTTTCGTGTCAATCGCCCAATCGAGTAGGGGTCGTGCTCTGTTAATCAGTTCAATGTGGGATGAATCACCGTTTGATTGCAGCGAAAACGCAGAAACAAGCAGGCCCTCAATAAAAGAAAGCAGCTCATCATAGGCTCGGTTTAATTCGGACAATGCACCTCGCAACGTATTAAAAAACGCATCAACCGTTTTTGAATCTGTTTCCACCGATGGACCAAAGGCATCAAAGCCGAGTGCTTGGGGCAACTGTTCAAAGAGGAGCACGTCCGGCTCTTGTGCATCGGTGATAGCTTTACGCAAGGCGATTGCTGCATCGCTTAAATCCTGCGTGAGCATCGTATAACGGGGTAGTTTGTGTATAAAGCTGATGAACGGTCTGACAATTACGAGAAGATTTGGTGCGCCTCCGTCCGCTGACACCGGTTTAGAGAGCATCCCTGTAAATTGCTCAAACACCTCCGCTCGAATACCTTCCATCCGGAAACGCTTGATTTCAAATTTCTCAGGTGACCTTATCAGTCGTTCAAACACCGGCATTGATATATCTGCAACAAAAGAACCATCTTCGTATAGCGCGATTTCTGTCTCATAATGCAGCAACATCGCGCACAGAAGGATGGGCATTGGACCGCTTCTCAATCCAAAGGGCGGCTGCTCCAACCGTTTATAGAGTTCGGCAACGGATTGACGCTTCTTCTCACATTCGTCAAGAAACCTGTCAATCTCTGACCATGTGGGAGAGAAATTGTTTTTATCATCGGTATTCGGTGGATGAAACTCCCAGCGCCCCGAAACACAACGGTGTATCCCGGTGTCGGATAGTAGGGAGAGGTAAATACTCATTTCGGGGGGATAGCCATCAATATTCAGTTTTTCCTGTTGTTGGAATTCAAGCATCCCTCCAATCAGTTTTCGACGCGCGGACGCCGCTTGCGAGGAGATTTGTCGGCGATTGATCAGCTCGTTACGAAGGATAGGTGTTTCGTGATAAACAGCGTCACAGATCGCTGAGAGATACTCGTTGAGCCCTCTCCTTGAAGCGATCCGTGTCGGTTCTCCACTATGATACCATAAGCAGTCCCCAGCGTCCCCTTTACGGGTAGGCACAAGATCTATCCCTACCGAAGGGGCAGCGATGCTTCCACCAAAAAGCGCAGTCAATTGCTCAGATACCTCTCGTTCAGCTTCAGTGTGTCTCGCCCGCAGTTCACGCCGTGCTGTTGCGTCACCGGTTAATTCAGGTGTGTTCTCTTCAACCCATTCCAAACACCTAAGTTCAAGGACAGCGTCACTCAAAGAGCCAATTGATTGAGGTATCGCAATGAGTACCTCTTCTCGATCCGCAACCGATGCCTCGGTGGCTTTTTCAATAAGCTGTTCTACCTCTAACTCACTTGCAGGCAGGGCGTAAAGCACAAGCCCATCAGCGCCATCAGACCCGTCGGTGTCATCCGATGGCATTTGTAAGGCTGCATCAAATCCCTCAAGGTCGGTATATCGGACAGCGAAGTATCGCAACGTGCCAGTCACAAAGAGGTGCCGGCGGGCAATAAGGGGTTGCGGTTGCATCAGCGTCGAGAGAGCATCCGGTAAGCGCAGATTCGGGTCAAGGTGTGCCCTTGCCTCCCGGAGCCGCGCTTCAATGTCGATATCGCTTCCTTCCCATAGAGAGTAGGCATCGTTATAGCGACGGTAGATAACAATAGAACGACCCTCCAACATCGTCAGTGCAGACTCAAATGATTCGACTGTTTCATCGTTGAGCGTTTCTGTACTATCATCAAGTGCGTAACGGAGTAAAGCCTTTGAGGCTTTCAGATTTACGCTTCCTTCCCCGACAATACCGAGAAGGCCGATGGTTTTAATCAGTTTAACTGTCATCAGAGATGGATCTGGTAGCCGCTCAATTGCGGACTCGATTTCCGACCACTTTGTTCCCTCCCTTGATGTATACAGACTACCCCCCAAAGCGGTGTGGATATAATCGTACAGATTGGACAAAGTGAACGTTGGCAGAATACGCCCATCGTAGGTGTGGTTAGCGAGAAAATCTTGGAGCCCGTGCGGTTCGCTGGAGTTAAGTAAGGCGAAGAGAGAGCGTTCGTTTTGGGCAAATCGGCGGAAAAGTGGACTGACAATCAGGGCGACCGTCGGATGGAGGGGCAAACAGCTGTCAAGCAGCGACACAAATTCGCTCTTATCAAGTTGGCGTGGCTTAAGCTCTAGGTCAACCGCAACAGGGAGGTTGGGATTCTCAACCGCTGCAGCCTTTTCGATTGCACTCCCAATGAGGCGGAGCACCTGCTCGGTTGGTTCCACAAACGAGACATCCTCAAAACGTCCCTGTACCTTCGCCCACTCCTCACGTTGAGAGGCTGCTAACCGTTGTGCGTACTGTTCAAACGCTTGATGGAGAATTGTCAGCATCAACAACGGCGTTTGCCCGCTTCTCGTGGCAAATTCCGCAAGGCTTTGAAGCACAAATAGATCGCCGTATTCTGGATCATGCGCCGCATATTCAAGAAATTTTCCCAGTTCGTCAACAACTAACAACAAGCCTGCCCCACCTTCCACACCAATCTGACGTGTTGCAGATTCAAACAGATCTGTGATTTCAGACGCATGGGGAAGATTTCCGTTTTCCGCCGCATCCAACCGCTTTTGGATGTCTAAGAGAAGTGGATCAAGAAATGTGGACTGAATTGCGCCACGACGAACCGGTGAATCGCTAAAAGCAGTGAGACCACGATCCAATCCGCGCAGCAAAGCAAGTGTAATCGGCGAGCGTTCTCCGGAGATTAGGACAGGACAAAATCCTCTCCGCCCGTGTAGATCCAAACCGATGAATTGATCCCATAACAATTCGTCTCCGTACTTTAGGAGTTTCATCGCTGCCTGCGCCGCCGGTGATTCGGAACCACCTAACAACTTCGCGGCAAAGAGTGCAAACGCCGATTTTCCCGAACCGTAGGGACCGGTAACTGACCACGCTTTTGATGTCGATCCATCCTCAAGGGCTGCAATTAGCCGCTGCAGTGTTTCCCGTGCCGTGACCGTTAGGACGTACCCATCCAGTGCGTTCTCCCCATAAAAATCGCGTTCAAGATGGACCGAGCGATGAAAACGACTCGTGATGTGAAAGAGTTCAGAAAGTGGAATGGTTTTGTTCATGGATCCTTTCGGGCTGATATTGTCTGAATCAGGATGCTCTGGATTAAAGGATTTACAGGATAGAAAATGGAACATGAAACGGGATGCAGCACATGGGGGCATGTAGCCCCAGAGAGGCGGCAGGTATCATTTGTCTGAATCGCGGATTAAACAGATGCCGCAGATTACACGGATTATTGCCCCAATAAGATCGGTCCCGTTCCGATTCCGTTCCAAGAACTCCGACGAATCGGAGGAATCCCGATTTGTCGGGCCGTGCCGAGGCCAAGGGAGATTCAAAGCAAACCGAATCACAATGGAGCAGCATTTGAGAGCGCGCATCGAGGCTAGGAAGCCTCTCCCACTGTGGGAAGGAGATCCTTCTCCTGATGCACGTGAGCATTAAAAGCGATGGTTCATGTCAAAAGAAAGTGCAAAATACGAAGAAGAAACCAAAAAATTTGAATCCCAATCTGATTGTGGGAGGGGCATCCCTGCCCCGATAAGACGATTCCTGCCCGACTTGCTAGTACGCGTCCTTGATCTCTATTGCACTATTTCTTTACATGAGCGAAAGCGATTTATGAGCACCCCTCACTTAAGTAGTATTTATTGAGTAGCTCCATCGAATCAATCTTTTGGTCTCGGTAAACCTGTTTCACCCCTGCCGTTTCATCGTAACGCAACGCGCCTTGTGTAAGGTTGTCGAGCCCCTCAAGATATTCAACAAGGGTGTCCTCATCCAACAGAAAGGTTCGGCCGGGGCTTCCTAGCGAATAAGCGATGTTCGCTAATGTCAACGTATTATTCCCCGAAAAGCGAGTATCCCAAAATTCAGACAGGGCGGCGGCAAAAATCTCGATTGGCAAGGAGGGTTTCGGACCGCGATGAAATCGGCAGGGGTTTCCGGCGGACGACTCAGAAATCAGGTTCAATTCAGCGAGCGGACAATCAAAGGTATCTTCCATAATAGTGTTTTCTGTCTGAGGAGAGGCAACATACGTCCGAACAAAACAATCGACATCACGTTTAATTGAATTTTCGGAAATTCGATTCCGCGTCTTTCTTTCAGCCCACTTAATCAGTTCAGCGATAAATGTATCCCTTCCAAACTCATTCTGGCCGAAAATGCTAAACGCCCAATACCACGTGGTTGCCCGATTAGCGTTTGTTGTAAGCTGCCAATGGATAAGCCACAGCGTCGCCATATCCTCAAGATAGGGGTCGAACCCATCATCAGCAAAGATACTATTGCCGAATTGAGTCGGAACAAATCGCCTGCGCTGATTGAGCCTCATCGCATCATTTTCAATGAGTCGAGATACCTGACACCAATGCTGAATTGAACGCACCATGTTTTTTCCAACGCCTAGAGTGATTGTCGCGGAATCATCAGCGAAAATAGTTGAATTTTCTCTAACCGCATCAACCCCTTTCTTCAGCCACGTATAGCGAAAGGGAAAGGTTTCATGCCCTGAGAAGGAGGCATTGATTTTATCTGATGTGGTCGTATATAGTGTGCTCAATTAATGTCCTTATAGGATCTTGATTTTGAATTGCGGGTTTTAGAGAGCTGCCTATTCTACCCTGCGATTCTATCAATTAGACTGACAATTGACATTCGATTTCTATATCATTGAGAAGGCTCTTCTTCCAGTGATTGCATACCACCTTCAGCCGGCAACATACGAATCATTTCACCCGACATAAGCCTGCCGCCAGCCTCCCCGGTCCTACCTGCGTATTCTCCGTCCTTACGCCAATCTATTCCTGATGCAGCCTTCACTAGACGGCTCACATTCTCCCAATTCATGCCTGTGTCCTCGTTATAACTACGCGAGAAAATTTGTGCACCAGTATAAGACCACGCCACGAGCCCTGTGAGTTCTAGGAGTTTATAATCGAAGCCTTGGCGCCCTCCTCCTCGCCCCGGGACTTCAAGTTTGTCAATATCCGACCATTCCTCCTCAAGTTGATCGGAAATTATCGTCCAGAACCGGGACACGAACTCAATTCTTTGATCAATATCTAAGTTTGGATCTAAATCCTGATCTGCCGTGATCGTGAACAAGCGCTTAACCTGTTTGGCTACACTGTGAAGGCTAAAAAGCTGCGTGCGCTGCATTGTTGTCCGTGTAATCTTGTCCTTAAATGGACTATCAGAATCTTCGTTGAGTCCCCATGCAACCTGTGCTTCGTCTGTTTCTTCTAGGTACGCGGTGAGAGGTCTAGGTACTCCCTTTTGGGTATTATTAACGACGATAAATTCCCTCTTTTCGCTATCTTCAGTAAGATCGGGAAGAAGGACGAAGGATATATCACGAACATCGTTTTCAGATTCATACAGATGCACAAAACCACCCAAGCGATGCTGACCATCAATGACCGCAGCCCTATCTTGGATTATAAGTCGCCCCGAGTCGTGTTCATGTCCTCTAGGTTGAAATTGCCATTTTCCGCGTCCAGAAAGAAGCACTGGTGGTACTACACTGTCAGGATTTTCTTGAAGAAATTTGGCAAAGAGTCTCATTCGGGATAGTGAACCAGGGCGCTGATACCCACCTTCTTCGACCTCGTTGAGCGGCGTTCTACGGCTAGGTTCAATGACCGGAACAAAAGTGATATTTTTGATTTTGTCAGATTTTATTGTGCCAAATAGATACTTCTGCTTTCCTTGGGTTTTCTCAATAACGCCAGTAATTTCGCCAATAATCTCGTTGCTCATTGTTTAACTCCCTTTAGCTGAAGGTCTGGGATCTTGGATAGTATAAGGATGGTAAAAGAGTCATCATTTCGGTATTCAAATAGGCATTCACTGTGTTGACGCAATTCTGCAGGCACCTTACCACCACGGAAATCCCAACAGATTACAAGGTTTACCTGATTATGAGGATGCTTGTGGTCTAAGAAATTTTCAAAGTGATATTCCATTTCGACTGTTGCAAACAGTACCGGAACGCTAGTTGCTTCGATTTGGTATGAAGCTATTGCATCTATTCCTGTACGGGCTGTATATTCCCACAGGATAAACTCGTAAAAAGGAAGTGCATGAAGCGCCTCTAGCTTGCATAGTAACACAAGAACTTCATTCTCATTTTCGGGAACGAGCATCACCGGTTTGCCCCTAAAGAAGACTCTATTTGCTTTCTGTACTCGCTCTTGTCTTTCTTTCAAGCCTTTTGCTGCCACAGCTTGTCGTTTATGCTGTATCTTTTTTTGATAGACTTGAAAACTATCTGAGTCTGTAATTGAACATCGAGCGTTCTCAACGGCGTCAACCAACTCGTCAATGAGGCTAGTTGGAGGCTTTCCTTGACTGACAGCCTGTGTCAGTATTGGGCTGCCGATCTCAATAATCCAACGAGCAGCCTCACTCCTCCTAGTCAGCCGGTTCTGCGGTTTCGGAACAAGCGGACCGAATATAGTATATATTCCATCAGTCTCAAGTAACGGAGAGGTTTGGAAGCTGACTTGACCTATATGGTCTCCATTGGCATTGTACAAGGTTTCTTGAGTAGTGAAACTATCTGTAGATCCCAATTTAGCTTTGTAACGGTTTCCTGGGCAGATTAACTCCTCTTCCCCAAATACTATCCAACGGATGTAATATTCAGAGTCCATAAAATCTGGTGCGCCTAGCCAAGTGTGTTCTAAAAAGTAGGAACGAACAGCAGAATTCCGCTGTATATCTGGTGGTGTCGAATCAGATTGCCAGAAACCTTTCAGAACTAGAAGAAAGTCTGCTTTCTTGTCTATATTTTGAAGTGTAATCAGATTTGAAGATGGTGGATTCTTGAGAATTTTGGAGGTGTCTTCGGTGAAATATTTTCCTGCTTGACGCAAATAGAGAGCATCAGCAAAAAGAACTTCAGCCAATAAACCATCGAGTATTGCTTGAGCGTCAGTATCAGAAACGGCGAAATCGCAATCAATACCCACGGTTATCCGGTTGGTACCATCGAAGGTAAATTTAAAAGTCCAACAGCATGGCGGAAAGCGATTGACGAGTTCTGCTATCCGCAGTGGATTCGAGCTATTACTATTAAGGTACTGGCAAATTTCATCCCAAGTTCGCCGCAGGCTTAACTCAATCATTACATTATCTCAATTTCATATTTCGATGTCTTTTCCATGCTCTCTTTGCGGATTCGTAGATGGATGCCCTTAAAAATACCACCATTATTATTTCTAAGTTCCTCGAGGGGTTCCGCTAGCGACTTTGCTGAGATGTAAAGTATATATTCAACACCTGTCCTAGACTTACGGACTCTCAAAATAGGGGCATAACCCCTAAATCCTAAAACTACATCAGGCTCAGAGATGATTTCAAGTTCTATCCATCCTGTGCTAACTTTTAATGAAGGGAGGGACTCTTTCGACATAGATCGTACACCTCGAATTATATAAATAACCTTTGCACGATAGAAGTACCATAAATCAAACACGGTTCTTCGTCATCATTAAGAACATCGGCGAAGATTTCAATCGATAAGTAATTCAAACGGAATGCCTTTCTCACTTCTACCTACTAAATTCACCATAATCTCTTTGAAATACTTTTTTAGTGTCAGCCTATAAATCAGCCACTACTTCCTCATCTTCAATCTCTGATATAGGTGGACGAGCACTCTCTCTACGATCGCTCAAGTCCGACTTTATCTCCTCTTCATCAATATCAAGTGAACTCTTAAAAGCGTCTACAATATCGCGGAAAGACATACGGTCAAGATGGTCGTGACTATTCGCTTCCTCATCCGTGAACCGCAGTTCCTTTTTCTTTCTGTTGTATAGTGTGGTGTAAAGTTTCTCTCGCCAACCTAACTTCGCGGGATTACTAATTGAACTTTCCTCACCTGTTTCAACACTCAGAAGTTCAAACATCAGATACCTGAAGAAAATCCAGTCGGATGGTATTAACCCTCCCGATGGCTTGTAAATATATCTCAGGCTTTTTGGCTCTGAATAGTCGAACAACACAGTTCTGATACCTTCGGTGTTTTCAAATTTCTCGTTGATATGAGTAATCCATTTGTCTACCTCTAGAGAAAATTCTTGCTGACCACCAATTCCCATTCTAGCTTTCAAACAAGCAAATGCCATAAAGAGACCGTTCTGGAAGGCACTAGAGCGGAAACATTCAAATATACGATTGACTGTTTTGATTTGCTCATCAGTGGGATCGCAACTAAGTTTCAAATATAATTTAGCGCGGCATTTTTCAAAGTCCTCCTCCATTCTTTGGAGTCCTCTCCATGCTTTCTCAGCCTCTGATTCTTCACCATCCTGTCTAAGTTCTTTGTTACGTTGTTGCTGCTGGTGTAATGTATATCGAAGCCCTTGACCTTCAACTAGGGCGGTATAGGCAATATGATTTACTCCAGTGTAGGGATCATGCTCTTTGAGAACTGTTTCAACTGCTTCAATATGTGCTGAGAACGGATAGAGTTTTTCAAGCGAAGTTACGACTACCTGTCCCCATGTTGCTTCAAAGCACTTTCGTAGTCTTCCTTCGGCTTTCTGTGGATAGTCATTCTGTTTAATATCCACTATTTCGATGCCGAGCCGCTCTTTGTCTGCCTCTGTTAACATATTTTCCAGATCCAATTCCCGTTGAAGACGAAAATTATTTTGAGGATGCCTTCCACTACTAGGCGAAGCCATCGGCTGGCGTACCCGTTCATCATCTAGTAGCAGAACAGAACGAATGGTACTATATATGGTGTATACATCCGTAAGGGCAAAAGGACGGAAAATAGAAGTCCGATCACGAGGGTTATCGTACTCTGTATGATATAGGCGGAGCGCGCTAGGTTCAGTATTATTTTTGACTATATTAAATAGATGGCGGGTAAAACATGCAATAAGATCTGTGTCATCTAGAAGAATTTGTCGAGCTTGTGAAGGATGACGAGCATTTCGATTCACATCAAGGAAAAGTTTTCGGCAAGCTATGGTCAAGTGCCTTTCCGTTGGCACTTGGTGACCCTCAATCAATTCCGAATTGTTAGTCAATTCGGGAAAGTAAGCAATGCAAACTGGCAAGTGAATTTCATGAAGTTCTGATATGTCAGGAGTTACCTCCTGATAGAAATGTCGGAACGGATTCCCGTTCCACCCATTCAAGGCGCTTCGATACGTCGCTAACATTGCCATAGCACGATGCTGACCGTCTACGACTACTAGCTTTGCCTTTTTTGGATGAATACAAAGGTCAACAGGCGACTGTGCTAGCCGTTCAGCATCTTGTTCCTCCTCTTGCTCTTCTTGCTTTTCTTGTCGTTCTCGCTTTACTGAGAACACATCACCATACTTAAAAACTTTTAGTTGAACACCTTGGTCGTCTTCATAATCTTCGTTGCATGGCGGATAAAGTTCAGCCATGCCTTTACCAGTCATGGGAACTATAACTGCGACGATCGGCGGAAAAAAACGAGGATCTGAAGAGGTCTTTCCAAGAAGATAGGGAACCATTTCTTCTGACACACGAAAATCGTCAAGATCGCGTTGAAGTAATTGATCAAAATCAAGATCGTCTAGATCGAAAGCTTCTCGCACCGGAACAAGGAGTTCTAAAAGTTGACCGTTTGCCGTCTCGCCCCCATCAAGCGGTGAGTAGGTAAGGACATATTCCACTGTTAAATTTGCCTGAGGCGCTCTGAAAGTACCCAAAACACCCTGTACATCAATAGTAGCTGGTTTATTAGGGAAACTAGATCTTCTAGGCATAGTTATTTCCTCCCCAAAATTGGGTAAAATATCCTGTTTAATAGGGTTTCAATAGTCTCGATTGCTTTACGAATTCTCTCAGTTGAAAACTGTGGGTGGGACACATAAACAACCCCAACAACGAGGTTATTGGGATTTATACCTCTGCCCACAATCCGTTGAGCAAAATCTTCATCGTTTTGCAAAGAATCTTCACTATCATCTTCCATCTCAATAGGCAGGTCCTGGGTGGTATCTTCCTGAGGTTCTTGTCGATACTTTCGGATAAGTCGAGTGTGTCGCTGCAAACGTTGTCGGATGTTTTTTGACACACCAATATACAAAGGACCGGTGAGGAGTGGTACGGTCAACTCCAATATTTGACCTAATAATTCTCTTTCTTCAGATCGGTTAAGAATTTCTTGAAACTGCGGGGAAAATGAATTTTCGTCGTGCCCATACCAAATATGGCTCAAGTCTCCTTTTAGTTTCATATTCAAATGTCCCTGCAGTTGCATGGGCAGAGTTGGATAACGGATTTGCTTTGTAATCCTTTTGAGTGCTTTCAAAAAATCTTCAGGTGATTCTATATTACTCTTGCCGGGTCTAATTCTGAGGTACCAAGCATAAAGGCCCGGTTCCCGATTTGTATCAGATACTTCTTCAAAGGCAAACAATTCGTCATTATTAAGGTCCATAAACCACCGTATTGATATCCAAAGATTAGGGCTACAAATCACAAATCAGACACGGTTCCTCATCGTCCTCATCATCAAGGACATCACCAAAAATTTCAAGCAACGGACGATTCGGTTGGGCATTCTTTTCCCGCGCCATCGCCTTCGCATAATTTTCCTCAATTTGCCGTACCCGTTCAGGATCGGACAATTCCTCTAAACTTTCGCTTTGACTCCAGGTATACCGCTCACCTGTCTCTGTATCAATTTTCTCATAATCCTTGGCGAGTTCAAAGAGGTCGGGATGGTTCTGCTTTAGCCCAATCCACTCCGCTTTGCGCTGGTAAAAACAGAAGTAGCACCCGGAGCGCGTTCGCCACTGGTAATACTCCGGTAAGCCGAGACCGCTCTCCTCCAAAATCCGATAGACATCCCGCTCGGTGATGCCGTCCTCTTTGAAGGGATACTTGGGTTCGATATTTCGTGCCTCAACGTTCTTGAGGGGTTTATAGCCGACGCGGTCCTCATCAGCGCGGATGGCGATATAGTTGTAAGCCTTATCCTCACCGACAAACTCCTCAAAGGGCTTGATTTTGAGGAGGCGGGTGCACCAACGCACCTGCGACGATGGCAGCAACCCTCCGAAAACCGAGAGCCAATGGTCAAATTCACGATCAGCGTTTAAGCGTTCAATTTTTTTGCCCAGAAAGGCTTCCAACCGATCGAGAAATTCATACGTCTCCGGCAGTTCTTTTCCCGTATCACAGAAGGCGTATTCCATCTCCGGCACTTTGTCCCGCATGTAGATAGCGAGTGCTGAACTATCTTTGCCACCGGAAAGACCGAGGATATGGCGTATTGTTTGTCCCATGGTATCCCCCATTTTCTTTTTATCGTATACTTTGTGTTCCACTAATCTGTTGCCTCTAAATCGGTTAAATCTTCGACACCAGCGATATCTGCCAGCATTCGAGAATATTTACGCAGCTCTATTTGGAGAGAAGCGAGTTCTTCGCGGAAAGCGGAGCGTTCCGATTCCTGTTCAAAGGCGCCTGCCAAGCTCTTTCGATGCCACTTTGCAGTAAACGGACGAATGACTTGATTAAGAACAACGATTGCAATTTTTGTGAAATTAATGCAATCCGGTCCTTGTTCTTTGATGATTTCCCGCGTAATTGCGAAGAGTGAATAAACACTGTCCAATGCTGTTTGCTCATCGCCGTGCTCGGTGGGCAATGGCTGCGTGGTGATCCTTGTGAGTAATTCAATATATAACGCCCAAGCAGCATCTTTATCAGCCGTTTCTGTAGTCCACTCCATTTGCAGAAAAGGAGGGGGAATCTTCAGGCTCGTCATACCCGATTTTTCAAGGAAATTTGAGAGTCTCATTATTGCCACCTTTCTCCAGAACGGTTGTTTGCAAACGAAGGGTAGGAGTTGTCAGGAATTATCTTGTTTCTCCGATCGAAAGCTTCATGTATCCACGATTGCAAGAGCTTTGGATTGGTGTTCCAATCATACACCTTTGCAAATTTATATTTTACATTATAATAAAGACGCGGAGGTATAATGTAGGGATTATATTTGTCTCTACCGTAATCGGGATGGGTAGGTAATAAAATACCAATGAGGCCGGAACGGAGATTGGACTCTGTTTGACGTATGCTTACCCCGATTTCCCAATCCACATGCTTTCTTTTCCACGTTTCTGCACCAATTAAAACAACTGTCACGGTTGAGTCTCGAAGATATCCTTCCCGGATCTTTTGACGAATAGTGTCTGTTTTGAGATTTGGATCGAGATCGCCAATTTGGACAGATTTTGACACCATGATGTCAAAAATATCTGAAAACAACTCTTCAAACTGATTTCTGTATACTTGGTCATTATCATGGTGATAACTGACAAAAACCTTATGGCGATTATTCATCTGATTTAGTCCATACTGTGATCTCATTCCTTAGTCTCCCCATTGGGCACATAAGAACAGAGTTCAATTTCAGCAAAAGTTTACTAAAACCCGCTGCAATCTCAAAAACATCAATAAGACCAAAGATCTATCTGTCCCTTGCAACTATGGTGGACCGTAGAATTAATGAGATACTCCAAACCGGTGCGGTTGGAAACCGCACCTACCGGGGGCATAGCCTATATTTTTCAGATCCCGGTAGTCGAGGTTTGCTGAACTCTCCGATCTTCTAGTACTTCGTCAAATAAATTGTGACAAGTCACTCACCGCTCGACTTGGATAGACATATCCAAGCCATCCGGACTATAGCGCAATGTGCTAGGTATCTATGTAGTGGATTTGTCAATCCACTACGAGCAGGACCACTAGCATTTACCTGACAGTGCACTAGTCTCTTCTATGCCTTAAAGTATACCAGAAAAGGCAAACAGAGTGTAAATCTAAAAACAGGGGGGGTCAAACTAATAGTTTAGCTCCACCTGAAAAATGTTGGAGGTCATAAAAAAGCACATAATAACCTTTGGTGCTAGTTAGTGAGAGGGTCTTTCCCACATTGTTGAAGCGTTCATTGATTCGTCTTAGGTTCTACCCTTCGGCTGCACATGCCGCCCCTCCCCGATAAATCCCCCGATAGGATCGGGGCAGGCCCGATGAATCCCCGATAAATCGGGACAGGCGGGACAGGCGGGATTCAAAGCAACCGGGGCTAAAGGCACCGAAGAGCCTGTCCCGTCCTAAAATAGGTTTTTCACGTTTCACGCATCACGTTTCACGTTATCAACAGCTGCAAACTAGCACCATTGGTTGATAACTTAGGAGAAACCAAGTTTTTCCAAAAAACTCGGTTTCTTTGAATGACCGCAGAGCGCGGGGCAAGATGCCCCGCCTACAGTTGGCTGCGTACGTCCTATTAGATTATCAAATCAATCCCTCCCGTTTGGCGAGATAGGCGGAGAGGGCGTAATCAACGGGGGTTGTGGTGTCGATTGTGTTATAATCGATATCGGATCTGCTCAGTTCCAGCTTGTAGTGGTTGATGAAATCGTGCAGATGGCTGAGGTAGCTTTCGCGGATCGCCTGTGGCGTTGCGATGACCTCCTCGTCCGTTTCGGCATCAACGAAACGCGCCACGCGATCAAATGCGAATTCTAATTCCTGATTGTCCAAAATATGAAAGACAATCACCTCATGTCCGTCATAGCGAAGATGTTCAAGGGCTTTCACAACCGTATCGGGCTCATCCTCGTAGAGGTCAGAGATCAGGATAACCAATCCGCGTTTGGTGAGGCGTTCGGCGATCTGGTGGATGGGTTCCCCCATCTGCGTGAGCTTATTGGTTTGGATCCGTTCAAGCGTCAGGAGGATTGCGTGGAGATGGGCGGGAGAGCTTCGGGCGGGTAGGTATTCGTGGAGTCTGTCGTCAAAGTATGCGAATCCGACGGCGTCCCGTTGCTTCGCCATGAAGTAGGCGATTGACGCGATAAGGTAGCTGGCGTATTGCAGCTTCGTCAGTTCGCCGGAACCGTAGTTCATTGACTCGCTTGTGTCGAGTAGGAGGTAGCAGTTGAGGTTGGTTTCCTCCTCAAACTGCTTGATGTAGTACCGATTGGTTCGCCCATAGGCTTTCCAGTCGAGGTGTTTGATATCATCGCCGGGCATATATTGCCGGTACTGTGCGAACTCGACGCTGAAACCGTGATAGGGGCTTTTGTGGAGACCTGAGATAAATCCTTCGACGACAGATTTCGCGATGAGTTCGAGGTTGCCAATTTTTGCCAGAGCGGCGGGATCCAGATAGCGCTGCCCTTCCCGATTTTGCATTAACTTTGTCCTCGTCTATATCAGGGATCCCCCATAAACCAATAAACAAATTGTTTTCACGTTTCACGCTTTATTTATATTTGGGTGATTATATTTTTTTAAGCACCATTAGGGTCAGGTCATCAAACTGCTCGGCTTCCCCCTGAAATGCAATAACGTCGTCGTAAATGGCTTGGCATATCTGATCCGCACTTTCGCTTTTCACCCGTTGTGCAACTGCCTCCAAACGTTCCTCTTCATACAGTTCTCCATCGGTGTTTACGGTTTCCGTCACCCCATCAGTGTAGAAAAGCACGACGTCCCCGCTGCCGAGTTGGGTCGTCTCCTGCTCAAATTCTGAGATTTCGGACAGGACATCGTTAGGAAACATGCCCAGCATCACCCCACCTTTTTCCAGTTCGTCATAACCTCCCTCGCGCCGGATGACGAGCGGGTAGTTGTGTCCGGCGTTGATTGAAGTAATCTGATCCGTTTCTGGATGTAGTTGGGCGTAGAAGAAGGTGGCAAATTTGCCGGACGTACTGCTTGCGTATAGCAGTGAGTTGAGCGCTTCCGCCATGCTCGGCAAATCCTCTTTTCGTGTTACCTCTGAATGTAACCCCGCCCGCAGGGTCGCCATGAGCAATGCCGCTTGCATCCCTTTGCCAGAGACATCGGCGATTGCAAGCCCCCAAGTATCGTCTGCATCTGGGAGGCAGTCGTAGTAGTCACCACCGACACCGCCACGGGGGAAGTAAAGCCCGGTGGCCTCATAGCCAGAAATTTCAGGGAGCGCTTCGGGGATGAGATTCTGCTGAATCTTCGCTGCTTCATCCATCTCCGCCTGTAGTTGCCGTCCTTCCAGTGCCTCCTGGTAGAGTTGTGCGTTTTCGATCGATACGCCCGCTTGATTGGCGAAAGCTTCGAGCAGAACCCTATCTTCGTCGGTAAAATCCGGAGTAGTGCCCCCTCTTCCCTCCTTATCTGCGACAATCAACACGCCCAGGGTCTCTTCGCGTCCACGCATGGGGACCGCCATCAGATTCCTACGACCAAGCAAGCCCTCTACTTCATCATTGGAAATCAGCGTTTCACCCTCTTGGGTAGCAACTTGGGCGATGGGCGTGAGTGCGGACGAGGTCTCCTGATCCGTTTGTAGGGGGATCGATAGATTTTCCAGTTGGGCGTTGGCGTCCGGCTCAAGGGCAAAAAGGGATTTCATTTCAAGCCGTTGTGTGATTGGGTTGATGAGCAACAGTCCTCCCGCGCTTGCGTCCAGTAAAGTGATCGCATGTGTTACCACCTCTTCCTGCACAGCCTCTGTGTCGAGCGATTTGCATATTTGGGTGGCGGTGTCAGAAAGCATGAACAGGCGGAACTGTTCCGCACGGGTTTTATCCACCAAGCGCGAGTAAGCGATTGCAACGGAGATCTGGTTTGCCAGCACCGGCAAGAGCTCCCGATTCCAGTCCTCCAAGTTATCCTGTGATCGAAAACTGCCCAGACTGATAACCCCCAGAAACTCATCGCGTATCTTGAGGGGTGCCCATAGCGTGGTGCCAAGGAGTTCCAGTTGAGGTTGGACTTGGTTAAGGAAGTTCTCTAAGGTAGGTGGTGGGCTAGAGATATCAATAGTCGAAGATTCCAGTATCGCCGCGATGTCGTCGTCATTGACTGGGATGTTCAACGATTCGTCCTTGACATTAATCGCCGCTTCGACTGCGAGACAATTTTCGCTGGGCTGATAGAGCAAGATTGCACAACTGGTTACTTGCAATGTGCCGTGGATGATTCGCAGATAAGTCCGACTGGATACGTTAAAGTTACCGCGCCCGGAGATGATTGTCTCACCCAGTTGTTCAAGTTCAGACAGGCTAAAGATCAGCCGTTGTATTGTTTCTTCTGCGGAAACAGATTGCATCTCTTAGTCACCTCGGATCGATTAGTTGGGATTGATGATTTATCCCAGATTGCGATGATATGGAGTGGTGTTATCCGTTGATCCGGCTCATCTGTGCCCAGACAATCCAATTACAGGTTGGCAGTTGCAGACGCCTCATCGGAGTGGAGCTCGGCATGTTGAGCGAGTCCCATCATTTTGAAAGTTCGCTCGATGACGGGCGTTAAATGGCAGAAATGTACCGATCCTCCGTGCTCTTGAAAGTATTCAATAATCTCAATCAGGATAGAGATACCGATACTGTTAACCAGTCGTGTTTTCTCAAGGTTAATTACAAGCGTGTTGTATCCTTGATTCATTAGGTCTTTAGCGGTTTCGGCGAGTTTTTCGCCTGTGGGACCGTTTAGGTATCCATCCGTTTCAATAACGGCGTAACCAGCTTCGGTACGTGTATTGACATTAAAAGATGATGCCATTTGTTTCCTCCTTCATCAGGATTTTTGGGTGGTGGCTATGTTTTCTATTTTTGATTATATTCGTTTTTTTAGCATTGTGATGGTTGTTCCTTCATCACTGCTGTCGATTTCCACTTCATCCATCATTTCTCGAATAATCTCTAAGCCCCACCCTCGTTTTTGCATGGCGCGAGCCCGAGCCTCTCCAGTTAGCAGCTCAGTTTGCTCCGCGCCAAATCCAGTGCCGTGATCTGTAATTTTTAGCGCCAGTTCATCGTTTGTGAGCACGTAGGTGACTGTTACTTTACTGTCTCTGCTATTACTGTGTTCGAAAGCATTGATGCAGGTTTCAATGATAGCCAATTGGATCTCATCAATATGAGTTTCCTCAAACTCCATGATTTCCGCGAGGATAGAGGCGGTATGGGCAGCGACTAATTCCATGTTTGGATGTATCGGAATGTTTAGAGTCACTTCACGTTTTTCTTCTGCCATTGGAGTCTCCTTTTTTGGGGAATAGGCTGTGTTGCGTCTGTTACCCTTCGCAGCAAAATTGATGGAATTAGATCCGGATAGGTCGTAGCCATCCAACTTTGCTAAAATTGCGGTATTTTTTTATTAGGACTTACGCAGCTAAACGGTTAAAGCCTCCGTTCCGAGAGTCTTCGACCTGTAGTTCGGCGATTCATCGCCGCTGAACACTGTTTCCAACGCCCGATGAATCCCCGACTTATCGGGACAGGCGGGCAATTACAATCGAAGTGCGTAAGTCCTGTTTATTAAACAAAGTTTGCTTTTTTAAAGATCTTCGACGTGGAGGCGAAACGATATTTGAACAGGGTCCATCCGGCACGGACGCCCTCCCGCCAGAATTGGAGTTTCTTCCCACCGCCCTTTGTGCGTGGGAAGTAGGAAATGGGCACCTCATAGATATGATAGCCTGCACGTAGTACTTTTGCCGTCACTTCTGGGCAGAATTCAAACCCTTGAGCGGTCAAATTAAGGTTGGCTATCAGGCTCGTGTTAAATGCCTTGTAACATGTCGCCTCATCGGTGATGCGTACATGATACAATAGATTCGTGAAATTAGCAAGCATACGATTTGCTATGTAGGTTTTCAGGCTTGCCTGTTTTTTGCCGTTTAGGAATCTCGAACCGTAGACCACCTTGGCGATACCTTTTTGTAACACTTCCAAGATTGGTATCAGATCTCTTGGAGAGAGTTCGAGGTCAGCATCTTGAATAACCGTAAACTGACCGGTGACCTGTTCCAGTCCAAGCTGAATTGCACCTCCTTTTCCTCGGTTTTCTTTGCACTGCAGAATCTTCAACTTCGGTTCATTACGCATCTGTTCCAAGATCTCAGATGTCTCGTCGGTCGAACCGTCGTTGACGACAATGATTTCTTTGTCGATTGGTACTTCCTGAACTGCTTGAATAACCTGTCGAATCGTTTGCGCCTCATTGAAGGCTGGGATAATGACCGACAGGGTTGGGGGACGGTGTTCGGGATTTTCGGTTACCGGTTGTCCCGATTTTCTCAATTATAACAACCCCTTTGCCATACCGCCATCCACTTGGATAGTGGTGCCGGTGATATAACTTGCGCGACCGGACGCGAGGAACACGACAAGATTGGCGAATTCCGTGGGATCGCCAATTCGACCGAGTGGTATATCTTGGGTCATATTTGCGAGGGCTTCCTCATACGCGATACCCGCTTCCTCTGCCCTCACAGTCGCTAACTGTTTAATCCGATCAGTGAAGATGACTCCCGGACAGACATTGTTTACAAGAATATTGTCAGCTGCAAGTTCGGACGCAAGCGTTTTGGCGAACCCGATGACACCGGTTCGCGCCATGTTGGATAACATCAATCCATCTACCGGCTGTTTGACGGAAATAGAGGTGAGGTTGATGATGCGACCCCCTCCTCGTGCCTTCATGCTTGGCACAACGCCGCGGCATAGATTAATGGTGCTGAGTAGGTTGAGATGCAGTGCGTCTTGGTAATCTTCGGGAGACAGGTCTGCAAACCTGCCTGCCCTGGGACCGCCGGCGTTACTGACCAGAATATCGATACCACCGAATTGATCGACGGTTTTGTCAATCAACTCGCTAACCTGATCAGGTTGGCTGACATCCGCGGGGACAGCTAAGACTTCCGCCCCTGTTTTTTCGCGGATTTCGGCGGCTGTCGCCTCCAGTGTATCTACATCCCGTGCACAGATTGTTACCTGTGCGCCTTCTCCCGCCAGACCGAGTGCGATGGCTCTGCCAAGCCCTTTGCTTGATGCTCCAACGAGTGCAACTTTATCCTTGAGTCCGAGATCCATTATTTCTCCTTATTGATCCATTTTTTTATCCGATCTATGCCCGACGTTTCAAATAGTCAAAAAATCACCGCTCGCAGCGGATTGACAAATCCGCTGTACACGCGCAAAGATGGCTGGGATATGTCTACCCCAGCCGAGCGGGGCCCGCCTTTACCTATTACTCATTACGCACTGTTCCTAAGAAAAGCTCATATCTATCTATAGCGAAAGGTAAATATATCATTGCCCTAAAGTCGTGTCAACCTCAAATTCGCCGATTACGGTTCAAGCATCACCTTGCCTGCCTGACCGTTGGCAAATTTGCTAAACGCCGCCTGTGCTTCAACAAGCGGGAAGTGGTCGGTGATCATCTGCCCGATGGGTAAGCCACGCCGATACAGATCGAGCATGGCGGGATATTCCGAGTAGTGGTAGAACCAACTTCCCATCAACGTGATGTCCTTTCGAATCAGATCGCGGCTTGGACTGATTGGCAGCTCGCCCTGCTCGCCAACACACATGATTGTCCCCGCCATCGCAACCAAAGTGAAGGCAAGTCTGAGCGTTTCTGGACGTCCAGCTGCCTCGATGCACTTGTCCGCAAGCATGCCGTGGGTGATTTCCGTGATTGCCTCAAGGGGGTCGGTCTCCTTTGAGTTGATAGTGTGTGCGGCACCGGCTTCCTTTGCAAGAGAGAGTCGATAGTCGTTGATGTCAATAACTATCACTTCCGCGCCCAAGAACGATTGCACGATCGTATTTCCAAGCCCAACGGGACCTGCCCCCAAAACGCAGACGAAATCCCCGCCTTTGGTGTTGAGACGTTGGCTGACGTGGTAAGGGACACCAAATCCGTCACCGGTCAGGAGCACACCTATATCAAACGGAATATCTTCAGGCAGCTTGAGGCAAACATGGTCTGGGGCAGCGAGACGCTCCGCATGGGTTCCCGTACCACCGCCGCCTATATGGTTACGGCAATAGGTATATTTTCCAACGGAACACCACCGACACTCCCCGCACCCCCGAACGGCATGGACGCCAACACGATCTCCAACCCTGAATTTTGTTGACTGACCCGCGTCGATGACCTCTCCTGCGACTTCGTGACCGCCATTAGATTCATGAGGGGTTGGGCTGCGGTAGCCGTGCATCTCGCTCCCACAGATTCCTGATGCCTTAACCTGAAGCAGTAGATCGTTCTCATTGATGGGTGTTGGTTCGGGATATTCTTTGACGGTGACTGTCTCGTTTCCCAAAAGCTGGACACCAAGCATCTGATTTCTCCCAATAGTAGTTACGGCACTGTATTTCTACGTCGGGTGCCGGGGTTGTTTAGGTGCGTGCGAAGACCGATACATCAATGCCTGTATCGTGATGTTGGACTTGGTTTTTCAGCGTTGCTTCGTAGCGGAAGCCTGCATTTTGGAGCGCTTCGGCTTTGCTCGTTGAGGTTGACTCCGTATAGCACTGGATTTTGGTATCTGGAAAATTGACCGATTCGAGCAGAACCGATGCCGACGGATAAAAGCTCGGATGGACAAAAACATCTAACACCGCTGTGTCGGGTTGCCAGCGTGTATCCCAAGAGATTGTTGCCATGCCGACGATTGCGCCGGAGTCAGATTCAAGCAGCTTGGCGTCGTGGTAGGTGTCCCCATTTTCCAGCGATTGTTTGAATCCGAGGAAGCCGCCCTCGAAATTTGCGGGACCGTAGATACCGAATGCGATGCTACGGAGGTAGTCACCCTCTACGATGCCTGTTAGGGCGGTCATTTTTGCCCAATCGTTCCATACCACATCTTTCGCATGGACGGGACTTTCGGCAAAGTAACGTTCATCGAAGTCTTCGACTGCGCGGTATTTCATGAAGCCCGACCGGGGGAAAACACTCTCAAAACCGAAACTGTTATAGATAAAGTAGGGGTGACTATTGTATCCGGTTCCGAGGTAGAGTGCCTCACCATTGCGCTTGCGAAAGTCTTCCATTTGATACTGCATCACCGATTTACAAGCACCTTTGCGACGTTGTGTTGGTGTTGTAAAAACATGTCCAAGAATACCGACGTGCTGGTGTTCGACTATCATTATGTTAGTGATGATTTCCCCATCTAATTTACCGATGTAGAAGCGGGTCTCCAAATCGTCAAGCGACTCAACAACTGAGCGTTCAAGATGCCACTTGAAGCCACCGCCCTTGTGTGCCAAGAACGGTTTAATCTGTTCCGCATATGCTTCGTCTGGGGCAATGATAACGCCAACTTCCATCATCTCGTCAGTTCTGAGTTCAACGTCTGCCAGTTTATTATACATTTTGTTATTCAGAATTTATGTTGAGGAGGGATTTTTGACAGAGTGAAACCGACGCCGTCAATCTCTCCTGTTTCGGGTAAATAAAAAAACTCCCAAAAATCTGGGAGCGGACTATTGTTCGCTGTCAAGAAAGGTTTGGCAGCTATGCGCGGCATTATATCACGTCCTCATATGAAATGCAAGTGGGTCCGAGGTGGGGCTCTGCCTCTAATTTCCCCTTTACACCCTCATCCCTTCGGCGTATAATGTCCCTCTATAGGGAACGCAGATCTGCGGTCCCTACTTGCTGCCGTTAGAACCAGAAATGCGATTATGCTTTTTGCCGACTGAAAGGACTGGCGGATGACGCTGACAAAGGAACAACTTGAGCATTTCAAAGAAGAGGGCTACGTGGTGCTTGAAGCGGCGCTACAGGATGCCGATTTTGAGCCGGTGATTAAGGATTATGAGGGGGTTATCGACCAGCTTGCCACGGATCTGCACGCTGAAGATCGAATCAGCCAACTGTATGCGGACGAACCGTTTGAAACACGCCTTGCCCGGATATGCGACGAAGATGAGGCAACCTATTTTGAATCGGACACATTTCTGGATGTGGGGCATATTCGAGGCGAGGGGACGTTCCATTTTATGCGGAATAAGCGGCTACTGGATCTGATAGAGGGGCTTATCGGTCCTGAGATCTGCTGCAGTCCGATGACGCATATACGGGCGAAACTGCCCTCGGACTTGGAGCGAGGGCGGAACTCGAACGTGGTCTTCTGGCACCAGGATGCGATATTCTTCCATGAGGAGGCGGACACAACCTTTGTCCTGACTGTCTGGATCCCTTTGTGTGATACGACAGAGGAGAACGGTTGTCTGCGGGTGATGCCTCGAATACACAAGCATCGCACGGTATACTGGAATGACAGTCTACCAGGCGGGGACTGGGTTTCGGTGCCGATGAAAAAGGGAGATGTCATCTTTATTCACAAGCTCACGCCCCATTCGTCAGGTACGAACAACACGGATGCTATCCGTTGGAGCTTGGATATACGCTACCAGAGAAGAGGAACGCCTACGGGGCGCGCCTTCTGGCCCAGCTTTGATGCGCGTAGCCACCTTTCTCCTGAGTCCGAAACTGAGTACGAGGAGTGGCGGGAGGCTTGGATCGCTGCGCTCGAAAAGTATCCGACAAAGGTCCCGCGTAAGAACCGACCGGAAGGACCAACCCCGTACCGGGGCGATATGTAAAGGCGGGCTGGTATGGACAATAAGCGAACGATAAAGATCGGTGTCTATGGCGCTGGGGGTCATGCCCGGAACAACCACCTCCTTAATCTTACCCGGTTGGAAGATGTGGAAGTGGTAGCGGTTTGCGATATTGTTGAGGAAAACGCACGTCAAGCTGCTGACGACTTTAGGATTCCGAGAAGCTACACCGATGGTCACGAAATGGTAGAAAGGGAATCGCTGGATGCGCTATGGTCTACGGTGGTGGCTGATGCGCGTTCGGACGGCGTTGAGGTCGCCGCAGCGGAAAAGGGCGTCCATCTCTTCATTGAGAAGCCGCAGGCAATGGACATGGAAGTTGCCTATCGCATTGACGATGCGATTCGCCGCTCTGGGGTGTTCAGCACTGTCTGTTTCCGTGAGCGCTATCGCCCCATCTTTCAAGAAGCCAAACGCTTGCTTCAGGACAAAGAGATCGTTCACATTCGGTTCCAGATGATCTCGGACCTGCCCGCACGTCTGCCAGAGGGTAAGACACCGCGTTGGGACGGCGCACTGGAACTTCGCGCACCCTTCTTCGGCTGGGGACCTCACGCCTTGGATTATTGTCGCTATATGAGTGGACTGGATATGATCCGCGCCCAGGCCTTTTTCCATCATCCGGAACAGTACGAAGCGCCCCTTTCCTCTTCATTCAATTTTACTATGTCGAACGGCGCGACCATGACAATGACCTTTCTGTCCGCATCCCCGGGTCAACCTACGGGAGAGCCGTATTTTCTGTTTTATTATGAGGGCGGATACCTCGGTGTCCACAACTATTCCTATATTGATATGAACGGCGAGCGGGTGTTTACAGCGGAAGACTTTAATCCATGGTTCGAGGGCGACCGCGTTTTCGTAGAGGCGATTCGGACGGGCGATAGCAGCCACATCCTCAACGATTATCCCGATGGATTATACACCTTAGCCCCCCTTCTCGCCGGATGGGAATCGGCTCGCCGTGACGGTGAACCGGTTGATATTTCAACGTTCATGCGTCGATAGAGCGCCATAGCAAGATAGATAAATTTAGGAGTTACGCAGTTCAGTTTGTAGTAGCGCATTTCTTAATCCCGATTTATCGGGGATTCATTGCGCGTCAGATACCAACAACATCGTGCTAAAGTATCTGGCTCAATTCACCAAAAACTACCATGCTACACAACGGATATTCGATAAATCGCCGAACTACAAACCTAAGACTTTACTGTAGTTGCCCGTTTCTTAATCCCGGTTTATCGGGGATTCATCGGGCGTTGAAAATTGTGTCCTATGGTGATGAATCGCTCAACTACAAAACTTTGAGCGTTCAAGTGCGTAAGTCCTAAAATTGTGCAAATCACTGCCCCGATAAATCGGGATTCAAAGTAACTCGCGGTGGATTACCAAATCCCCCCTGCAGCTGTGGTATAGCTTGGATATGTCTATCCAAGCCGAGCTAGAACTATAGGGTGTTTGGGGCAAATACACAAGGAGAACGCATTTCTAATGATCCACATATCTGCTAACGTGCCGATTGCGACTCCGCCCTCTTGGGCAGTTTGGGAGCGGCGATTATTCGATACGATGAACCAATCTGTCCAGCCTTTTCTCGACCACTTCACACGGGAGAATGGTGAGTTCATCTGGGACGATGAATGGGGCGGTGGTAGTCCCGACGACTATTACGAACCTTTCTTTAACTGGCCCCTTGTCTATCTGATGGGCGGTGGAGATCATCTGCTCACGTTGGCGGACCGTCAGTGGGAGGCAGTTACTAAGCAGTTGACACGGCTCGGCACGGTCTACAAAGAGTACGGCATCCAAGAGGATCAGATGCACCAGTCCGAAAGTGACATCCTCTTTTTCCACCTGTGTCTGGCGCATCCGAATGGACACAAGCGACGTGAGCGTGCGCAGCGTTTTGCGGGGTTCTACCTCAACGAAGATCCCGACGCCATCAATTACGATCCTGAACACAAAATTGTCCTCTCCGGACTTAGCGGCAGCAAGGGGGCGTATTACGCACCGCTGTCTGAACGCGAAACGGCGAACTATGCCCCGCTTGGCAGCACTATGGAACGGTATAGCTTACCTTTCTTCGATCTGCCGGGCATCACCACTGTGCAAGATTTGGGAGATCCGGATAACGCTCGTGCCATGGGGCAGGCGTTGTTTGATCGTTGGAGAATGGGGGATACCCCGACAAATCTGTCCATTACGTCGTTGTTCACAAACGCCTTTCTCCTGACCGGCGAGGAGAAGTACCGGGATTGGGTGGTTGAGTACACCGATGCCTGGGTTGAACGCGCCCAACGGAACAACGGACTCCTGCCGGATAACGTCGGTCACTCCGGGGAGGTGGGCGAATACTGTAACGGCAAGTGGTATGGAGGTCGCTACGGCTGGACGTTCCCGCACGGGTTCCTGACCCTTCAGAAAGCGACGCTGGATGCAGGTGCCAACGCGTATTTGCTGACCCGCGATGACGCATATCTTGAACTTCCACGGCAGCAGATGAACCGAATTCTGGAGCTTGGAGAGATCAGGGACATCCGCGAATTCGACATGAGCGTCAGTGAACGGTGGGATAGTCAGTTTGCCTCAATGGGCGATCAGTACGAGACCTTTTTGGTGCCGTACCGATATGGGGACGCGGGGTGGTTCGACTGGCAGCCTATATCGCCGGTGTATCTGGTAACGTTGTGGAATCTCTCAATGGCGGACGAGGATTGGGAGAGTATTGAGCGGGTCCGGGGTGCGGAGGCTTTTGATTGGAACGCGACCTTTGCTTTTCACAACAAGGAGGATTCTGGCCATGAGCAACCGTGGGTTCGGTATTTGGCAGGACAGAACGTAGGCTATCCTGAACATATCCTTCACGCCAGTCACCAGATAATGTGTCGCCGCCTTGCGCTGCTTCGGGAGGATGAAGCGGTGGGAACGCATCATCATGTCCATCACTGGCAGTGGGGCAATCCGCTGTCGTCCGAAGCGTTGATCCAATTGACGCTTGGTGCGCCCCAGCCGATCTACAATGGCGGGTTGCTGCACTGTCGTCTGCGCTATTTCGACCTCGATCGCTGTCGTCCCGGTCTACCCGATGATGTGGGTGCGTTGGTCGAGAAGTTGGAAGCGGCACGGACAGTTGTGCGTTTGGTGAATCTCAATCCTAACGAAGGACGGGAACTGATCATTCAAGCGGGTGGTTTCGGAGAACACCGATTTGGTAGGGCGGAATACGCTGTGCGTACGAGTGATTGGCCCGGGGAGTTGGGCGGATATGCCGGCAGCTACGCCCCTCCGCCGTTGGAGACAGAAGCGCGGACGATCGCTGTAGACGACAAGCATCTGCGCCTCACGCTCCCACCGGGTGCTGAGATTACGTTAGATCTGACGACCGAGCGTTATGTGAACGAGCCATCTTATTCTGAGCCGTGGTAGTGCTTAAAGTGTATCGACGCGAGTGAATGAGGGAGAGATTCTTGGGTTCCCTATATTTCTCGTAGCCGTGCGTTGACCTGGTCCAACGTTGGGATGCCCGTTGTGCCGTGTCCTTCGACCGCAAACGAGGCGGTACAGTGCGCGAAGTTCAACGCTACTTGGGGTGAACGGGTCTGATGATATTTGATTAGGAATGCCGCAGCGAACACATCCCCCGCACCTGTTGGGTCAACTTCATCTGCGGGGTAGGCGGTGGACTCCAAGATTTGACCATCTTCGTACAGCGTTGCGCCGGCCCGCCCTTTCGTCAGCACAACGATTCGCGTCCACTGAATATACTTTTCAAGATCTTCGGGCGAGGCAGCGATATCCTCCTCACTTAAAATCAAAACATCTGCGTGAGGCAGGATGGCTTCGGCGGTCTCCCACCGTTTCGAGCGGACGTGACGACTTTCATCCCACCCACGCATCCACCCTTGGGGCGTGACACCGATTAGCGCGTGATTGAAGCATTGGGCTACCGGGGAATCCACCTCACCGGTGAGTGGGCAAAGATAGGCGATGTCTGCGTCTTTCCATTGATGTGGGAGGTGATGTTCCTGTAATTCGCCTCCGACCCCCAGGATTAGCTGCTGGCGTTTGCCCTCTGAGTCATATCGGTTATCAAAAATGGTGGTTTCGGATGATTCGTGATAGGTAACATCAATCCCATCTAACATTGGCTGTCGCCGATCAAAATCCCCACTGACAGCGGTAACTGCGCAGGCACGGCAGCCGAGATTGCGCGCTGTGATCGTCGAGTAAGCCGCACCTCCACCTAGCACATATCCATCTGGTGCTACATCGTAGCAGAAGTGACCGATGGCTAAAAAGAGCGGTGACATTGTCTCCTCTATTTTTCTCCGTGCGAATGTGCAGGTCCCAATCCTACTGGGGTGGGTCGAGTGTCTTTAACCATCGCTGGATGCTTTGCTGGATCTCATCACGGACTCGACAAAAAACGGTGAACCGCTCCGGTTCGCTCCCCTCTGCCTCCGCTGGATCGTCAAATCCCCAATGATGGCTTTCTCCAGCACCGGGGAAAATTGGGCAACTTTCCTTTGCATGGTCGCAGACGGTGATCAGGTGATGGAAGGTTTGGTCGAGGTATTTGTCGAGCGAATCAGAGGTATGGAACGAAATATCGATTCCGGCGTCTCTCATCGCCTTGATTGCCAGCGGATTGACGGAAGAGGGCTTCAACCCGCCACTGTAGACCTGAAAGCGGCCACCGGCCATATCCCTCAGAAAACCCTCTGCCATTTGACTCCGACACGAGTTCCCTGTGCAGAGAAAAAGCACTTTTTGTTTCTTGCCCATTTCTCTCCCTATTGCTTAGTAGATTATTTTTGGAACTGTTTTGGCATTATACGCATTCATCAACCCGTGTCAAGATAAATTCCCGGACTCTCATTTTTGGCATAGATTACCGCGCATGCGGAACTTACCCAATAGTGTGTAGCCCCAATATTTGTGTTGACTGCGGCGTGAAAATATCGCTAAAATGTCTAACGATATTTTCAACTGATAGGCAGTGAAAATCGAACCTTAATCCCGAAACAACAAACACGTGGAATATAGACAATGAAAATCACAGAAATATCCGTGACACCGGTTCCCTCGTATTATCCAAAGGAGCTCGGTAAAAATGCGTTCTCAGATAACATTGGTTTGCAACGATTGGAGTGGATCGTGCGCGCCCGGACGGATAACGGTATAGAAGGCGTAACGAGCGCTAACCGTGCGATGGGGCGAGGACGGGTAGAAGACCTGCTCACGCTGCTAAAAACGACGCTGTTGGGCAGAGAGGTGGACTCGCTGCTACAGGTACAGAACGGGGTTGTTACGGGACCCGGCACCGAGGTAGCGCGCACCTTCCGCAGCACCAGGTGGATGGATGCCCTCGCCTTCGATCTCTACGGCAAAGCCCACGGCGTCTCAGCTATCAGTCTACTTGGGGGAAAAGTGCGTGATGCTGTGCCAGCTTATGACACCACGCTCTACTTCCAGGATTTCCTTGTCCCTGAGAAAGGTGCGAAACAGGTCGCTGCAGAGGCTGCCGAAGCGAAGGCTGCCGGGTATCGGGCACTCAAGATAAAAACTGGACGCGGCGGTCGCTGGATGATGCCGGAAGCCGGTATGCGGCGGGATGCCGATGTAGTTTTAGGCGTTCGGGAAGCTGTCGGAGAAGATTTCCATATCTACGTTGATGCCAACTTCGGCTATGATGATCGGCTTGATCTGCTCGAAGATTTCATTCGGGAGACGATCCCCGCAAACATCTACTGGCTGGAAGAGATGATAACGCACGATATAGCCGGTTACCGCGCCATGCGGGAGATGCAGGCAAAACACGGTTCCAAAGCGCTGCTCGTGTGCGGTGAAACCGATCGCGATCCCATCAGCGAAACCTTCCAGCATCTGATCGAGGATGGTTTGATTGACGGCTACCAGCCGGACATCGTGGGTGCCGGTTATCTCCGCTGGATCGAGATTGAGGAGGCGTTGGGTGGAACAGAAGTGCGCTCAATACCGCACAACTTCGGCAACGGCACTTTCGGGACATTTGCGACGCTGGCGTTCGGTGCGGCATCTAAGACCTTCGTGTCGCTGGAGGACGAGCGCAACCTACCCCACATCTTTGGTCCCTACCCTCATTTCGAGGACGGAGCATATCAGGTGGACGAACGCCCCGGACTCGGCATTTCTGTCGACGAGGACCTATTCCAAGCAAAGTATGCTTTACACGAATGGCAGGTGGAGTGAGATTAGTCCTGCCTAACCCGAAGGAAATCATGTCAGAAAAACATATCATCAAAGACATTCGGATCGCACCGGTCGAAACGTACTTCGGCGCTCCCGACGTTGGTCGGATCGTCGGTCGTAACTCGAAGGGTCAGAACTATGGCCACAACCAGCGTGAATGGCTGGTACAAGTAACCACCGACAGCGGTCTCACCGGGGTGACAAATGCAAGACCGGCAATGAATCGGAGTAAGTTGACGACGCTCTACGCCACGCTCCAGTTGCTGCTGGACCGAGACGTGTTCGAGTTTTATCACGTGAGCGGAGGGCGCGTTACAGGTGTGAATCCTCGCTGGGAGAAACTGCTGCGAGAGAACGGGTTCATCGATTTCGTCATCTTCGACCTGATGGGTCGGGCGCTGGCTGTTCCGGCGTATCGTCTGCTTGGCGACCAGGTTCGTGAGTGGGTTGAGAGTTACGATTCCACCCTTTACTTCCAGGACATGGTACACCCCGAACTCGGTGCCGATGCCGTGGCTCGTGAAGCGAAGGAAGCCGTGGCCAACGGTTGGCGGGCGATGAAGTTGAAGCTCGGTCGACCGGGGCGATGGTTCGAGCCGAATGCCGGCGTAGCGCGCGACATTGAAGTGGTACACGCCGTACGGGAAGCGGTGGGTCCAGAGATCAAGATCCTTGTTGATGCAAACAACGGCTACGATGGCAAGTTACCGCTCTTGGAAACCTTTGTGCGTGAAACGGGTCCGGATAAGCCTTTCTGGATGGAAGAGATGATCACTGAAAACGTGGCAGACTACCGAAAATTGAAGGAATGGCGAGACCGATGGTCGCCAGAGACGATGATCGTGGACGGCGAGGGTCATCGTGGTCGTAATACCATCTACTGGCAGTTGATGGAGGAGGGTCTACTGGACGGTATACAGCCTGACATGCTGGATATGGGCTTCTGGCCGTTCCACACGCTCGCCCGCGACATAGAGGATTCTGGTTATGCGACGATGATCTGTCCGCACAACTACAACGCTGCGGCGATTGGTCTGCGCGGTGATATTCAGTTCGGCGCGGTAACGGAGCGGTTCGTCATTGCTGAAGATTCGACCCTACACTTTGATCTGTATAAGATGCAGGGGTATGAGTTTGAAAACGGTTGTTACCGGGTGCCCTCCGCCCCGGGGTTAGGAATAGAAGTTGATCAGGAGCTCTATGCACAGGTTTATCGGCAGCACGAAACCGTTGTGAGGTAGGTGTGCGCTGTGTCGAGATGTGAATCTCGACCTACAGGGTGTATCACTATCCTAAGTTGCTAGCTGCTTTATCGTACGACACACCTATCAGTCTGCAGGGGTGAAGTATGAAAGTGAGCTAAGGCATAGGCTTTGGGCTTTCCCTTACCGCTTTAACCTTGGCGAATCGTTGAAGTTGCGCAGGATTCCTGACCTACGGTTAGGTGTGTAGGTTACGGCATACGGCGTATGCCTACTACTATGGAATCTGTGCGCCTTGTGTTTCTACATAGACGGAGTAAAGAGATTGGCTGCCCGTCATGAACAGGCGGTTCCGCTTGACGCCGCCGAAGCATACGTTGGAGCAGACCTCCGGGAGATGGATCTTGCCGATGAGGTCGCCATCGGGTGCGAAAATATGCACGCCATCAAACCCCTCACCGACCCACCCCGCGCTTGACCAGAGATTGCCATCAATATCGCAGCGGATGCCGTCTGCGAACCCGGATCCCATGTCGCAAAACGGTTTGCCATTTTCCAAGCGAGCGTTGTCCACCACATCATAGACATGGACGTAACTGGGATGACCGGGGGTGTGTGAGACACCGGTGTCAGAGACGTAGAGTTTGGAAAAGTCGGGGGAGAAACAGAGACCGTTCGGTTTTTCGAGTTCGTCCGTGACGACTGTGGCTTCACCGGTATCCGGGTTGAGTCGATAGACGTTGGTGGGTAATTCAAACGCTGCGCGGTGCCCTTCATAGTTCAGGAGGATGCCGTATCCGGGGTCGGTGAACCAGACATGTCCGTCTGGGTGGACGATTACATCATTTGGCGCGTTCAACCGACCACCCTCAAAGCTGTCGATAAGCACCGTGACGCTTCCGTCGTATTCGGTACGGGTTACGCGGCGTGAGCCATGCTCGCAGGAGATGAGTCGTCCCTGTTTATCGCGGGTATTGCCGTTAGTGTTGTTGGAAGGGGTGCGGAAAACGCTAATTTCTCCAGTTTCCTCGGTCCAACGCATTATCCGGTTGTTTGGGATGTCACTGAAGAGCAGGTATCGACCGTCCCCGAACCAGACCGGTCCCTCCGCCCATCGCGCACCTGTCCAGAGCCGCTCGACCGCTGCGTTACCAATTTTGTATTTTGAAAAACGTGGATCAATTACTTCGATGGAAGGGTCTGGATACCTAACGATATCTTGATTCCAATCTCTCATAGGTCTTGTTTCCCTCTGTTAAACTTGATTTGTGTTGGCTGTCTGTGGTTTCATCCACCAATAACTCTCCGAAGCACAATTCTAAACCAACTTCCATATTAAATCAAGGATTTCTACAGAGTGAACAGACTTATTGCTCAGCGGCGAGAATCAATGACTCAGCGACCTTGACGAGTTCGTCGCGATGGAGCTCGCCCATCACCGTAAAATTCAGGTCGGAAATAGACCATTGCAGGATATTTGTCGGTCCGCGCTTTTCGTGCCGTGCCGATTTTCCGTGGATCTGTATATGCTGCACACCTTCCCTTTTACGGTTCCGGTTGCGTTCCTGTTTGCTTTTCGACTCAAACAGTGTAAATATTAGCATACCGTCCGTATACCGTAAGTATACTGTGTCCGAGCGGTGTTTGAAATATCGGGCTTCTAATAGCGCAAAGCCGGGTGGCAGATAAGTGGGTACGATGAGTTTGTCGTCTAACACCTTGTTTGCCTCGTTGAACGTAATTGGCTGACTTCGACGACGTCGCTTTTCAATTGTCGACTTTCCGTCACGGTTCCGCTCGGTTAACTTCTGCTGAATTGCTTCTGTCTCAAAGCTAATCTGTGTGTAGACGGACATAGAACGGAGGTTTCCATCTGAGTCGAAGTCCTCAATCCGCAAGATAATTCCCGTATCACGTGCAAGATAGAGACGTTTTGTTGGACGCGCCTCGAATCGCGGAGATACCGTTACCAGATCTGTCTCCTGACCAGCAATCGGATCCGCGGCAACCAAATCGAAAGTATAATTCTGCGCGAGTAGTTCGATTTCTTTTTGGGAGAGAGTTGCTATCGGTCTTCGATTCAGTGGGAACCGTCTTCGATCTCTACGCCCTTCGTCTCGCCTACCGTTCCGCCGATTTTGCTCGCTGCTTTTGCGGGGTTCTTGATCGCCAAGTTTTAAGGGGCGGTTATCTTCTAAGGTTGGCAATATTGTGACAGCATGGATCTCCGGGGGCTGATGGATAACCGATTCCTCACGGACAACTGTCCCGCGTGAGGTATTCACAACAATCATGCGAGTGCCGACATAGGCGACCTCCTTCTCTGCGTTCGCTACGCGCTTGAGGATTTCCAACGATTGAGATGATACCTCCGAGTACACGTTCGCTGTTAAAATCAGCAGAATAAGTATGGTTGGTAATAACTTACCCACGTCCCTTGGTTTCAGAATCATGGTTGTTAGTCTCCTAAATGGACTTCCAGAAGAAGGTCAGTGCTATCTTCAACAGCGGTATCCGATATAGCGCTGTCTGCGCCCAATGAATCCACAACGGTGTACGAATATAGCGGATTGTGAGCTGCGTCTTCAGTGTGCATCGTCAGATAGAAATCGAGCGGATCTGAGGTAGAGGTATCTTCGGAACCTGGCATCATCATATTGAAGTAGACAAGTGCGAGAACCAAACCAACCATTGTCAACGCTCCAACGCCGCTGATGGCTGGGCGGCATACCCAATCCCAGAGTTCGCCAAAGGTGGGGAGAACCCTCTGTCGAACGGGACCTCGATCTGCCAACTGCGGCAAAACCAGATCCGCGATTGGAGGCGCTTCGTGCATTAACGCACCAATCGACTGACGATTTTGTTGGAAATCAGCAAGTATCTCGGCACACTCCTGGCATTCGCTCAGATGTTCCTCGATGCTGATGCGTTGTTCTGGACTTAGCTCATCGTCCAGATATGCAGAGAGTTGGTTTTGAATGCGATTATGATTCTTCATTGTGATACCCTTGTTGGGAGATGTTTCTGGTCTCTCAGTTCCGATGGTCTTCGAGTTTGATGATTTCCCCATTTTCTTGGGCAATGTACATAAATCCCATTTTGTCGATTGCAATTCCTTCTTGGTCATGCCCCGGTATCAGGTACTGGCCGCGGACGTTCCCTTCCAATGTTATTTCCTGCACCAGATTGGTCGTATCACTCATCACAAGTAGACATTGCCGCTCTAAGTCGTAGGCAAGCCCGGAGATATCAATGATTGAAAGCGGAAAGAAGCGAGAGATCTGTCCTTCTGCTTGTTGTGTCTTGGCTTTCTTGGCACCCGGAGCGGGTTTTGATGAAACAAGTGGAACAATGACTTCGCAGATGACCGACGGTTCTTTCCCTTCTTTTAGACTGAACGATTGGTTTCCGACCCAGAATGTCCCGCCTTCAGGATGGAAAGCGTTCGGAATAAAAACGATCGCTTCTAATCCCATGCCCCCTTTTTTGAGAAGTTCTACCCCCTCAAATTGCCGGTTGACTCTGAATTTCCGAGTGGTACGGAAGGTTTGGGGATCAATCTCAAGGATTTCTTCGTCGCCTTCAACTACGGTGTATAGGAACCCTGTCTCTGGGTGGACTGTAATTCCTTCGATGTCTGTCTGTTCCAAATAGCCCTGTCGGATGAATCCGCCATCGGTCCGTATTTCGTAGATGTCCCCCTCATCGCCGACAACAAACACGGTTTGGCGTTGTGGATGATAGGTCGCGCCCGATAGTTCACGCATCGGGATTGGAGCAATATTACCGATCGGCTTGTGTGGGAGTTGAACCGGCGCCAATCCGTATAATGGGTTCTGTTTGTGTGCGAACCGCTGCGTTTGACGCAGTAGAAATATCAGTAGCCCACTGATGACGACAACCAGAATTAGGATAAGGATCTTCTTTCTCATCTCTGATGTGCCTTTATCGATTCCCGCCGAAAGATTTATTGTTTCTGCAACCTCACATTGGTGATGTTTTCCAGTGCAGAAATTTCTTGGGCAAAACCGGTCCAGTGTTTCGGATCTTTCAATTTTACATAGAATCTCAGTTCGGCGGTTCCCGACTTTGTTGTTCTCTGACCGATGAGTTGGCTTGTTAGCACCTGCTCACTAAAAATGGGTTCATAACTCTGTTGGTGCTCGGACTCAAGTGGTTCTTGGAACGTCAGGAGAAATTCTGCATCATTGGATCCAGTCGTATGCCAGCGGTGGAGTCCAATAATGACGACACTTATCAGGAATGTCCCAATGACAGCCACAGGCGGGTTACCAGCACCGATAGCCATGCCAACGGCCAAGGAAAAAAAGACGAAGGCGATGTCCCGTGCATCCTGAACCACAGTGCGGAAGCGGATAATTGACAGGGCACCTACGAGGCTGAAGGCGCGCGCCACACTATCGCCAATCACTACCATGACGACGGAAATGAGCATACAGAGAATGATTAGTGCGTCAGTCATTGCATTTTCTGCTACATCAGCAGTCCATCGGTAGACGGTAGCAATGACCATACCGAGTCCAAATGCGAGTATCAGGTTGAGAACGATAGTCCCCAGCGTTGCGAGGGAGTATGGGGCAAAAATCTCACGGATTATGTCCATCGGTTTGCTTATTTCCTAATGAATTTCTTTGTTTCCCATCTGAGCACTTTATGTGCTTTGGATCTTTGTTTGGGCATGTCTGGATTCAATTCATTAGGCAGATAAACTTTATCTTAGTTCGGAAAAAAATAAGCGAATCCAAAAAATGGGTGGATCGCTGTCCGATTCTATAGCAGTGCTGATGTTAGGGAAGTTACCGCATCGATACTTTTGTATCGCCAATTTCTCTGCGAAGCACAACACCCCATTGTCCAACAACCCAGAGTGTATTTCCTTCCTTAGCATGGACAATTCTGTACAGGTTATTCCCGATATCGGTGTGTTCCTGCTCCCATGTATCCCCACCATCGGTTGAACGGACAATTGTGCCTTTGGCGCCAACAGCGTAGAGTTCAGTCGCCGACAGTGCAGTAATACTGTATAGATCTGCTGTAACGCCGCTAGACAAAGCTTCCCACTTGAATCCGCCGCCGGTGGTTCTGAGAATTATGCCGTAGGCTCCAACCGCCCAACCTTTGCGTTTAGTAGTGAATGAGACATCATACAGGCTGTAGCCCGTACCTGTTTCATGAAATTTCCAATAGCCGCCGCCATTGATGGTGCGTTGAACAATGCCATCGTCACCTACCGCCCATCCAAGTGGTGCGTGTTGCATCTCGATCCCGTAAAGATCTTTTCCGGTTGAAGTCCGTTGTGGTGTCCAGATGGGACCGCCATCCTGGTTATGAATAATCTGCCCGTTCCCGCCGGACGCCCAACCTTCAGAGAATTGCCTAAAGGCGACGTCGTTGATTGTAAACGGTCTCGGTGGATCATCTTCGAGGAAGCCGGGGCGCATCGGAGTCTCTCCAGCCGACCAGTTTGAGCCGTCGGTCGTGTAGAGGACGGTGCCATCGCGCCGCATTGCCCAACCCCACTTCGGGTCGAGACTGGGGAAGTGAACACCAATCAACCGCTGGCGTGCGCCACTTTTCAAGGTCATCCATGTGGCACCACCGTCCTGCGTTTCTATCAGCAAGCCGTTGTCCCCAGCGATCCAACCCTGTTGGTCATCGAGGAACAGTACATCTCGGAAATCATCCAACTGTTCACCGAGCTGTCGCTCCCATGTCTTTCCACCGTCTGCGGTATGGAAGATGTGTCCAGCGTCACCAACCGCCCACGCAATCTGGGGACTGACGAAATGGATGTTGTTAATCAAACGATTCCCACGTCCTCTGCCGCGTCTTCGTTGGGGGCGTTCTTGTTGGGCATTCTGCCGTTGTCGCCGCGCTTGGTTGGGCCGTCTGACATTTTCTCCGCCGAGATCGCCTTCTGGTGTGAAGCGTCCGGTGCGTTGACGCCTATCGCTCATATCTGTTTGGAACTGTTCTGCGAAATCCTGGTCCCATTCCAGATTGTCGGTGTCGTCAGATTCTTGTTCGTCCGTCGTATCGTCTGACTCCCCTTGCTCCTGTGTCCAGAGCGAGAGCCAATCGATATCTTCTCCGTCGACAGTGCCAGAGTTGACTGAACTTTCGTGCTGTGGGACCTCCATCCCTTCCCACGTCTGACCGCCGTTGTATGTGGTGAAAAGTGCACCGTTTCCTCCAAGCGCCCATGCTGTTTGATGGTCTTGGAAAGTTATTCGACCAATTCGTTGGGGAGGCCATCCGCTGTCCGAATCGGAGGGGACACGTTTCCAAGTAACGCCTGCGTCATCGGTTGCGATCGATACACCGTTTGTCAACACGACCCACCCTGATTGTGGGTCGGCAAAATGGACCGCAATGGCGGGTTGATTGGTGTTATCAAGGACACCCCAGTAGTTTCCTCCATCGGTGGTATGCAGAATGACTCCGCCTTCCCTTGCACCACCATCGAGGCGTTCTCGCAAGACTGCCCATCCTTCAAGATTGTTGATGAAATGGAGGTCGACGATCGGGTTTTCGTTCATCCCGGTCCGCTGGCGCTGCCACGTCAATCCGCCATCATTGGTGTGGAGCATCTCCGCGGCACCAACCCCCAACCAGCCTTCTTTGGGGTTGATAAACTGCATCGTATTGACACGGCGGAAGTTTTGTAGAACACCCTTTACGACCTGCCATGTTTTCCCGCCATCTTCGGTGCGGAGCAGCATACGACTGCCAAGAATCCAGCCGTGCGATTCATCGGCAAATTTGACCTGATGTAGGTCCGCATCGACGCTGCTATGTTGCGGCAGCCATGTTTTCCCGCCATCGGTTGTGTGGGCGATAACACCGCCTCTCCCGACCGTCCAGCCGGTGTGCTCGTCGAGGAAATAGGTATCTGAAAAATCGGTCTGCCATGTGGCGCGCCGGATAATATCCCAATGGTAAGTTACCTCCTCGACGGTTACCTCCTCTTCGGGAGTTTCGGGTTCCTCAACAAACTCTGCGATAGGTGGCAGGCTTACAGGGAGCTGCTCTGGGTCAATCGAATATCGCATCGCTATTCCGCCGCGTCCCACTGCGACCATTCCATCTGATGAGAACGAGAATCCTAAGAGATCGTTCTCCGTTCCGCTCTCCTGTTTTTCCCATTTTTTGCCACCGTTGGTCGTGATCAAAATGACTCCCTTGTCCCCAACGATGATTCCGTACGACGTATCGGCGAGGTAGACTTTATTTAGATTTTCTTCAACACCGCTCGGTTGGAATCTCCATGTTTTTCCGCCGTCCTTTGTATGCAAAATCTCACCGAACTGACCGACGATCCAGCCGTGATTGCTGTCTATAAAGTGAACCCCGTACAGTTCGTTGAAGGTTCCGGAGGTCTGCGGTGTCCACGATAACCCACCGTTAGTGGTATGGTAGACAACCCCGGGCCAACCGACGACCCAACCCTCTTTCTCGTTCAGGAAGAAGGCACCCTTGAGCGAGTTAAATTCGGTTGGTGTCTGGGGCACCCACGATTCGCCACCATCAGCGGTATGCACGACTGTGCCGAGTTCACCGACCGCCCACCCCTTTTTCCGTGTTACAAAGAAGATTCCATTGAGCATGTGCTCCGCCCCAGCGTATTGACGGTCCCAAGTCCGTCCACCATCGGTGGTGTGGGCAATCATGTTTCGCTCACCAATTAACCAACCCTCTTTATCAGAGATGAAGAAGACGTTGCGGATATTATCCCAGATATCAGTGTCAACCTCTTCCCACGTTTGTCCCCCGTCTTCGGATACCACGATGGCACCGCGTTGTCCAACAGCGATAGCACGGTTCTCCGAGGTGAACTGGATGTTTTCTAAATCGTTTGCCGTAGTGCCGCTCCGCATGGTCCATCTGTTTCCACCATCTGTGGATTGCATAATTGTGCCGTGCCAACCGACCGCCCAAGCGTCGGTTGGACTTGTGAACTGAACAGCCATCAGGTTGTTTTCTGTGATACTATCCAGCAGCCGCCAGTTCTTGCCACCATCTTCGGTGAACGTGATAAACCCAATATCAGCGACCGCCAAACCGCGCTTGTTGTCTGCGAAATGGATGCCGTTGATGGTTTCCTTGACGTGACCGTTGATGTTCGGGATACGGCTATCTTGCATATTCCATTGGGTGCCGCCGTTCTGTGTATGGAAAATTGACCCGTCCGTGCCAGCCAGCCAGCCTTCGTTCTCATTCACGAAAACGACGCGCCGGTTATCGTTGACCAATCGGGTTCGTGCAAATTGGTGTCGGGTTGTCTGTTCTTCCCATGTCTTTCCGCCATCGTTCGTATGGAGAATACGTTCATATTCACCGACAATCCAGCCGCGCTGATCATCGATAAACCAGATCTCGTTCAGAGGAAAGTCGCTCAGATAGCCTTGGCGTTCCCATGTCTTTCCCCCGTTCTTTGTAGCGATCACATAATTGTCTTCCCCAACAACCCAGCCCTCATGGGAATCAGCGAAGAAAACATCTCTGAGCATACCGGATGTATTGCTGTCTTGGAGATACCAATGTCTGCCACCATCATCGGTCGAAGCAACGATCCCGTTGTCTCCCACAACCCAGCCGTTTTTCTGGTTCGTAAAGTAGACCGCTTTGAGATCTTCCTCCGTGGCGACTTCTTGGCGATTCCACGTTTTACCGCTGTTGTTTGTGTGAACGATGAACCCTTTCTCTCCAACAATCCAACCGTACGTGGAGTTGGCGAAGTGGATGTCTGTAAAATGGGTTTCCCAATCAGCTTTGCGGGTCGCCTCTTGCGTACAACCCGTGAGTAGCATGGCGAACGCAAAAGTGACTATCCCGGTTTGATAGATGTATCGAAAGATCTGTTTCATCAGTATCCTCCCGATGGGCATTTTGAGGGTATTATATCGCGTTTAAAATTGGATTTACTCTATTGACGTTCCCAAGATTTGATACACTTCGAATTGAGGGGCGCCGGCTTGCGCTTTCATTCCCTCGCCATATTCCCTCAAAGCCGCAGTTGGTGCTGCAAGGAGTTTGGCAAAGACCATCTCATCCGTGAGCTCCGCCATCATCACAAAATCGGGTTGATTGGTATCTGCCGATGCGCCGGGGCCCGGAACTTCCATCCGTTTGAGCGCAGTGATTTTCAATCCATCGATTCCTTTTGCGGCTGCCAACAATTTTTCCTTCAGGAGTTTCTCCGCGATCTCCGCATCTCCGGTAGGTGTCAAATGCAATTTGGCGAAAACCAAGAGGGTGTATTTGGTGTCGTCTTCCTGCTGCGCTTTAGCTATCAATGATATGCCTATCCCTAGCATACAGATGAGAATAAGCCCGATACATAGGCTTTTGAAACTGATTCGATTCATCATTATTCACCTCGTCTTAGAAGTTGGGTTTTGAATTTGAATGGGAAACTTGTGTTCTATTGATTCGGTTTCGTTGATCGGATTTGCTATAAGTTATTTAGGACGACAAAGTCAGTTTTTGTTCGGAAAAAAATGGACTGGGACAGATTGGAAATACATGCTAAGGCTTCACAGGTTCAGCATTATACCACGAAACCGAATAAGTCACCACCGCTGAAAAATATCGAAAAAAAAAGCAGCCAAGCGAATGGCTTGGCTGCTCGATGCCGCATAATATAAGGGTTTGTACAAATCAGTCAGCTTTATTCAACGGCGCCAATCTTTGCAGCTTCAGGAGCACTGGTCGGCAGTTTCTTATTTGCCATTGTATCTTCTGGCACATAACCGGAGTAGTCGGAAATCGAGCCGTGCGTCAGTGCGTAGACTGCAACGTTGGTCATAAAACGATAAACGCCTGGTGAATAGTGGACACTACGAGTTGGCAAACTCACCGACTCCATCGCACACATATAGTCACGGCGGAATACTAACACGGAAATATGGTCACCAACCATAACGCCTTCGAGATAGTTCCGTTTCGGCGGATGAGTTCCCCACCACCACAGATCGAATCCAACTGGGGGACCGCCCATCTCGTAGAAGTTACTGTAAATCTCATGGTCGTTCGGAATTCGTGTTACCTGATATTCAGGCATAACGAAACGCATCTGAGCCAAGAACAGACGAATCATCGCTTGTGCGGGTGCGTTCACACCACAGTCATCAAAAGCAAGGACGCCGCCTCTTTCGACGAGATAGCGACGAAGTGATGCTGCTTCACTTTCAGACAGACGGTTGTCCAATTTACCACCGCCGTACTGGCGACTCATCAGGTTCTTGGAACGGGTGAGTGAAGGATCGTGACCCGTCATGAAAAGCATAGGGGCTTTATGCAAGTTCGCATCGGTGAACTTGAGCGCGCCACCTTCGACGTTCATGTCGGTTTTAATCTTGGTCCGTTCGTTCATCCATTTTGTCCACGCGTTCAGCGAGGAGGCATCAGCCCACCAGTCGGAGAGGCTATGACGGACACGGGTGAAGCGGAAAACACCGCGAATATCGGCACCACGACCAATAACGCGACCACCGGGTTCACCACGGGGCAGTGGAGGCACTTCGACGTTACCCAAAGTAATGTTTTCAACGACATCACCAAGAGCATCGCGAGTTGCACCAACGTGTTCGACCATAGCAAGCCCAGCCGGACGCTCAAAGGCGACCTTCACCTGCACGATACCGCCGATACCACGACCGATGTTAGCGGGTGCGGCGCTTGGAGCTGTGGCGACGGGTGCGGAGAATGCCAGCGCGCCGGGCGCGTCAGAGACGGGCAGATCGGCATGTGTCACAACTTGCGGCACTGGGGCATTGGGACTTGTTACTTTCGGAACGTTGGGGTTGAGAGGTGCATCCAACTTCACCACTTTATTGGAAAACTCTAAAACGGTTTGCGGTTGCACGGAGGTCGGACGCACAACGGCTGCTGTCGTCACTCTGGGCTGGACCTGAACCTGCTCGACAACCACTGTGTTTGTGGTCGGAACGGTTGGTTTAACCACCGGCTTGATGACCGGTTTACGAACTTGAGGTTTGGGGGGCTCTTTCGCCTGTAGCACTTCGGCACCGACCAAATCTTTGAACTGCTGGGTCTGGGTAACGAGATAGATACCCGCGATAACGAAGGCGACTCCGTGAACGATCAGCGAGGTCATTAAAGCCCCTGAGGTCTTCTTGGCACTCATGTTTTTCCTCCAAAAATTGTTTTTTTGTGTATAAAGATTTTAAACGAACCCTCACATCATGCGTGATGCAAAAGTAGAATGCAATGCCCCGATTGGGAGCAATTAGTGTGCCATGCTCTATAAACTTAGGGATACCCATAGCCAGCAACGGCTTCTATCCCGATTAATCAATTTAATGCACCGAATGGGGTAGAATGAATCTTTAGAATTGCACCATTTGGTGCAATTTTCTCGTCAATTCCACTATCTATTGGGCGAGGTTAGGAAGGAAAGGGCTATCCTATCAGGCCGAAACGATTGAAATCGACCGCGCCAACAACAGGTCTATCCGCGAAGAAATCCTCCAACGCTGCAAGCGTCGTCTCACCGATTTTGGCATAGCCGTAACGACCTGTTCCAGAGACATGAGGCGTGACAAAAACATTTGGTAATCCCAGGAACGGGCTATCCGGCGGTAGCGGTTCCGGAGTTGTGACATCGAGCGTGATAAAGATACGACCGGTCCGCGCTTCAGCCAGTAAGGCGTCGTGGTCGATGACGCTGCCCCGCGAAGTGTTGACCAACGTGGCTCCATCCCGGAGCAGTTTCAATTGTTCGTGACCGATCATCTTATCTGTTTCTGAGATGCTTGGTGCGTGAACGGTCACAATATCGGCTGTGGCAAAGAGATCGTTGAGCGAAACTTTCTCCACACCAAGGGCACCCGCCTCCCAATCTGAAAGGTACGGATCGTAGATCAGTTTCCTTGCCTCGAAAGACTGTAACAGCTTAATCACCTGTCTTCCAACTTTGCTTGCCGAGATTATACCGACGGTACTTCCACGTAAAGAGGGCGCTACGGAAGCCACCTCACTACGGTTCCACCTCCCCGATCGGGTGTGCAGGATAAAGTCAACCCATCGGCGGGTGGTCATAATCATTGCGCCGATCGTGTATTCGGCGACGTTGTAGGCGATAGCCTCGTTGGCGCTGAACACACAGATCTGGCGTGGTAGGATGTATTTCTCAAGAACCTCACCGACAAGGCGCTTTATGGAACCGGCTGAATGGGCGATGATCCGGAGTGCGTCTGCGTTAGCCATTGCTTTTTCGGTTATCGGTGACACACCCCAACCGGTGACTACACCCTCGAACCCAGCAACGCGTTCAGCGATTTGATCGCTTGTATAGCTTGTGCCGGTTTCGTTCAGAGTGACATCAAATTGTTCCTGAAATCGCGCGAAAACTTCCGGTGGAAAAACGTCTTCAGTATGACTTGAGGTGGGCAGGTATAAAATTTTCGGCTTGCTCATCGGTGCTCCTTTCATTCGGTTTATAGTAGATTTTAGAATTAATTGGACACTCCAAACCGGTGCGGTTACAAACCGCACCTACCGGGGGACGAAAGTGTTTATTTATTTTTAGAATTCACCATAGTTGTGTGGTTGCTAAAACAGCGGTCTATTTATAACGGCATCTCGTGTACTGGCGGGGGCAATGTCGTGATGAGAGAACTCCATTGTGAACATCCCACGTCCCTGAGTCAGCGAGCGCAGCTCCGTTGTATATTGGAACATCTGCGCTAACGGAACCTGTGCATCAATGAATTCCGATGTTCCCACTGCCCCGGTTTCGTGGATTTGTGCGCGGCGTGAATTGAGGTCGCCAATTACCTTGCCAATATGCTCGGTCGGTGCGATCACTTGGATTTGCATGATCGGCTCTAACAGGACGGGCGATGCCTTTTGGGCGGCGTTCTCAACAGCGATGACGGAAGCGGCTTCGAAGGCGGCTTCCGATGAGTCTGTCTGATGGTATGACCCTCCGAGGAGGACCACTTTGATATCTTGCATGGGGAAACCACTTAACACTCCGTTAGACATCGCGCCTCGCGCCCCTTGTTCAATGGGGCCGACATATTGGCGAGGGATGTCTAATTCGTCGCTTTCATCCGAAAACTCAAAACCTGTTCCTCTTGGTAGCGGTTCCAGTCTGAGTATGACATCTCCGTAGATGCCCTCATCGTCAACCTTGTGAATATATTTGCCTTGACCCTCGGCGATTTGGTTGATTGTTTCGCGGTAGGCAACCTGCAATTTGCTGACACGTGCGTTCACTTGAAATTCGCGCAGCATCCGATCTGTCAGGATCTCCAGATGCAGCTCTCCCATGCCTGAGATCACGCGCTGCCCGGTTTCATCGTCGATCTGTACAGTGAAGGTCGGGTCCTCTTCCATCATGAAGTCCAGTGTTTCTTCAAGGGCGTCTTTGTCTCTTTCAGACCGCGGCTCAATGGCGACAGATATGACCGGCTCTGGAAACACCATCGATTCCAGCAGAATTGGATGCGAAGCAGTTGTCAGTGTATCCCCGGTGGTGGTGTCTTTCAACCCGACGAGCGCGACAATATCTCCTGCGTGGGCTTCATCACAGGTTTCGCGTTTATTGGCGTGCATCTGCAAGATTCGCGTCGCCCGTTCTTTTGTGTCTTTTGTTACATTATAAACGACCTCCCCACGTTTGAGCGTTCCAGAGTAGATGCGGCAGTAGACAATTTTCGCTACGTTTGGGTCCCGGGCAATCTTGAACGCTAATGCGGCAAACGGCGCGTCATCTTTCGACTCACGATCTTCCTCACGATCTTTTCCCGGAACGATGCCCGCAATCGGTGGCACATCAGTTGGTGATGGCAGGAAATCGATGATCGCATCGAGCAGCGGTTGAACACCTTGATTCTTCAGAGCCGTTCCACATAGCACTGGGACAAGACTGTTGTTTAACGTTGCCAGACGGATCCCACTCCGGAGTTCTATTTCTGTAATATCTTCACCTTCGAGATACTTTTCCAACAGGGCGTCGTCTTCACTCGCAACGGCTTCAATTAACGCTTCACGTGCTTCCTGCGCTGCCACCTCTAATTCGTCGGGGATATCTGTTAGATCAAAGGTCTGTCCCTGATCCTCTTCGTGCCAACGGAGGGCTTTCATACGGATGAGATCTACGACACCGGAAAACTGGCTTTCGGCACCGATTGGTAGCTGGAGAAGCAACGGATTGGCTCCCAGTCGCGTTTTCATCATCTCAATAACACGTGGGAAATCCGCACCCAATCGATCCATCTTGTTCACGAAAGCGATTCGTGGGATATGATAACGCTCGGCTTGACGCCATACCGTTTCGGATTGGGGTTCAACGCCGCCAACCGCACAGAATAGCGCGACCGCCCCATCCAAGACGCGCAGGGAACGCTCAACTTCGACGGTGAAGTCAACATGCCCTGGTGTGTCGATCAGATGAATCGCGTGGTCATCCCAGAAGCAGGTTGTCGCCGCCGCTGTGATGGTTACACCGCGCTCGCGCTCTTGGACCATCCAATCCATGTCCGTGGTGCCGTCGTCGATATCACCGATCTTATGTTTTTTACCGGTATAGAATAAGATGCGTTCGGTGGTCGTTGTTTTGCCGGCGTCGATATGCGCCATGATACCGATGTTTCGTACCTGTTCAATCTCATATTCCCGTGGCATATATCTCTCCGTATCCATTTCCTCAAGGTCAGTTTGATGTTCGTATGATGCGTTTGCTCGTCAGCACATGAAAAACGAATATTGCTCGACGCGGATTGCTAAATTCAGTGGGAGCGGTCATTGGAAAAATAGGAAACTTATGAGCAGTTTAGTAGTATATCATGTCAAGCCCCAAAACTCAATTCAGTACATTGGCATCAAATCTCCCACTTCTCCTGATTATACGACATTTCCCAAAAGAGGTATTCGTAGCGGCTACTTGTCAGGAAATAATTCCTCAATCGCTGTTTTTCATCATCAGAACTCCCCGCTGTCAGACCATTCAAGAGGTCTCGCAGCCACTGCCCCAATGCCCCAAACGCATCGGAGGCATACATCTCAATCCATTCCTGATAGAGGGGCTCCGGCGACTTACCACGTTCTGCCAAATTGGTGGCGACCTCCCAATAGCCCCACTGACACGGCAACACGCCTGCGACGAGGTCCGTGAGCGTACCGACCTGTGCAACGTGAAGGAGATGTCGTGTGTAAGCGTGCGTTGTTGGTGCCATAGGAGTTGCTTCCATCTCAGCAGGAGAGATACCGAAATTTTCGCTGTAGCCACGATGGAGATCCATTTCGGTGTTCAGTGTTTCGTTCAGGAGTTGGGCGAACTTTGCCATCGTCGCTTCGTCCGACGACTTAACCACACCATAAGCAAAGACTTTGCTATAATCTAACAAGAAGAGATAATCCTGACAGAGATAGTATTTGAACTTCTCCTTTGGCAGACTACCGTCCGCAATACCAAGTACAAACGGGTGCTTGAGCTCTGCCTCCCAGATTGAGGCAGCTTGGGATCTAAGTATGTCAGTGAAATTTTTCATGCGACACACCAAACCTTTCCAATTGACATCGGTTGGATTAACCACACATTACACTGTCAGATAAATGCTAATGGTCCTGCTCGTAGTGGATTGACAAATCCACTACACAGATCCCTAGCACATTGCACTATAGTCCGGGTATTTATGACTTGGATATGACTATCCAAGCTGAGCAGACTGGACAACTGGTAACTTGCATTATAATTATAGCATCGGTAAAAAGGGTGAGCAAGATAAACATTGGCCGACACATTCTGCAAAACAGCCGTTTTTCCGAACTATCTTCCCGCTATTTTTTTTCTCGTAATCCCTCCGGTTTTCATGTAAAATTCGCGTGTGATTTGAGCATTCATATGAGATTTTCAAGGAACTTGTCACCGGTACCGTTGTAGGTTCCGGCTGAGCGTGTATTATAACGCAAGTTGCTATTTATCACACCCGCTTGGCTTGGATAGACATATCCAATTTGTCCGTAGTGGATGTGCCAATCCACTCTGATCGGTAATTGATTCAATTTAGCTTGCATACGCTCGGTTTGCAACGGTTTCTATAACCCGCAACTTAGGTTGATTAGTGGTAAATGTGGGCTGTTTTCGGCATCAATTCTATGCCATTTATCGGTTTCTAACACCCTATAGGGTAACATATGTTAAGTGTTACGCCAAAAATTACCTTAATTTTTCTTTCCCCTAATCCGTCCAAACCCAGGCAGGGCGCGGGTTTGACGGACGAGGGCAACTTTTGCTAATCACCCCAACAAACCGACTGGAAAACGTCGAATTTTTTTCAAAAGTGTTAGATTTTGTTAGATTTTGCCAGGTCATTTAGGAGCAAAGAGATGAGCGAAATACCACTTCACTTCAAAACGATTACTGAAGTATCCGAACTAATAAAAGCGAAACATATATCGCCTGTGGAGGTCACCACGGCCATATTGGAGCGCATTGACCGACTCGATGGTCGTCTCAAAAGCTACGCTACTGTTATGGTGGACCACGCAATGCGGGCGGCTCGGAAGGCTGAATCGGAAATAACAGCGGGCACATATCGGGGACCGCTCCACGGGGTGCCGGTAGCCGTAAAAGATCTATGTTTCACCAAAGGGGTTCGCACGATGGGCGGGAGCCATGCACTTGCCGAGCATGTACCTGACTTCGATTCCACCGTCGTTGCTAAACTGGAGGCCTCCGGATCGGTGCTGCTCGGCAAGCTCAATCTTACAGAAGGCGCGATGGGCGGCTACAATCCCAGATTCCAAATTCCGATCAACCCGTGGAACGCTGAACGGTTTGCGGGTGCCTCATCCAGTGGATCTGGGGTTGCGACGGCGGCGGGGCTGTGCTACGGCTCTCTTGGCAGCGATACCGGTGGTTCAATCCGTTTCCCGGCTGCACATTGCGGAACGGTAGGGCTCAAACCGACATGGGGGCGAGTCAGTCGTTATGGTGTGTTGGCTTTGGCTGAATCGCTCGACCATGTTGGGCCGTTGACGCGAAGCAGCGCCGATGCAGGTATCGTGCTTGAAGCTATCTCCGGTTCCGATCCCGAAGATCCTACGTCTCTACCCGCCCCTGTGCCGAACATGCTTGAGGGTATAGATAACGGCGTGGCGGGCCTTCGTATCGGATTGGACTTGCAATATGCTACCAACGGCATTGACCCGGAACTTGCAGAGGCGGTGTTAGCTGGCGTAAGGGTTCTGGAAGATTTGGGGGCTGAGATTGTCGAAGTGGAGCTGCCGGATATAGACCCATACGTTGCTGCGTGGCCCGTTTTGTGTTCCGCCGAAGCGGTTGTCGCACACGAAGCGACCTATCCCGCCTGAAGAGACGATTACGGTCCTTGGTTTCGGGGTTGGCTGGATAAAGGGGCGAGGGTAACGGGAGCAGAATATGCGAAAGCCAACAACTTGCGCGCCGCCTGCACGGGACATTTCCGGCGCGCCTTTGAGGGGATCGATGTATTTGTCTGTCCGTCAACGTCCGCACCGCCATACCCTGTCACCCCAGAAGGGTTATACGGTCCGATGCCGGAAAACCGAGAACCGAAATTTCAGCGGTTCACCGCACCGTTCGATTACAACGGCGCACCGACACTGTCAGTGCCGTGTGGATTGAACAGCGAAGGGCTTCCTCTAAGTATTCAGTGGGTAGGTAAGCACCTGTCAGAACCGTTGTTGTGTCGAATCGGTCACGCCTACGAAGGGGCAACCGGGTGGCACAACAGGCATCCGGATATTTGATAGTCGGTTCTTGATGCTCCTCAACTTTTTTAGGGTGGGTTGACATTTTGGTTTTGCTACTGCGAGAAACACTAAACCAATGCAAAAGCTGCCAGAAACCGAGTTTTTTCTTGAAAACTCGGTTTCTTTTCTCCGTCAGTGAACCGAATGTATGTGTCTCTATTATCTGGCTACGATGAAATGCCAACGGAACCTAGTACACTGTCAGATAAATGTTAATGGCCCTGCTCGTAGTGGATTGACAAATCCACTACACAGATACCCCGCACATTACGCTATAGTGCCGATATTTATGGTTCCGTTCCGCCTGCCTGCTCACGGCTTGTCGGAGCCGAGCGGGTTTAGCAACTAGCAACTCAGGTTAATATATCATGTTAAGTGCAAAAACTCCATCACAAGTGCTTCAGCCCAATTACATTGGGGTCATCGCAAATATATTGGACGGTTTTTTTCTCTGTGATACAATAATGAATCTAAGCTATCAACTGGTGATTGCTTAGCTGTCTCTACTGGGTTCAAACCTTTTTCGCATCGAAGGTTTGAACCGATTGGCTCTTAGAGCTAACAATTCAGGAGGAAAAAATGAAATTTGCAAAGCAACACCCCAAGATGTTTGTATGTCTCTTCATATTAGTTTTGGTAGCGGCGGGAGCATTGATTGTCAGAAATATCCCTGGAGCAGGGACGGGCGGCACCACCGATACAGGCAATGTAGCTTGGGAAATCTCGGTGTGGAATCTAGTGTATAACTCGGCCACCGAGAGAACAAGTAGTAACCATCGATTCCTCATCGAAAACAGTGGTGAAGAAACCGAGGTGGTGTTTGAATTTCAGCATGCTGTTGTTACTGACGATGGATTTAGTAACGTTGAGGTAGAGAAAAAGATTCCTGACATCGAAAACAACCCTGGATACGACTATCCAGATGTGCCTCCGTGGACATACTACGAAAAGTCTGAATCAATCTCCGCAGATGTTAGTCATTTAGACGAGGGTGACTATAAGATTACAGCGTATACGCGAATTAGCCCCAGGCGGGATGACGATAACCTATCGGTTGTCGATCCAAAAGTCGATGAGACCTCCGGATCATTTAACATAGACTAAGAGGGGTAATTATGCGATTCTTAACCCTTACTTTCAGTTTTTGGATGGTCGCGAGCACCGTCCACGCCAAAATCGTGTTTCATTCCCATCGAGATGGAAACACGGAAATCTACGTGATGAGTTCCGCAGGAAACGTTCAAACGCGCCTGAC
>JAJDUM010000030.1 GCA_022826645.1 Candidatus Poribacteria bacterium
TAAGTGCCTCAATTACAACTTCTGCCTTAAATTGGGGGGTGAATCTTCTCCGTTTTGCCATCGGATAGCTCCTTTCAAGTAGATTGGCATTGTAACACAATCTTGGGTTAGAGGGTGGCCCAAATTTCCGATGGCAGTACAGTTCCGCCCAAATCGCGACGGATTCACCTGCGAGTGCACGGTGACAAATTTCCTTTGCTGTATCCAAATCACCATAACGATCAAGTAAGTCTACTTTCTCACGTTCTAAAGAATTTACAGTCTGATCAATCTCATAACACCGATTGTCAATATAAGATTGTTCTCGATTTATTTTGTCTAAGTATACTTGAATTTCCTGCGATGGGTTTAAGTCATTCATTTATTTTCCTTTCTTAATTTTTGTTGTAGTTCATAACAATATCATAACTTTTTCAAAATTGCAAGAAAAAAATATAGGCTTTGTGGAAATCCCAAGCTCATATTTTCAATCTCAGAATTGAGATTCTTCTATAACGATAGTGTAAAACATAACAAGATCATCTTTCAATCTCGCATTCGAGATTCTTATTCCCATCGTAACATAAATCGTTCCTGTGATCAAGAGCAGAAGTAGTCATTTTTCCTCGTTCTGGAATACATCACCTCACCCCGGCTCACCACCAGCGTTTCTCGGAAAAGTATGAAATTTCCAAACATCTTTCTACCTCCCTCTTCCAATCTTCCCTTCTCCTTCCAATCTTAATCCTTTCGATACACCCTGACCATCTTCTCCGCTGTTTCCGCGACCCATTCCCGCAACTCTTTCGGTTCGATCACCTCCGCCTCCTCGCCCCAGCTCATAACCCACCAGCCAACTTCCAGCCAACCCGCGACAGTCGCTTCAAAGCGCAGTCCCCCATCAGCGTGTTCATGTATCTGCTGTGTCGAATGCCACTGCACCTCTCGGATGAGAGGCGCGATGCGTGGGGCAAACGCAATGACGATGTGCGTTTCCGGTCCGAGTCTGAAATCCCAACTCTTCTCCATGTGCTTCTGCACGGAGAAATCTTCGGGGATCGTATAGGAGAGGTGGCTGGTGAAGAGAGAATGGATACGGTTAATACGGAAGGTGAGAATCTGATCCGATCTTTCAGTATGCCCAATCACATACCATGCGTGTCTGCGAAATAGGACCGCGTACGGTGCAAGTCGATGCTGCTCCCGCTTTCCACTGCTGAAAGAATTGTACTGTATGTTGACTTTGCGCCGTTCTCGGATGGCTTCGTATAACTGCTCTTTATGCGGTAGTGTTTCGTCAATTTGGCTAATCTGTTGGTGGGGAACTTCAATCTGCGGGGCAATCTGGTTTAAGGTGTCGTTTGTCCGTTTCGGTAGATTGGCAGTAATCTTGTGGATCGCACGATTGAGAACCTCCACCGCCTGCTCCCCCTCCGCTGCCTGATAAAAACGGGCTGCTGTGACAAGCGCGAGTGCCTCCTCAAAGTCAAGGTTAAGGGCAGGGAGGAAAAAGTCCGAGATCATCTCATATCCCTGTTTGCCACGCGGAACAATCTCGATTCCCATATCACGCAACAGGGTAATATAACGTTGGATGGTTGCTTTGTCGACCTCAAGGCGCGTTGCCAACCGAGTCCGTGTCCACCGGCGCGGTTCTTTGTGGATCAGGGAAGCGATTTCGAGGATCCGTGTCATCTGATGTTTTCGGTACATGATAACCTTTCGATGACCTTTTGGGCGAGGGAGCCTCGGCCCTACCAACTACCAAGTTTCTTGACCTTTATTTCAATGCCATCGATCTGTGGGATGGAGTGCCCCATTTTCAGACCAATTAAAATCCATTCTTCTAGGACTTCTCGTAATTCCTCTCTACAAACTTCCAACGTATCCGCATTCGCCCAAACTCCCTGAAGGTCGGGAATACTGCCAAAATAGCCTTCCCCATCGGGTAATATTTCATAGTGTGCTTTACGCATAGCTGCTTGGATATAATTTGTCAGCATAATTTACCTTTCCTTTCGATGCCCATTGGTGTTATTTGTTATTTTCTTTGATCGTTTTCTTCGCTTGACTTGCGAGCCGCGCAGCCTGTTTCGCCAAGCGTTTCGCTTCCTCGATCCGTTTCATCAATGCACGGTTCGTCCAAGAGACACCAGCCAAATACCGAATCTCCCTCCCATCAATCGCCGGAGCGTTCAACGCCTCTGCAGCGACATAAACCTGCAAACCGCTGGCTGCGGTATGGCGGAGACCCGTATTAACTCCCCGACCATCAACCTCAACACTGAAAGTCAGACTACCTCTGGCAAAGGCGGGGTGGAAGTCTTTACGAATACCGAGGAACACGCCGTTCAATACCTTGCTCATGCCCATATCCTCTACGAAGCGGTTGTTCCCGAAACCAATATGTCCCGTGAGATGATGGATAGTTGGTAGGGTGAACTGTTTGCTAACCACTATAAATGCTGATTTGCGCTCGTAACGCTTGACATCGTTCAGTCCGCTCCCAATACTGTCACCGATATTTTCTATCCCGACCGCGATGTTAGGGACAACTCCAGCCTCACGAACCAGAAGCACTTTAAGATTTCCCAACAAAAAATGTTGTTGATTGTGCCGGACACTTGTCAAACCGATCTCGACGCGATCGAAAAGCCCAAAATCAAGTTGGAGCGCAACTTCGTCGCGCGGTAATTCGCCTGCGTTGCGAAAGCCGAAGTAGCTTCCAAGGTTAAATATCCCATGTTCGATAACCTTCCCCGTTGGTATATCTACCAAGCCGCTGTCCCGGCAATACGGGGCAGCCCACAAGCGGGATGAACAAAATACAGTAATGCAAAGCAGCGGGATGAGTAGCCGTCGCAGCGTAATCAGAGGCGTGTTATGAATGAAAATCATCAATCTGTCCAAAGGTTTGAGACCGTTTCAAGGAGGGGTTGCACAAAAATTGAGATCATACCATCTCTGAATGGCGATCTCTTACTGTAATGGTAGGAGGTTAACGTGAGGCGGTTATTCCGAATCGGTATCTTAGCAACTGAATATAGAAAGAAGGGACCGTATACGAAGATAACAGTCCCTTCCATACTGATTTTGTGATTTAATCGAGGTCCAGCTGGTTCATAAATGCAACCATCTTTGCTTCTGCCTGCTCGGCAACCTGTTCCAGCGTTTCGGGATCGACCGTTGTCTGCTGAATCCGTTCATCGGTGTTTGTCGCAAAGCAGAAACCGAGGTTGTGCTTGAGATCGTGCATTGCCTGCTCAATATGAGCACTGACAGGCCCGGCCGGATACATCCACTGCCGCGCTCTGTTCTGTTTCAGATTGATGTGGCAGTGTCCCGTTCCGCCCTGTTTTTTGGCCTCGCCAAAGCAGTCAAGCCGCAAGATTTCTTGGTCATAGGCGAAGACAGATGCTGCGGGCCCATACCCAGCACGATCATCCCGCCAGTAGACTTCCAGTCGAACATTGTCTTCCAGCGGATATTCGACCAAATCTCTTCTTCCTTGTTGTTCTGGCGCCATCGTTCTCCCTTTCGATTGTGGATGGTTTGGTTTGTAAATATCGTTGCAATTCTAAAACCGTAACGAATCAGCGAGATACGACCCTCATCGCCTCTTAGCCGAATCGGTGCGTCTGTCTCAGATCCGTATTATCAGCATTCTACTACAAAGTATGTGTCAGGTCAAGTCCTATTTTTTCTAGTCTCTATCAGATTTGATCCAGTCCGTTCTCCTCTCCTGAATCGCCTTGACAGACCTTTTTCAACCAAGTAAAATATGCAAAGTGCTTTTTTGGCTTTTGCACAATTCCCACCGAGGCGTATCGAGATCATGTCCACTAACAGATCAGAAGATTGGATTGACAGCTCTTGGATCGAAAACTATCTGACAAATTCAGTCTCAACTCCAGGTCGCTGGCTCTTTATTCATGATACGTCGCGAATCTTTCCAAGTCTTCATGCGTTGAAACTCTCTGATCGTGAATATACGGTTATCTTTTTTGAGGGAGATCTGCGGATACGGCAATGCTTGGAACGCTACAAAGATAATCCGGACGACTTTGCTGCATGTATTGTCTCTCGTCAACCGGATGAGATTAATCTCCAAATTCTTGACTACATTGTGCGGAGTCAATCTGTCGAGATGACGCCACAATTGATCCTAGAATTTGCTCAACCGGGATACAACTGGACCCACTCCGTTAATCAGTTATGCAGTGAGGATTTCTGGACACTTTTTGAACCACTTCAGGCGTACCGTCTGAACTATCCCCGCTCTATGACACCCGCTGAAGCGACGAATCTCCTGCTTTCAACGCAACTGGATATCGATTTACGAGCCAACCTATCGGTCCGGGAAGCAGTAGAGATATGGCAACAGATGGAGAGAGATATAGATCTAATTGCATGGGGCGAGAAATATCCTCGGCTGTTTCAGGCGTTGAATCTCAAGGTTCGATCGGCACTGCCATTCATGGACAAGTTGGAAGGGGATGCTGATTTTGTTCATTTCCTCTGGACCTCGTATTCATTGGCGCAGCATAATAAGGATTACGATCTCTTTCTTCCCGAACTCTTCGGGGACACGATCTGGAAGAAGTATGGCAACACTCCACCGGAGGAAGTATGGAGAACTTGTCCTCAACTCATCCAGAGCGATCCGGAACGGGTCATGGACCAGATTAGACAAACAGAAATTTGGCTGACCCAAAATCAAGAGCGGCTCGAACTCTTCCAACGGTGGATAGGGATTGATGCCTCCAATCTTAACAAGACACTGGAGTATGTGAAGAAAGAGACCCTCTTTTGCGTTCCGGTGCGCGAAGCATTACGCTTACTGGCCACACAGTTCTGCCATCTTCCTGAATCGTTGGATGCGGATGACATAAACGAAATTCTTGAAAACATCCAACGCCGACATCTGTTTCAGGCGAATACCGCAAACTACCTACGGATTAAAGATCTGTTCCAAGCATTTACTGATCTGGTTGCGTTGAATCAATTGATCGCAGAGATAGAACGCAAAAGTTATCCGGCTGATAGGGGTTCGGATAAGACACAAGATCAAGTAGATTTGAAGCCCGAGGAAGTCGGAGAGGTCGCAGACTGGGGATATGCCCAACGCCTCTCGAAGCTGGAACTGATGGCGGCTGAACTCGATCAACTTAACTTCCAGTGTGATTTTTTGCCGAACCCTGTGATTGGTGAGGCCTTAGGGCGGGTTGAGGGATTGATAGATAAATATAACACAGACTTTGCCCAACGGATTGGGGATTCCTTCCCCGCGTGGATAGCGTCAAATGAGGATAGGCCGCCTCTGACAGTTGATTTCTTGGAACTGCTTTTTTTACCCCGTTATCAACAGTATCTCCAAGAAAGATCACGGTCCGCTTACATCTTCATGTTTGATGCGATGCGGTGGGATACGTGGGAGGCAATCAAACCAAAGGTACTGGGTACATTTCAAGGAAAACTCGCCCTCGACGGTATTTTTCCTTTGGTTTCGATTTTACCTTCGATGGCGGATTATAATAAATACGCCATTTTTACGGGAGATCTTCCAAACGGGGATGCTAACAACGGTTGGAAGGATGCGCTGATACCCGCTTTTCAAAAGCGCGGAATCCATGGCGTCCGATGGATAAGTGACAGCGGAAATAACCAAGCAGAGATACTCACCCTCATTGAAGCGGAAGATGTTCCTGTCAAGGTTTTCAATTTTACATTCATCGACCAGAAACTGCAGCAGGCGACGCAAAATCTGTCCACAGTTTATGAGGAGATTAAAATTGACTTTGAACGCCTGGTCCAGCCGTACCTTGAGCGGGTACCGAGTGATTCTCTTGTCTTTCTGATTTCTGATCGTGGGTTTATTGAGGCTACGGACGCTCAGGACTTTTCGGAGGCAGGTTTTCAGGTCCCCTCCGGTGCGGCCCACCATCAACGTTACATCGGCTTATCAAATCCTCCCACGCACGCGGATTTCGGAAATCTTGTCTATTTCAGTGCTGACCAAATCGGCTTGCAACCTACCGGGGATACGTCGCATTATGGATTTGCGACAGGGCGTACACAGTTTCTTTCTACAAAACGTTACACGCACGGTGGAGTTTCCATACAGGAGATGATTATACCCTGCGCGGTCTTTGTGCCGACAGCGAAGGGGCAGTTGGAAATATTCCCATCATAACGAGCACGATACGTTATGGAAGATCGCTCATGTAAAGAATTAGCGTAACAGAAACCCTAGCGTAGGCGGGGCATCCTGCCCCGCTTCCTTTGTCAAAACCTCAGTTTCTCCGGAATGCTTTGCACTTTCTTTTTATATGAACCATGGAGGATAGACAACAGAAATGAATATGGATATTTTGAGTATCTGGGCATACGTTTGGGATGTAGTTGATGAGGGTGTCGATTCAATCATTCCTACCCTCAAGAACGAGATCGGTTTAAACACACTTGCTGTTGCAACGTGCTATCATAGCGTTGATCATCTGCGCGTTCATCGTTTGGAGAACAACTTTTATAGCTCACAGGCGGCAATCTATTTTCAACCGGATAGATCACTGTATAAGAATACTCGAATCGAGCCGCCCATATCACCGATCGCTGAAGATACAAACCCGCTGCGGGGCATCTCTGATAGCTGCGATCGGCACGGCATGAAACTCTCATCGTGGACGGTGTGCCTTCATAACTCAACGATTGGGCGAAATCAGCCAGAGGTGGCACAGCGCGATGTCTTCGGCAACCCATGCTGGCACGCGCTCTGTCCTGCGAATGAGGATGTGCGGGAGTATATGCGGGCACTTGTAACGGACTTAACGACGAACTATAATTTCGCTACTGTCGAATTGGAATCGTGTGATTATCAAGGGGGCCGTCATTACCACGGGCATGAGAAGATTGGTATCCCGCTCGAAGAGACGGATCGGCTCCTGCTTGGGCTATGCTTCTGCGAAAGCTGCCGCAAATCTGCGGATAAAGAGGGAATTGATGTTACTGCTGTTGCAAACGGTGTCCGATCTGAGCTTGTAGCCAGTTTTGAGTCCGGAAGTCCAATCGAGATTGGGTTTGACGAATTTTGTGATAAAGTTCCTGAAATCCGGGCGTACCTCAAAATGCGCGAGTCCGTTGTTAGTTCGCTCATTGCAGACATCAAATCCGTTTCAAACGCCTCGATCTCATCAATGGCGATGGGAGATCGGCGATATTCAGGGCTCAACACGGAAGAGGTCCGGGATATTGCAGATTGGTTCGAGATCCTGTGCTACACGCCGTCAAGGGAATCCGTTGAAACGTCTGTAAGAAATGCCGCAGGGTCGATGAACGGAGAGGTGGATCGGGTTTGGATTGGTGTCTGCGCGTATCCGCCGGCAAGCCCAACCGCCGAGACACTCGCCGCAAATGTCAAAGCAGTCGCAGCGCTCGGTGTCCGTGCTGTATCTTTCTATAACTACGGAATCATGCCCAAGCGTAACCTGCAATGGATTAAGGCTGCGATTGAAGGAATTGGGTAACTATCGTTTTCACACTTTACAGAAGGAGTGTGCCGTATGAGATTTGAGGGAAGAGTTGCGCTGGTAACGGGTGCCAGTCGCGGCATAGGCACGGCAACGGCGATTAAACTTGCCAGCGAAGGTGCTGATGTTGCGGTCCATTATGTGAGATCCGCAAATCCAGCAGAGGCGGTTTGCGAGGAGATCCGTGCGCTTCGGCGACGTGCAGTTGCCGTTCAGGCTGATATTGCCGATCGAGCCGCAGTCGATGAAATGGTGGGGCAGGCTACATCGGTGCTTGGTCCTATCGAGCTGCTTGTGAATAATGCCGGCGATGTCGGCAACATGGATTTCAATCAACTCACGCCCGAACACTGGGATCGGATTATTGGGATTAATCTGACAGGACCTTTCAACGTCATCTGGGCGGTCAAGGCGGGGATGGTACAGCAGAAATTTGGACGAATCGTCAATGTTTCGTCGATTGCAGCATTGGCTCCGCGCCCCAATCAGTTCGCCTATGCAGCGGCAAAAGCGGGTGTCATCTCCTTCACAAAGTCCGCGTGTGATCCTTTAGCCCAACATAACATCCGGATTAACTCACTTGCCCCCGGTGCCATTGACACAGATATGATCCATGAGATCTCGCCAGAGATGCTTGAACATCTGCGCTCAACCACGCCATTACAACGTTTGGGGACGCCGGAAGAGATGGCGAATGTCATCCTGTTCCTGCTCAGTGAAGATGCCAGCTACATGACCGGTGCGACCGTCATTGCCAGTGGGGGCCGGGTGCTATTCCCGTAACACATGGATCTACAGTCCCCCTGATAAGTGGTACATCCCGATTTATCGGGGGCGGGATTTAGGGGGTTAGGAGATTTATGATGAATTCTAAAAATAAATAGACACTTTCGCCCCTAGTAGGTGCGGTTTCCTAACCGCACCGGTTTGGCGTGTCTCATTAATTCTAAGATCCACTATAATTCTTATATCTACTATAGATACTAAAGTTTAGACAATTTTAAGTGCAAAGAGGCAGAAAAGAGGTTATCCTTTCAGAAATCACCACAATTTTGAAAGGAGCAATTATGAGCCTCATATTCTGCCTCGCAAGTATTTTAACCGAATTTCGTCCGTTATTCAATCGTCAAAACTTCACCCTGTTTTGCACATTTATTGTAGGGTTTATCACTGCCCCCCGCAGTGAGACGGTGACTGACATTTATCAAGCGGTTCGACCAAGAACCGGTTACCATTCACTGGTGAAGTTCCTCTCCCGTGGCAAGTGGAACGCCGATGGGGTTGCTAAACATCTAATTAAGTTACTGCAAGGGTGCTTTGACAATTGGGTCTACGTTTATGATGAGACCCAAGCGATAAAGACATCAGCCAAGCAATTTGGACTTCACTTTTTTAGAAATCATCGCTACCAAAAGCGCAACATCAATCAATCGAAGTTTCACTCAGGGCATCAATTTGGTGCATTAGGCTTGCTTTGTAGCACGGTGACGGAGACGATACTGTTTCCGGTTTGGGTGAATCTGATATGTCCCAAGACAAAGCAGGATAGCAGCAACGCGGTTCTCAAGCGGATATGCACGCACATTCCCCGTGGATTGATTATCTTTGACCGGGGGTTCAATCGGCGGAAAGTGTTTGCATGTGTGCTTGAAGCCGGACATCATCTGTTGTGTCGTGCCAAGTCCAATGCGGTCTTCTACCGATTGGTTGATACGCCCAAGTGTCCCAAACGGGGACGCCCCAAGAAGTATGGCAAACGGCTACACCTGCCATATCTACGGTATGCAACGATCGACATTGACAACAAACGGTATGCCATTGCATCGGTAGAAGCACTTACCAAAATGTGTCCACAGCCGGTGCGACTGGTAGTGATGCGAACCCGACCCAAGAAGGCTAAGTCGTTTCGATACTTCTGTCTCTACACCACTGACTTGAATCTGGAGTTATCTCAGATTGTGCGATATTATCAGAAAAGATGGACCATTGAGACCGCTTTTCGCGACGCTAAACAACACTTCGGGTTTGACACCTATCGGGTCAAATCGAAGAAAAGCATCAGTCGATGGGTACAACTCAGTTTCATCGCTATTTGTCTCACTCAATTGGTCTTTGCCATCACTTCTACCACAAGCCGGCCAATACCTGTCGAGCGGGTGTGCAGGGAATTGGGCATTGATTGGTATCGACCCAAGAAGTTGACACGCGGATTGATGGTGCGGTATCTACGCGCCTTAATGGTCAGGCGATTATTTTCTGCCACAACTTCTCAAAAAAGCAAATCGCCCAATATTCAACAAACCTTTGACAAAGACGCATGAAACCAAAACAAATTGTCCAAACTACAGTATAGATAGATGGAGTGAAACCCAACAAGACCATCCCCGTAGGTCGGGCATCTTGCCCGACCCTCCTGCCCGATCCAATACCGGCAGGTAGCCTGTAGGTCGAGATTCATATCTCGGCACGCAAGCGCTAACACGCCCTAGTTACCAACTCGCAATAAAATCATCAACCCCAAAATCGCTCGGCTCCTCTTCAAAGAAGTATCGCATCGGTCCTGACTGGAAGCCGGGCACAAAAAGATCCTCCTCCGTTTGCAGCTTGGCATCGAGCACCCCGAACCGTTGCCACAATAGATCTGCCTCCTCCTTTGAAAAACGGTTAGCGAATTGCGGTCCCCAGTTGATGCTTATCGAGTGGGGACTGGAAGCACGTCTGCGAACTTCCGGCGGCAGCGTGTCGAAGTCCGGACTTTTTAAGATGTGGATGTGATAGGCCGCCTTGGAGAGGTATATCGCCAACACCATCTTGCCCTTCTCACCGGCACCCGGCTGGAGTTCCTCAACCGCCTCACCGTATGCCTCGATGTCCTTTCTCAGAATCGCCCGCAATGCTGCCTCCGTCAAATCCTGCATCCGATTGCTCCCCTGCGTCCAATTCTCAAAAGTTTCTCGTGCCTTCGGGGAGAGGAACTGTGTAAAGCTTAAGTCTGGGTAGTACGGGAAAATCGTGTGACCCCCATGGATCGTTCGACGCAGCTTGGTGCTATAGTTGCTACCCCAGTGCAGGAGGTAATTGGAATACACAACCCCATCGCCGCTCTTTAGCTCAACGGGGATGCCCCCCGGCAAAGGGACACGGGGGTTTTCGAGCAGTTGCCGATTTTCCGCTTCAGTGTTGAGACGACGGTGGCTGCCGGGCACTACCCAAAGCACGTCATCATCGTAGAGTGGGATGTTCCACTGGACATACTTCGGTCCGTTCTCCAAGAAATCGGCTTGCAGACTCGCCATAGGTGCCATGTCGATAGGATGCACGTCGCGATGCCAGTGGGCTGGACCGTGATCCTCTTGTGGGCTGCACATCAACATCATCCCAGCGATTCCTGTCTGTTGGGGAACGCTCAACAATTGACTGCCCACACCTAAGGTATTTTCGTGCATCCAGGTTTCAACGGTGTTGGCGGTTTCTTCATCAATGAGGTTCTCGAAATGTACCAGTCGCGGTTGTGCGCCGGTTTCCCACGCACCCGGATTGCCTTCCTGCGCCCAATTCTCCTTTTGACGTTCAACGAGCACTTCAAAGCTGGCACGTATGTCGTCCAACTGGTCCGGAGGTATAACCTCCCGCAGGATGATATAACCGTCGTCTCGCAATTGTTGTGGATCGACCTTCATTACCTCTCTCCTGTTAGATAGGTCTTGACGGGTAAAGCAGAGCGGTGCTGCCAAGTGCCAATCTTTCAACCGTTCTGTGCACGGGGGCGAGCCTCTTTAAGAAACGGTGACGTTGGTCAACCCAAGTTCAGCGATAGTTTTCCGCAATGCCGTATGTTGCTCGACAGTCAATGGAGATCCAGGGGCTCTCGGATGGCCACAATCGATGCCGAGCCGTTCACTGAGAGTTGCCTTGAGGAGGGCGTGAAATCCACCGCCACACGCGAACATTCTGTCCGCTGCCTCACAGGCCCTGTCTTGAGCAGCTTCCGCCCGCTCCAGATCGCCAGCTTGGTAAGCGTTCCAAATCTCGACCCAAAGTTCGGGTGCCATGTTCGGGGGACCATCCACGCAGCCTGTGGCACCGATCGTCAGAGCCGGCAGCATTAATCGACTGTTTCCAATGAGGCAATAAAGTCCCATCTTGGCAAAAGCGCGAACGTTGCCGAATGTCACCGCAGAATGCTTTAGCCCAGCCAACTGCGGCACCCCGTCCTGAATCTTCTGCATCAAGGCAGGGGTAATTTCAACGCCGGTGGCACCCGGCAGATTATAGACGAACAAAGGTAGGTCAGCCGCAGCGCCCACGATTCGATAATGCTCGACAATCTCTGCATCGTCGCGCCCATAGAAGAAGGGCGGTACGCAGCAAATTGACTCAACACTCGCCTTAGCGGCATGTTCTGCCAGCTTGGCAGCCCGCGCAGTTGTCGGTGCCCCGACGTGCATGATGTTCTTTATTCTGCCATTGGACTGATCCGCAACAATCTCGGCGATCCTATTGTTCTCTTCATCATCTAACAGGACGCTTTCTCCACTACCTCCAGCTACCCAGAAGCCGTGGACACCGGCTTGGATATTAAATTCGATGACTTTGCGAAAAGCCGCTTCATTTAATTTGCCTTCAGGTGTCATTGGTGTAATAATCGCGGGAAATATACCGTGAAATTCGGTTGCCATAATCATTCCTCCCAAATAGTGATGACAAGACAGACGGGACTTCGTCCCAAATGGGCGTATCCCCAATCCTCTCAGGAAAGGCTTGTTATATTTTATCAACACAGATATTGAATGCCACTCTATCTTCGCAAAAATCGGTGAGCGCGTCAAGTGGAAAATAGAGCCTATCTGTATCCAAAGATCGGTTTTTTGATATTGAACCAGTTTAGGCAATCGACTACACTATTCGGACACGTTACTTTACGCCTTACTGCTTTTTATAGTGACATACCCACGAGATGATTTGATGGAGAAACCGTATGAAAATTACAGCTGTAAAACTCTATGTCCTTGAGCATCCAGAACGCAAGGGTAGTGGCCATAAGTTAGTGCAAGTTCCCAACTTGCACCGCACTCAGTACACCCACAAGGGACTACCGAGCGATCAGCCGGCGCAGCAGGCTTTTATTCAGGTGGAGACCGACGCTGGCATCACCGGTAGGTGCACCACCACGATGCCACCTTCGCAGGCAGCGATTTTACGGAATCAGGTGTTGGATGAGGACCCACTGGACCGGGAAAAACTATATCAGATGCTGCACAAGGGGACGCGTTGGGTGTACCAGCCTCCCGGTTGGTTCGGAGATTTTGACAACTGCCTCTGGGATATCGCTGGCAAAGCCGCAGGGCTTCCTGTCTACGCCTTGGTGGGGCGAGTGCGGGAGCAATTTCCTGTCTACCTGACCGGTGGGGATGGCGCGGTCGAGGACTATCTGCGAGCCATTGAGGCTGGGCGAGCAATAGGGATTAACGCCTACAAATTCCACTCATACAAGGGGGGTAAAGCGGATATTCCGATTTTACGTGAGGTACGGGGCGCTGTCGGCCCGGACTATGCCCTGCTCCACGATCCGGTCTGTTCTTATACATTGCGAGAAGCCATTGAGGTGGGACATGTCATGGAGGAGTTAGATTTTGTCTGGCTGGAAGAGCCGTTCCACGAACAGAAGATGAATCTTTACCAAGAACTGTGCAGCGAGTTGACGATTCCGGTTATGGCGACGGAGATGTTGATGCACGACATTGGGCTGTCCTCTCAGTGGCTTATCCACGGAGCGACAGATCGGCTCCGCGTCAATGCGCGACACGGTACAACTCAGGTGCTGAAGCTGGCTCACTTTGCCGAACTCTACGGGACGAATGTGGAACTCAACGGACAGGGCGGATTATTCGGACTGCTTCATGCACACTTGGGCTGCTGTATCGATAACACGGATTTCTACGAGTCCTTTTCCGCGGCTTCCGACGGCAACCGCCAACAAGGGTTGGAATGGGGTATGCTGAATGGCCCGTTGGTCTTGGACGGGCACCTGTCCCCGCCAGATGCGCCGGGGTGGGGTGCTGAATGGGATGAAGAACGGTTCAACTTTCTAGTAACGGCGGAGTATCATTGACGTGGGAAGAAAACATCAATCCCAGCTTCGACATCATCGATTGGATGGCCGTGCTGTCCCTCATAGTTTTCGTGTATGCTGCGCTCGGTTTCGGTGAGATCGGTCAACGGGAAGGTCAAGGTGGCTCGACTCTGTTTGGCGGATTCACTCATAGCGATATTCATCTCCTGATCTTGCCGTCCGAGTTGTGCGCCGTATTTCGGTTCGGTGTTATCGAGTATCGCATTCGCGAGGCTCAACAGTTCATCGGCGACCGGGATCTGTCCTTCGGTGAGTGGGTAGTGCCTTAGTGGGTTTTCCCACGTAATCAGTTGGTTTGGAAGTTCCAGTTCGATCTTCTCGATCACCTCAGTCCCATCCACATCGATCATCGTACGCTTCGGATGATAACCAACACTTTTCGCGCCGCTCTCCAAATCTTCGGGCGGGACAACGTGGATCTCTTCGCCGACGATCGTTCCCTTGCTGCCGTCAATCTGCGAGATGCCGCCCTGTCCGCGTCCCAGTGAACGGGCATGGATGACGTTAGAATAGACCATCAAGGCGGTTGCATTGTTGTCAAACTCCAGGAAGCCGAACGTCCAGTTATCGCTCGTGTGGTGACGTTTCATGCGGTCGATGATTGGAATAACCGGTGTGGATTGAGCGATACCGAGGATTGACTTTGGTTCTCCGTTCGCACGCAGCCGAAGCATACTCATACCGTGATAACCGCCTTCGTAGAAGATCCTGTAGATTCGCCCCACCTCACCTATCACACCGGAATCAATCACAGTCGATAAAAAACGTTCTCGCGGCGCACGGTAGTAGTTTTCTGCCACTTCCAGTTTGACGCTGTTTCGCTGTGCGGCTTCGATCATGAGATCCGTCATCGGCAATGTCACGGCAATTGGTGTCTCAACGATGATGTTCACACCGGCATCTGCCATAAAACAAGCGATGGCGTGATGCGCGACTCCGGGCACGGTGATATCCACCGCATCCAGTTTTTCATGTGCTACCAGATCTCGGACATTGGTGTAGGGGTTCGCACCGTACTGCTCGGCATACTGTTGAGCAACCGCTTGATCTATATCACAGATTGCGACCAGATTGTAGACATCTTTCAGTTTGTCAATCACCGGAAGGTGTGCACCCCCACCGCGTCTCCCTGCACCGACCACCGCGATATTTAGTTTTGACATTTATGGTTTCCTTGTAGTTTCTTTTTAGAAATAGCCCCCATTTAACACGTTTCCTTCATCCGGATCTGTATCGGTTAGAACAACTGCTATGTGGGACACAAGGCGAGCAAATACCTCCGGTGAAAATGGATTCTCGCTGAGGTATCTCGCATATTCTTCACGAGATTGTTGCCTGCCTTGATATGTCGCATAGTATCGCCTGACCTGTGAACCAACTCTTTTAGCTTTGCGAAGCAGAAGCACTTCATCAATATCGGTTGGTGTCGTGCTGATAGGAGTCATGTCAAGCCATTCACAAAGAAGATAATATTTCGCCCCAGGCACTGCTGTTTTTACATCGTGTGCAGTTGCTGACGCCTCCTGAAACATTGTCTTATCGAGATTCGTTTTACACTCGGCACATATATAGCCAAGGTATGTTTCTCGTTCTAGGGTTTGCTCGTTAAAATCTGGATCATATGACGTTTGTATAAAGAGTTTTCGTGCAATCGTGAAGTCTTGAGCCTTTGTTCGTATATGGAGCCCACCCCCATGTTCGCGCCGTGTTACCGTTGACGTAAAGTATGCGGCAGAAAAGCATGATTGAGGCCCGACATACAGTTCTTCGTCAAGTTCGGGTAGAGATTTGCAAATCAGGTGAGGTAAAAATTCTTCGATTACGGTATTATCAAGTTTCAACTGTCCTTTTTGCCGATATAGAAAATCACTCTCACTATCGAATATGGTATTGAGATCAATAAACTGTTTGTATTGGGAGAGCGAGGAAACCAAGCGGTTAATAATGGTTGATTGCTCTCCTTCGGTGTCCGTCATAGCCTGTATCCATTCACGGTATTTCTCTATTGCCTGACCTATTCGTTCCTTGTCGTTGATAGGAAGTTTATCGTTGTCGAGCAGGGCGTTAAGCTTATCTAAGTGCGGTGTTGGTAATGCCATGATTCTTTTGCCTGTGACGGGACGAATTGCGGTGAAGGTTCTATATCCTGTACGCGTGAGATTGCATCTTCGAGATACTTACGTCTATCTGATGGTACTGCTTGCTGTGCAATTGAGAGCATTTCTTCCCCAATTTCTCGAGCCCGACTGATAATAAGATCAGAGCCGAGAGGAATTGCACCTCCAGGAATAAAGTGTAGTATATCTTCTTTGATAGTGTTACCGAATTTGTTCTGAAATTTGCGCTCTTGCTGTAGAGTCGTTTGGATACCGACAACATCTTCCGCAAGGCGGCGTAAAATAGCACCGTTGAAAAAGGCGGTTCTATGCACGTTCGACTCTCTGCCTACGACAAATACCGCTCTTGCAGTATCCCGGCAAACCCTTACTAACTCAGCTAGTGATAGGCTCATATCAATGCAGTATTGTATAATTGTTAGAAAGCGATTCTGCCGGAACTTGCGGTTTGCGCCAATTTCAGACTTTGCTGATACAAGTGGCTTCCACCCCAGCATCTCAACCGAAGTGCGGTAATTGTGATGGTAATTGAACACATTAATGTAAGGTGGGGAAGTAAGAACAAAATCAATAACGTTATCATCTAGCGGTAGGTATCTCGCATCTCCCAATGATACGGAAATCGTTTTTTTAGCTTGTGGCAAGGCTTCAATGAGAAGACGGAGTTCATTCCATTTTGACCAAAAGAATTCCGTCGAAATGCTATGATCCTTCAAATCCAATTTTACAATTAAAGCTTCAACCAAAATTTTAACATCACGATTTTTTAGTTGAGTCAAGTTAAAAATAAGAGGCGTGATGGATATGCCGTCACTAGAACTTACACCACCTTGTTCAAAGAGGGGAAGCCCCAAAGGGATAAACTTTGATAGGTAACTGTCCGTACTTGAAATCAGGGACTTCCGTTCTTTTCTGCTATAACTAGCGAACGTGTAAACCTTGGCTAATAATTCGGCAGCCGGGTTTACTTCATAACCAAATGCCTTGTGCCCTAGATGAGCAGACTCAATCAGCACTGTTCCACTACCAACAAATGGGTCGAGAACTACATCCTCCTTATCGGCATAGTTTTCAAGGATAACTTGAACGAACTGAGGCGAGAATTGACCGCGCCAAGCGAGGAGGTTTACCCGCTTCTTGTCATCGATGTCCAAATAGGCTTGATCCAAGGGCTGGTCGAACGATACAGAACTCCTTGACTCTGATGCAGGTCTGATCAATTCCATTAAGCTGCTACCTCAACTTCTGCTAACTCCCGTGCGTAATTGAGACATGCGGGAATTTGGGCTTTCTGTAAATCTGGAAACTCAGTGATAATCTGCGCTGCGGTCTGATCCGCTACTAGATACCCAAGCATAAGACTTACTGGAATTCTTGTACCCTTAATACGCGGCTTGCCCCGTAATACATCAGGTGTGCTAACGATATAATCTCGCCAGTTGGTTTCCATACTTCCTTTAATGCTTGTTGTTTAGGGGCGAAAAAACATCCCCTCCAAAATCTGCCGACAACGGACACGACGGTTTAGTATTAACGTTTGTTGGCGTTTTTTATGGCATCGCGTGTAACTATGCCTATCCCAAGGAAGAACACTATGACCATAGCAACCACAAGCCATTCCATTACAATTCCTCCAATTCATGACTCTCCGAGTAAACGGAAAAGGTATTAAGACGACTGTCCCTGTTGTAGGTGTGACCATGCGGCATCTTCCTCAGAACGATTCCATTCTTCAGCAAGTGCAGCTTCACTTAGCAGCGCAGTTTCGGGAAGATCGCGCTCTTCGGTGAGAATTGTCACAAATGCTCGGCGTGGTTTTGACAACTGGATTAGCTCTAGTAATTGCACGTTGCCTTGTTCATCAATTGTAGCTTCAATGGTTTGTAGCATTGTTTGCCTCATTAAAATTAAACGAACCGATATCAACCGCAACAGCGGGTTAATCTACTTCTCACTCTTCGACCTTGTCTCTTTCAGGATCGTATAGACTATAAATTCCAGGTCTTATCAGCCAATAGTATTTATGGTTGCCAGAATGATGGTGATATGACGGGTGATTGGGGCATCCCGCAATAAGTTGAAGCCGTGCTGTACCCGTATTGAAGTCAGGATACTTCTTCAATATGAGCGAGTAAACCTCTTTGGGTGTAAATTCGACTTTTGTATTTTTTGTCGTTAGTTCCTGTACTGCTTCCCACACCACCTCCCTTACCGATTTGTCACCCGACCAACGCGCGATCAACGAGGCATTCTGTTTCGCGGCTTTGGGCGCGACAATGTCTTCATCTCCAATCTTTGCTTCCGTATTGACAAGCACTTCACCCGATTCCGTTTGAAATGTCGAAACAGCTAGGCAGTTGATGTCCATGTTGTGGGAGGTTCGGAGAAATCTGCAAACCTGCAATATCCGCCGCGATATCTCTCCTGCTACAACGAATAAACGCAGTCTCCGGTTCAGTGCTGGCATTTCGTCTTCAAACATTTCACTGAAGGCATCTTGAAGCGTCGTCTCTTTTTTAACGGTCTGGAAGTATGTTGCTGCTATCTCTTGAATTTGATCATCTGAAAGTTCTTTTGCCCATGCTGCGTATTCAAGCAGTTGCGCGACAACTTCCCTCGGAGTCTTGCTTCTTTTTAGCTCGACGATGACAAGGTTTCCCTCGGAATCGAGGCCAAGCAGATCAGGGAAGATAGTGCTTTCTTCTACATTGGCACTCGTTTGTCTATCAATCCAGAGAATAGGTTCTCCTTCAGCAAGTGCCCACGGACTGTTTTCAAGCCAACTTTCCAAATGGCTTTCAAGTTTGATGTCGGTTTCTTTTGCTATGACGAGTTCGGCATTGTGCAGATTGTCATCTTCTACGTTCAATCGAAAAATAGCCATAGTGTTCTTGCTCTTTCTAGAGAGTGTTTAACAAATTTGCTTCGGGGGGTCGCTGATATTTTACGGAAGGAATGGTTGGATTAACGTCTTTCGCTCATGTTGAGATTTAATGCAAAGAAACCGAGTTTTTTCTTCAAAACTCGGTTTCTCTTCGTGCGTTACACTTTACTTTTTACATGAGCCACGTCTTTTATTCAGGCATATCAATGACCACATACTGCTGATCAACGGACACAGAGTAGGTCTCGGCGGTGTACGGTCCCTTCTGCAATCCTGACGCCACCGTAGCCCCGTCCTCTACCTCTACCGGGTACTTTCTAACACGCTTCTGTGCTGGGTTCCACCACGACTGACCCGTTTTGATATCAAACTCCCAACCGTGCCAGACACAGCGCAAGATCTCACCTTTACGGGTGTATCTGTATTCACCGGGCACATCGGACTCCAGAAGACCTGTCAGGCGTCCCTCGCACAAAGGTGCTCCTTGATGGGGACAGATGTTCCGCACGGCATAAAACTCACCATCAATATTAAAAACGCCGAGTGACCGTCCCTCAAGTTCGACGATTTTACGTTCACCCGGCGGAATTTCATCCACAGTTGCAACTACATGTTTTGCCATAAGATTCAGTTGTATTGTATGAAGTGTAGTAGGAGGGATCAGGGGTTCAAGGTCCGCGAAGTTCCCGCGTTTTTTACGCATGAACACCTGAACGGTTTGTTGATCTGCAAACTTCTACAATTTATACAGTTCCCGTGCGTTATCCGACATAATCCGCCGCTTTACGTCCGGCGCAAGACTCGTCGGGAAGGCGCGGTCGGGTGCATCGAAGTCCCAATGCGGATAATCGGTTGCGAACATCAGTCTCTCACGTGCGTTAAGCTGCTCAAGCAACAGGTCGAAATACTCTCGTTTGGGAGGTTCTTCCACCGGCTGTGAGCTGAGCCAGAAGTGTTCCTTCATATACTCTGACGGCAGCTTTTTCAGATCCGGGACCTCCTCTTTCAGCTTTTTCCAACTCTGATCGAGTCGCCACATCAGCGGTGGGAACCACGCGAAGCCGCCTTCAATCAAGACAAACTTGAGTGTGGGGAAGCGTTCAAAAACGCCTTCACAGACAAGGCTGATCACCTGTGTCTGGAACGCCTGTGGCATACCACCGTGGTCCTCAATATAGTAGGAGGGCGCGCCTGCGCCGGTAATTGGTCCAGCACCGGTACCACCGAAGTGGATGCCAATCGGTAGATCATATTGTGTTGCGGCTTCGTATATCTTCCAATACTTCCGTCGTCCCAACGGTTCGTCCGTGCGTGCAATCAACAGGACCTGCACAAAGTTCGGATCCTCACCACGCCGATGGATTTCCTCCGCTGCCAATTCTCCATCTTCGTAGGGAACGACAATCGATGCTTTCAGACGTGGTTCGGGTGTGGTCCACTCTTCGACCTGCCAATCGTTGATCGCTCGTGCGATCGCTGCGACGTACTCCAAATTAAGTCCGCTGCCGCCCATCAATGGATTCAAAACCCCGTACTCAAAATCCCAAGCGTCAAGCAGTTGTTCCTGCATAAAAGCGAGATCCGCGCCCGGTGATAGCCCGGATGGGGGCCAAGCATCGTGCCGTGCCGCATGGGGCATCCCTCGCGGGTAGTTGGATCCGGCGTGTCCACGCCCACCTATCATCGTCTGATGCTTGCGCCAGCGTTCAGAGAGGTAGGGATGCAGCGATTCCGGCGATGCAAGGGTGTTGTGAATATCGGTGTCAATGACGGGTACTTTTTCCCGTGTGCTCTTCATCTTGTTTCCTCCTTATTGAACGTGATTTTCAGGATTAAGTTGGGGGTTCGCTAGCTAAACAAGTTTAGATGCGCTTACCCCGAATGGATTGGAACAGGATTTACGAGGTAATCCTGATACATTTCACAGTTGATAAAACTCTCGTGCATTTTCCGCTAAGATCTTCTTCATCAATGACTCTGGCAATCCCATCGGCAAAGCCTCCTCCGGCGAATCAAATTGCCAATGAGGGTAGTCGGTTGAAAACATCAACATATCGTCCGAATCAAGCTGCCCAATCATCCGAAGGAACTGTTTAGGATCCGGTGGCGCGTCCATCGGTTGAAGCGTAAAACGGAGATGGTCGCGCATATAGTCCGATGGCAGCCGCTTAATCCACGGTGTAATATGGCGCAGCCCTCGCCATTCCTTATCAATTCTCCACATGACTGATGCGAGCCACGTAAAACCGCCTTCGATTAAGGCAACTCGCAAATCTGGAAACCGGTCAAATGTACCTTCCGTAACCAAGCTGATAACTTGGGCTTGGAAAATCTGTCCCGCACCGGCATATTCCTCCAAGTAAGTCGAAAACCAACCGCTTGGACTTGGAGGGATACCCGCAGCACCACCGTAATGGATACCAACGACAAGATTATGGCGGGCAGCAGCCTCGAAAATTGGGTCATAATGTCGCTTGCCATACGGCATCAGTGAGCGCACCGGCAACAGAACCTGCACAAATCCAGGGTGGTCACCCATGCGTTCAATCTCTTGTGCTGCTGTTAGTGGATTCTGGCTTGAAACAACCAATGAGGCGCGCAGGCGTGGCTCCTGGTCAAGCCAATGTTCGACCTGCCAATCGTTAGCTGCGGTAGCGAGTGCTGCTGCCAAGTATTCATTATGAACGGTTTGCACCCAATACGCGCAGTTCAGGATCCCGTAGTCCGCTTCCCAGAAATCCAGCGTCTGCTCTCGTAGCAGCTCTAAATCTGATCCCGGCGGTCCGTCCTCAGGCTTCGTATCTGGAAGCGCTGATGTCGGTGCGCCCCCCGGATAGTCGCCCATCTCAGGTCCCCCAAATCCAGATGTACTGCAATACTCAACCCAAAAGTCCGGCAGGTATGGGTAAAGGGTTCCCAACGAGGGCACGCGATTATGAATGTCACAATCAATCAATGGAAGGTCTGACCGAACAAAGCTCGGTTTTGTATCCCATGTGTCCACGATTCTCTCCTTAAACAATTGCAGCGTCTTTTATAGGATACATGCCTAAAGCCTTTTTGTCAATAGGAAGTTTTGCTGCAATAGCGGCTTGAATTACCCCTCCAACGAAAGCAGCTGCACTAACAACTTCCTTGTACAACCGTCTCTGGGTATAGAAATTGACAACTGTTAATCCCCCGTGTTATCATGCGTTCTACACTTGCTTGAGGAGGGATGGAAATGACCGAAGTTTTTGAAAAAATGGAAGCGCTCAAAGCACAAGCGGTCGTCTGTACCGACTGCGGGTTGGCGGAAACCCGGTTGAACGTCGTTTTTGGTAACGGTGATCTTACCTCCAAACTTGTCATTGTTGCTGAGGGACCCTCGGCGACCGATGAACGCACGCTAATCCCATTTTCCGGTCCGTCGGGCGGTCTGCTCGACGAAGTGCTTCATGCGAACGACTTAGACCGTGACGAGATCTGGATAACGAATGTAATTAGATGTCGTGCTGCTGTCCGACAAGGGAGCGTGACAAAAAACCGTCCACCGAAAGCCGAGGAGATTAAGGCGTGCTCAAAATGGCTCGACGGCGAGCTCACACTGATTAGCCCTTCAGTCATTGTCTGTATGGGAAGCCCCGCCGCAAATACGCTCATCCACAAAGGTTTTCGGATGACCGAAGAGCGAGGCAGCTGGTTCACAGATACACTCTACGCCCCATTTGTTTTGGCGACCTATAACCCGGCATTTGTATTAAGGCAGGAAGGTGAAGCGTATACGCGTGCCCGACAAGCCTTGGTTGATGATATTGCCGAGGCGAAACATAAACTGTCAGAAGCCCCTGAGTCCCCCAAGTTGACGCTGTTCTAGATTCGACTAATATTCAACAATCCCATTTAATGATAGAGATAGATTATGTTGACTTACAAAGCGATGTACAAGTTACTAGATGAAGGCGTTCATGCGGAAGTACTTGATTTTCCGGGTGTCATTACTTGCGGTAAAGATATAGAAGAAGCACGAAGACTGCTAGCAAGTGCCTTGGTTGATATGGCAGAGACTAACTTATTACATGGCGAGTCGCTTCCACAACCCGATCCAGCCTGTACAGATCCTGAAGCGGATTTAGAAGAACCAATTTACCTCTTGCTTCAATCTACGTCTCGTGTGACCTTGGTTCCGCAGGAGGCTGTTCCATGAAACGAAGAGATCTTCTCAACCACCTGCGTCGGCATGGAGGCTAGTTTGTGCGTGAGAGTGGCGACCATTCGATTTGGGAAAACCCGACTACGAATCGTCGCACTTCGGTGCCACGTCATAGAGAGATTCCTAATTACACAGCGAGGCGAATCTGTCGACAACTTGGTGCTCCCGTACCCTGAGAGAAATTGTAACTCCGTTTCACAGTTTCTATTTTCAGATTAGTGGGTTCAGGGGTAAACCAATATCCCGCAAGATACTCTTTTTCACCTTGCAGATCATTGTATACGCTGGATCATACACGTTGCCCATATCGTACTCCACACACTGACCGAGCAGGATGTGGGGTGCATTTCCCTCCAAGCCGAGTTCGTTAAGCCAACGGACCATCTCTGTCGTCGCGTGCTGTACGCACTGATCGAGAGGACGCGCATTTCCAGCCGTCAGGATATAGTCGTCGTTTTCTGCTCGGGGCCAACCGATCTCTTTGCCTTTGATTACGTTGACTGTAAACTGCACATCGAACGAGATCTCAATTCCAGTCCCAACAATCTCACCGTCGCCTTGTACAGCGTGTCCGTCTCCAATGTGGAACAGGGCACCAGCCACAAACACCGGCAGATAAACAGTAACCCCTTCACAAAAACCGCGATAGTCCATGTTGCCACCGTGCGTTGAGGAGGTCGCCGTGGAGATTGCCTGTTTACGCGGCGGGGCAACACCAAAACACCCCGTCATCGGCTCCAGCGGCAGCGTGAGTCTACCGAGGCTCGTTTCCGGCGAGACGAGGGTCGCTGTCCATTTGTCCAGATCGATTTCCCAGTCTCCTCGGCCGTTCTCCGGCAGATTGGACGCTACATACTGTGCATCAAGGATGTGCGGGGCAATCACTGTCGAGGTTCTACCCATATTGCGATTGGGAACCAGACGATCAAAGTGAACAACAAGTGTATCCCCCGGTTCCGCACCGTTAATATAGAAAGGTCCCGTCTGCGGATTTCCGCCTTCGGTGACTGATTCCCCGGCAGCATCAACGCCACCAGCATCAACGGTTGTTGTTACAACGGTATCGCCGCTGTCAATATGGAGCACCGGATCGTGTGCTCCGATTGCGACGTGATAGACGGTCGGTTCAAAGTGATGTGTTGCCATAAATCCCTCCTCTATTATCCGTGTTTTAGTCGGTTACTTAAAAGCGGGTTGTTTCGGTTCTAACAGTGCTGCCGTAAAGACGCAGGCTGATGTCACTTTCTAAGCTGTCTGGTCTTATCGAAATCTGCTTGAGCGCGGGCGGAATCCCCTGTTTTCTGGTACGCGTGTCCGCGGTTGTTATAGGCCTCGGCATAATCCGGTTTCAACTCTATTGCTTTGGTTAAGTCCGCAATGGCACTGGCATAATCGCCTTTGCGATAATGAGCTGTCCCCCGATTGCGATAGGTGATGGCATAGTCCGGTTTCAACGCTATCGCTTTAGTATAATCTTTGAGGGCACTGGCATAATCACCTTTGTGATAATAAACTGTTCCACGATTGCGATAGGCACCGGCATGATCCGACTTCAACTTTATCGCTTTAGTATATTCAGCGATCGCGCTATCATGATCGCCTTTTTTCCCATGAGCAATGCCGTGACTGTAGTGTACTTCAGCATCATTGGGTGTTGGTTTTATCGATTTGAGCGGTTCTGTGTTGGTATGGTCAACTTTGGACAGTTTCGGTGCCAACAAAGCCGCCGCAAAAAAGCAGCAAAACGCCCGTCCCATTTCTGTTCTTTCATCAGGATCTTCATGAACGGTTAGGTTGCCCTGAGTTCTTATGACATGGGCGAGATAATTATCAGATTTATCAAATCTACCAGATGCTGTGCTATATTCTACATCAAAGTTCGTATATTTATGAATAAGGCTGCTCAATCCTGTTTTATTATTGGAACTCATACTCAAAGCTTGTTTCAAAAGTACTTCAAGCCATTTGCGTAGGTCAACAGGGAGGTTTTCATCAATATCAAGGGTTCTGAAATGTTCTTCAAACTCTTGGTCATTCCCTGTTGCCTTTACAGCGATGTCTCTGATCTCCGGGTGGGTGTTGATTTCTTGGAGTTGATCTACTTGCTGTCGCAACTCGTCATTCTTTTTATCTTTGTTGCGATTTTCAGTTTGAAGTGATTGGATTTCACGATCTTTATCCGAGATTATTTCCTTTTTTTCTGACAAAGTTCGACGCAGGTCGTCAATGGTTGCCTCATGGGTGTTGATTTGCTCCTCAAGTTGATCGATTTGCTTTTTCAGCTCATCATTTTCTTTACCTGTGTTGTCGCCTTCCGTTTGAAAAGATTGAATGTCCTTTTTCAATTCGGCATTTTCTATAAGCAATCGAGTGTTGTCGGCTTTAGTCAAGTTTAATTCATGCAGGGTGTTACCAAAAAGGCTGGCAATATCTTCCTGCGGTTGTGAATCCTCGATCGGTTCTGACGCTAGATTGATTACGTGGCCTGTCTGCCCTTGGCTTTTGCAGATTACATTAATAATCCCTTCCAGAATGGCACGATAGGTTTGCTCGCCACTTGGTTCTGGTGAATGGAGGGTGACATCATTTTCCAAGCTATATTTTATCAGTCCCTTAAGTCGGTTCTCCTCCTTGCGATACTCTGCTCTCATTTCATCAGTAAACTGTTCACGAAATTCCTCCCAATCAATTGCATTGGATTGCCACTTTGCGAGTAGGGTCCTTGACGGTGCTAATTCCGGGATATGCAGCATAGATGGAACTTCTTCGTGACAGATTGCGTATTTTTCCTCCGTTGGACTGGCTTCGGCGTTTTCAATGGAATTCAGATATAACATGACACGTCCTTATCAGTGATGTTTGGGAGATAAGCATAATGTTTTTTTATTATCCATGCTTTAACCAGTTATCGAAAAGCGGTTTGATTCGCGGATTGAGACTTTCAAGGAACGTAGAGTCGTTCAGCCACTCCTGACTTGTAGGGCTATCCGGATTTGGCGATTGCCCTTCGGGCGGTGCAACGACGAGCGCGTAATGCAGCGTTTGACGGATCGCTCCTGATCGATTATACCCTTTGTGGAGCAGGCTGGAGTTATAGAAAACAATATCGCCCGCCTTCAACTGAACAGCCATCTGGTTGGGCATGTCGGCTTTGGGTGAATTTTGTAGGATGTGCCGTTCGGTGTCAGTGATTTCCCTTCGGTGGCTGCCGGGGACGATGAACAGGGTTTCATCGTCGTATAATGCGCCATTCAGTTGGACGCTGCTCCTGAGCTTAGCTATCAGTTGTTCGCGTGGCACCTCACCATCTCTTACGGAATCTCGATGCCAGTTGATGTGATACGGCTTGCGTTCTGGACTGACCAACAGTGTACACAGATGGTAGCGCAACCGCGTCCCGATTAGGCTTTCGATGACATCCAAAATCTGTGGCTGCCCAAGCGATTCGACGAGGGCATCTTCTCTGATGCTTGGATGAAAGATGTGATTCACGCCCCAGATGTCATCTTGTTCGCCATCAACGTAGCGCAGATATTGATGTGCCTTTTCGATGCGGCATTTGTGCAGAATGCGATCCACAGCGGCGCGATATGTCTCGATGTCCGTCTGGGATAACACGTCTCTGCGGATAACGTAACCGTCTTGAAGGAATGACTCTCTCTCAGAATGATTCAGCATCTCACCCTCTTTTGGTCTGTTAGTCTCCTCTAACGATGTGCCGGTCTTCGTAACCGCCGCGGGGGAACCGTTCTAAGGGCAGATCCGCGGGAATGTAGTGCCAGGCGGTGCTGTAACGGGGACGGTCACTGCGATTCTCGTAGGTCCCGTGGAGAAGGTTCGATGAGAAAAAGACTACCGTACCTGCGGGAACCGCCATATCGACCGCTTTCGATTCGTCTACCTCCGTCCAACTCCCGTGTGCTCCCTGCCTTCTATGGTGTTCCACAATCGCTTGGGACAGGTGACTTTTTGGAACAACCCTCAGGCAGCCATTCTCGCGGTCTGCGTCTTGAAGGTAAATACCGCAACTGACAATGCGGTTTGTATTTGTACCAAAGTAGAAATTGTCCTGATGCCAGTGTACCGAGGTGCCTCCATTTGGCAGTTTTGGAAAAAACTTGGTGCCGAATACGTCAATGTCGGGACCGACAAGTGATTGCACTCGGTCAAGGATTTCCGGTTCTTGGGCGAGGTCCAGAACCTTCGGCTCAACAACACACACCCCCTGAATTTTGTGTAAAAATCCCGGAATCGGTTCGTGATCTTCGTTAAATTCAAAGCTCCAATGTGGGCTGCCAATTGAGAGGGTACGGCCGCGCTCAACCAGTTCATCAAAGAGATCCTGATAGGCTTTGAGTTTGTCGCCGCGGATTAAATTTTCAAAAACCAAGTATCCTTCTTCGTGAAACTGTTGCACCTGTGTGTCTGTTAATCGCATTGATAGATTCTCCCTATTCTTTTGTGGGATAAAGCTCTTTGTCCTCTGTTAGTTTCCCCAAAAAGTCAGATACGGCTGATTCTCCAATTCCCGTAGCAAGAGCAGTCCAAGTTCTCGTGCGTGATAGTCTCCCCACATCGACGATTCACCACAGGGGATTGCGCTACCTTCCGGGATATAATCCCAACCGTTTGGACGATGATAGATTGAATGCAGGATTAAGCCTTGATGATCATCAGATTCCGAAAGATACGGTTCGGCAAAGAGTGCATCAGCGACCGTTAATCCCGCTTGGTAATAACGTTGCCCCGCCTCCTGTTCACCCTGTTTTTTGAGATAATTCCCCAATCGGATTAATCCTTGTGCGGTGATGGTAGCTGCAGAGCTATCGACAGGTTCAACGCCGTTGAACGGATCTGCGGGTTGTTGCAGATAGGATCCCAGTTGAGGCAACCCCGGTGCCCCGGTGTCCCAATACGGGATACCATCTGAGGCTGTGTTTTCAATATAAAAATCAGAGGTGGCTTTAGCAGCTTTCAGGACATGGGCGATTGACGCTACCTTCCCATCGTAAGCGGAGAGGTCATCGTCCGTTAATGTTTCGAAGAATTCAAGCTGCTCGGCGTAACCGGTGATAATCCATGCGAGTCCACGCGTCCATGTCGTAAACGGTGAGTACCCCTGCTGGCTGCTTGAACAGCGATAATTTCCGTCGTTCATGTTAAAGATCGATTCATGTGCGACACGTCCGCGCACGTCAAACGCATCGCGCCCCTCGCCGTAGTAGACGTTATAGGCTGCGGTTGTTTCGGAGTGGTGCAACAGCCGTTCCAATAAAGGGATTGGCTGATCGTTCTCGCCCATCAGCACATGTCCTAAGCTATGCCCCAACGCCAGCGAGCGTAACGATCGGATAGTATCTGCAAAAAGCGAGTGAGGTCCATTGAAAGACGGGATATAACCTTTCCCATCCTTTGTTTTTGACCAGCGACTCGCCTGTACCGCTGACGACACCTTCAGCGCGAGTTCATAGAAGTGGAGTTCCCACTCGTTGTGCGGGATGCGCCCTTCAAGGATCATGCGTCGTAGGTTACCGTAGGTCGAGACGTTGTTGAACCCATGGTCGTGCACACCGATATGCGTCAGATGCGGTGCCATCTTCTCGACCGTGTTCTTCCGTCCAATTTCGAGGAACTGCTCGTCGTCTGTTGCATCGAATTGCAGCAGCGCAGAGCCAAATTGGAACCCCTGCGTCCACTCCGTCCACCCTCGCGTAGTATACTGACCGGCGGCGGTGAACACCGGTGTCCCTCTTTCGGGAAGCCATGTGTCTTCGATGGCTACGATCTTCTTTCCCGAAAGGTCAAACAGATGCTCAAGTTTCGGTCTGAGTTGTTCGACGGTTATTGAGTCGTTAATCTGCATAGTAATTGTGTCCTATAAGAGCGTATGAGAAATCCAATAAAATCTTCGCTCATGTAAAGAAATCGTGCGACAGAAACCGATTGAGTTCATTCGTTCACTCGTTCATTAATGAACCAATATACTAATGAACAGATGAACAAGTGGCTTTCACGTTTCACCCTTTTTGCACTTTCTTTTGACATGAGTCAATCAGCATTCCCCCGCTGCCGGATGACCTCATACAGCAGGATACCCGCGGCAACCGACACGTTAAGTGATGGAACGTGTCCGAACATCGGGAGGTGGATCAATAGATCACATTTCTCCCTAACGAGACGACGAAGTCCCTCCGCCTCGTTACCGACGACGAGACAAATCGGTCCTGTCAAATCCCCTTGTGTGTAAGAGGTCGGTGCCGCCTGGTCCGCGCCGATCACCCAGATGCCAGCCTCCTTGAGGGTTTCAATTGTTCGGGCAAGATTAGTCACTTGAGTAATTGGGACATACTCAGAACTGCCCGCCGAGGCTTTGTGTGCAGCCGTTGTGATGCCAGCGGCTCGATCCTTTGGAAGGATGAGTCCATCGGCGTTGACGGCATCTGCCGTGCGGATAATTGCCCCGAGATTCCGGGGATCCTGCACTTGGTCCAGCATAATGAATAGCGGGGGGTGATCCGAGTTTTGCGTGCTTGTAATGAGGCTGGGGAGGTCGATATAGCTGGCAGGACTAACAAGAGCGATAACCCCTTGATGAGGGACATCAGCTTCCATCGGATCTAACTCACGGCGTGGTGTGAAATCGCAGCGGATACCATTTTTCTCAGCGAGCGCGCGGATCTGTCGCAGGCGTGGGTGGTTATTTCCTTGCGCGATAAGAATCCGTTCAATCTCACGGTTGCCGCGGCGTAGGAGTTCCAGTACCGAGTTTCGACCAACAATTTTATCTTGCATAGCACTGGCACTCCTACATCTGAATGGATGTCACTCACCGGAGGGTACGCGACTCTAGAAGAATAGAGAAAGCGTGGCGGGTGAGCTTTGCTGCTATCCGGTAACAGCACCTTCGGACGCAGATGATACGAGGCGGGCATATTTCGCCATTACGCCGCGGGTGTAACGCGGTACTGGAGGTGTCCAGTCCTCAAATCGCGTTTTAATCTCTTCATCCGAAAGTTCAACGTCAATCCGAAGTTTGTCGGCGTCAATCACGACGGTATCGCCATCACGCAATATAGCGATTGGTCCACCATGTGCCGCTTCCGGTGCAATGTGGCAAACCATAAAGCCGTGTGTGGCGCCAGAGAACCTACCATCTGTTAGGAGCGCGACATCTTCGCCCAATCCGGCTCCGACGATGGCAGCGGTCACACCGAGCATCTCTCGCATACCAGGACCCCCAGCAGGACCTTCGTAGCGGATAACGACCACGTCGCCCGGTTGAATGGTTCCATCCTTAATCGCTGCAAAAGTATCTTCCTCGCGTTCAAAGATACGCGCTGGACCTCTATGAAGGGTTCTATCATGGCCCGCTAACTTGATTACGCAGCCATCGGGTGCAAGATTACCTTTGAGAATTGCAAACCCGCCGGTCGGCTTAATTGGGTTCGATGCGGGGCGAACAACATCCTGCCCCTCTGTTTCGACCGCGCTCGCAACGGCTTCACCGATAGTCTGTCCCGTTACGGTAAGCTCGTCGGCGTGGAGGCGACCGGCTTCCATAAGACGTTTGGTGACAAGTTGAATACCACCCGCCTCATGTAGGTCTGCGGCGACATAACGTCCTCCGGGTCTGAGGTCTACAAGGATTGGTGTCTTTGATCGGATCTCCTCAAAGTCGTCGATTGTTAATGGGATATTGGCTTCGTGTGCAATCGCGAGTAGGTGGAGCACACCGTTCGTTGAACCGGCGGTGGTTGCCACCGAGGATATCGCATTTTCGAGCGAACGGCGGGTAATGATCTGGCTGGGGCGGCGGTCCGCCGCTAACATCTCCATCACTAATTCACCCGCTTGGAATGCGACATCATCTTTGTTTTTATCTACTGCTGGAACGCTGCCGCTACCTATCGGTGCCATTCCGAGAATCTCAACGGCAGTCGCCATTGTGTTCGCTGTGTATTGACCTCCACAAGCCCCCGGACCGGGGCACCCTTTACTAATGAGATCATCAAGTTCTTCCACAGTGATTTTACCTGCAGCGTGCACTCCTACCGCCTCAAAAACCTCCATGATTGTTACATCTTCTCCCTGAAAACGGCCCGGCATAATTGATCCGCCGTAAAGTGTCAGCGAGGGGATATCTAAGCGAGCAAGTGCCATCACCGTTCCGGGAACGGTTTTGTCACATCCACAGAGCGTAACCACCGCATCGAACATATTGCCACGACAAACCAACTCAATAGAATCCGCAATGACCTCCCGACTGATGAGCGAGGTTTTCATTCCCTCGGTGCCCATAGTGATTCCGTCTGAAATGCTGACTGTATTAAATTCAAGCGGAGTGCCACCGGCTGCCCGGATGCCTTCCTTCACCTTTGCAGCAAGGCGACGGAGGTGGTAGTTGCAGGGACCAATCTCGATCCATGTATTAGCCACCCCCACGATTGGCTTATCCAAGTCTTCAGGTGTTAATCCATCATCGCCGAACATTAACATAGCGCGTGCTGCTGCTCGATCTGGACCATCAGTAATTGCGTGGCTTTGACGTTTAAGTTCGTTTCTCATACTTCCTACATCTCCGATCCAATTATTTTCAAGGGACAACGACTGTCTTCCTGTGTTTGGTTCCCTACAACGTGAAACGTAAGAGAAGCTAGGCAGCTGGGCACTGACCCGCTTTCTTGCTCGCTCGCCGCTTCATCACGCATCACGTTTCACGCTTCACGTCTCATATCCGTCTCACGCGAAACAGGGGTTGATCAAACTCAACGGTTGTTGTATCTTCAACGAGGATTTCCAGTATCTCGCAGGGGAAATCCGGCTTGACTTCGTTGAAAATTTTCATCGCTTCAATCAAGCACAAAGTATCGTCTTCTGATACAACACTTCCAACTTCCACGTAAGCCGCAGCCTCCGGCGATTGTGATGCATAAAACAGTCCCACCATCGGCGAGCGTATCAGCTCTCCGACCTCTGGCGTCAGTTGTACTGCGGGAGGCTCCGCTTGGTCCGCGCTTGGCAAGGGCACTGTGTCGCTCGGCTGCGAAAACGCAACAGGTACGGGTTCGCTGCCTCGCCGGACCTTTAAGGTAATACCATCCTCACGCAGAAGGACCTCCGTCAAATCTCGCTCTTCCATGATGTCGGAGACTTGTTGCAGAAGCTCTGTGGCGGATGGCGATTTCTCTCTTGGCATTGATTAAACCCTCTCTACGTATGTTCCTGTGCGGGTATCAACCTTGATTGTCGTACCGTTTTCGACAAATAAGGGCACTTGGACCACCCCACCGGTTTCTAACGTGGCTGGCTTTGACCCACCACTGGCGGTATCGCCGCGTAAACCGGGGTCTGTTTCAACAATTTTAAGTTCCACGAACGTCGGTAATTCGATCGTTATTGGGATATTCTCGTCAACTTTGACTCGGATCGTCTCTCCTTCTTTGAGAAACTTGAGCCCGTCGTTCAGGAGGTTCTCTGATAATTGATGTTGTTCAAAAGTCTCGTTGTCCATAAAGTATAATAACATTCCATCACTATACATATATTGCATATCACGTTCTTCGAGACGAACGGTTTCGATTGTGTCTTTTGAGCGGAATGTCCGATCGATAACTGCTCCATCGGTTACCCGCTTGAGTTTAGTGCGGGCAAACGCGCCCCCTTTGCCAGGCTTAACGTGTTGACAATCAGTAATAGTATACATAACGTTGTCGAGACGGATCACCAAACCGTTTCGCAAGTCGTTGAGTGATGCCATAAAATTCTCCTTTTCCACTTTTCAAAAAAATACGTTTTCAACCTTTTCTCTTTCCTGTTGTTCTATAAACCCATCAGTCTGACGTCTGCAAAATCTGAATCATCGCGTCCAACGCTAAGTCATAGCCGTGTGCTCCAAATCCACAAATCACTCCGACAGCAATCGGGGAAATGTAAGAATGCTGGCGAAAGGATTCGCGGGTGTGTACGTTGGAGAGGTGGATCTCAATAACGGGGAGGTTCACAGCGGATAGGGCATCCCGTATTGCAACACTTGTATGCGTGTAAGCCGCGGGGTTGATAATGACGCCATCCGCCCAATCAATATTATCCCCAATAAAAGAAGCAATTGCACCCTCGGAATTATCCTGAAAGGTCTTGAGATCAACGCTGCGCTGTGAAGCGATTTCGCGTAGGTGTGAATTGATGTCCTCCAACGTCTGACTGCCATAAATTTCAGGTTGCCGTCTTCCCAAGAGTTGGAGATTCGGACCGTGAATCAATAAAATGTTCATATCATTAATTCTTCTTTACATCCGCTCACCCCGAATAGAGGTTCTGCTGGAATATGTCTATAATTTTATCCGTAACCACTTTAATTGATAATCCTGTCGTTGGGATCTCATAGTCCGCGCGAGCGTAAAAAGGGCAACGTTCTATAAGCATCTGCTCAATTTTCCTTAATGGATCGGGGGCTTGCAGCAACGGGCGGTGAGTTTCACTCCCGATGCGCCGTTGAATCTCCTCGGGTACCGCTGTCAAACAGAAAACAACGCCATTGCCCTTGAGCATCTCCAGATTTGATTCTCGCAGGACAACCCCGCCGCCCGTGGAGATTACGTGGTTCTCTAAATTGGCTGCCTTGCGAACCGCTGCGCTCTCTAAATCCCTGAAGTGCGTTTCTCCATACCGAGCAAAGATGTCGGGAATATCCATTCCGCTGTCTTCCACGACTATATCGTCCGTGTCAATCATCGACATCTGAAGACGTGCAGCGAGCTTTTTCCCCACTGAGGTCTTGCCTGTTCCCATAAAACCAACCAAGACAATATTTCGCACGGATTCTCCCCGCCCCGTAGAGGTATTAGTATACACCTGTTGCTAGCAGTTGTAAAGCAATTCTTTAGTCGATATGACAAGCTATATCGGTGTTAATGAGATGGGCAATTCGACTTTAGGATTGCCATCTTTTGTACAGATCACCTCGACTGAAAGAAGTCCGCAAGATCTTTGCCGTGTGTCCTCGCATTGACCTCTTTATCGAGTTTGATAATCTGTCCATCTTTGCCGATGACAACCGTTATGCGACTGCTCAAACCATCTGGTTGGTCCGTTGCACCGAAGAGCAAACTGATGTGTCGTCCTGTGTCTACAAGTAATGGAAAGTTCAGGTTGTTCTCTTCAGCAAACTGTTTGTGAGATGCTGCATCCTGTACACTCACTGCAAAAACTTGTGTGTCATGTTCGGCGAAGGTACTCGACTCATCCCGGAGCGAGCAAACTTCTGCCGTTCAGCCGCCGGTGAAATCTTTGGGATAAAATGCTATTACAACGTTCTTTTTCCCTCTGAAACTGCTGAGCTGATACGTTTCGCCATTCTCATCTGAGGCAATCATATCTGGCGCAGGCCGCCCAACCTCAATAGGTCCCGGAACACTTTCCTCTATTAGCTCAACAAGGTCTACTCCGTGCGTCTGCGTGTTCACATCTCGATCAATCGCGCGGATGTATCCCGCCTTGTCAATAACGAAGGTTGATCGGTTAGAAGCCTGAAACCTTTCCATAATCCCGCTGTAGGTTTTACTAACTGCGAACTCCGTGTCGGCAAGCAGAGGAAACCCAAACTTCTCCTCCTCTTGAAATTTTCTGTGGGAGGCTTCATCATCGACACTAACCCCCAAAACAACTGTATCTGTTGCCTGAATTTGGCTCAACTCATCCCGGAGCGAGCGGAGTTCTGTCGTTCAGCCACCGGTGAAGTCTTTGGGATAAAATGCCAAAGCGACATTCTTCTTCCCCAAATAATCGCGTAGGTTGTGAGCGACGCCATCTCCGTCATTGAGTGTAAAATCTGGTGCCGGCATGCCAACTTTCAGGTCTTTGAATGTTGCCATCTGTGTCTCCTTCGCGCTAATGGCGCTGGTAATTATGAATGTAGAGATTGTTATGATACAGAACATTAAAATACGTGACATTATGTCCCTCCAGCCCGGCATTCAATTACGCTCGAAAACCGAGTTGCTGCTACGCTCATAGTGTCTTCAAAGTGTCGAAAAAACTTGGGAAGGTTTTGCTCACGCAACCGGGATCCTTGATCCGGATCCCCGGCACTCTTAAACCGATTAACGAAAAACCCATCGCAACCCGATGGTCTTGGTATGTTTCAATTTCCGTGGGCGTAACTTGAGCGGGTGAAATCTCAACGCCGTCTTGACGCTCAACGACGGGAACACCAAGCTTGCGAAGTTCTGTCGCCATGGCGTGGATGCGATCTGTTTCTTGGTGGCGCGTATGCTCGATGTTCCGAATCGTCACTGGACTCTCTGCGAAAGGGGCGAGGGCCGCGAGGGTCAACGATGTGTCAGATATCGCTTTCATATCAAGATCAATCCCTTTGAGCCGATCCGGTCCGATGACTTCGATATCATTGCCACACTGTTTCACTTGGCAGCCCATCTGTTCTAATACATTGACAAATTGGACATCGCCTTGTGCGGAATCCGTGCTCAGATTGGTCACTCGGACGCGACCGCCAGTGATTGCAGCAGCAGCGAAGAAATAGGAGGCTCCAGAAGCATCTGGCTCAACCGCATATTCGCGGGCTTGGTAACGCTGCCCACCTTGAATATGAAAGGATTTATAATTGTGGTGAGTGACCTCTACGCCGAATGCCCTCATCACGGAGATGGTAAGGTCGATGTAAGGGGTCTTCATCTCTCCCACAACTTCTATCGCTATCCCCTTTTCGGCATAGGGGGCAACAAGCATCAGCGAGGTCAGGAATTGACTGCTTTTGCTGGCGTCAAGTCGAGTTTCCCCACCCTTGAGTCCGTTTGCTCGAATAACTAACGGCAAAAAATTGTTGTCAAATTTTGAGCGAACATCAACATCAAGCTGCTTGAGCGCGTCAAGCAGATCCGAAATGGGACGACTCCGGCGCATCGGTGCATCGCCGTCGATGATGAACTCGCCGTTACCGAGCGCGAGATAACTGACGAGCGGACGTGCTGCCGTACCGGCATTGCCGATATAAAGTTCCGCGTGGTCAACCGGGATCTGCCCACCGTTTCCAACTACTTCAAACGTACATCCTTCCTCATCCGCTTCAATCTCAACGCCAAGTTTCCGCAACGCCTCGCACATATAGTGGGTGTCATCGCTGAAAAGGGCACCTGTCAACCGAGAACGTCCTTCAGCAAGCGCGGCAACAAGCAATGCCCGATTTGTATAGCTTTTTGAACCGGGCACTGTGACCGTGGTGTTGACCGCTTTCTGGATAGGTTGGATTTCGATCATTGAGAAATTCCCTGTTTTTCGACTTATAGTGAACAGGACTTACGCAGCTAGCCGTAGGCGGGGCATCTTGCCCCGCCCTTAACGCTTTCATCGTGATTACACTCTGTTTTTACATGAGCCAAAATATAGTAAACACGAGAAATAAGGAAACATTTATCAAAGTCCCCCTGATAAGGGGGATTTAGGGGGTTAGGAGATTTATGGTGACTTCTAAAAATAATAGACACCTTCGCCCCGGTAGGTGCGGTTTCTCCCGACAGGTCGGGATCCCGATTTATCGGGAGAAACCGGTTTGGAGTGCCTCATAATTCTAAGATCCACTATAAATGAGCCCGTGTTCGACGAGTAAATCCCGTAATTCACCTCTCGCTGCATCGTCCACCGGGAGAAGGGGGCTGGCAGTATGGTGGCTGCAGACACCAAGGAGTTCCATACAGGCTTTCAGACAACTAATTGCTGCGCCGTAGCCGTAGAGTTTGCTCAGTTCGAGGATCTGTTTCTGCAAGCGATGGACCTCATCAATCTGGCGCGCCTTCGCTGCATCATACAGCTGCACAGAGGTTTTCGGATCGACGTTAGAGATTGAAATAACGGCACCCGCTGCCCCAAACAAGATCGCAGCACCCGCCAACGTATAGGAGCCGAGCATAATCGAGAAATCCTCGTTGTCGCCGAGGTAAGCAAGCATTTTGAGGTAGTTTGTCCAATCCCCTGAGCTATCCTTGATCCCGACGATATTCTCCACACCCTCTGCTAAATCGCGAACGACCTCCGGTGGGATCGCGGTCTTCACCATCACCGGGATGTTGTAGATAACCACCGGTAGATCGGTGCTTTGGGCGATAGTCTTATAGAAATCGACAATATCAGCATCGCCGGTTGACGGATAGTAGTAGGGCGGGGTTGCTGCAACGGCATCGATCTTAAATTCCTGTGCGATCTCAATATTCTGGACAACCCGTTGGGTACTTGAATCCATCACGCCGCAAATAATCGGAACACGCCCACCAACCGTGTTAGCAGCAATTTCGACTGCACGTTGTCGCTCCGCATTTGTCAGTGTCGTGAACTCCCCCGAAGTGCCAAGCAGGTAGATGCCGTGCACACCGTTATCAATTAAACGGTTAAGATGCTTCACAAACCCCAATTCATCAATCCGTTCTTTCTCATCCAAAGGTGTGATCGTTGGTGTTAGAATACCTTCAAATCGTCCCTTCATACTGTTTTTCTCCTTGATAGACGGCTGTATCAATGGTACTTCTTAAGCGGTTTAAGTGCCTCCTGTACCTCTGCTGAAATTTCGGCGGGAACTCGCGGGTTAAAGGGACCTCCTGTGCCGCCCACAATATCACTGAAGCCGCTGAGATTCATCGCTTCTATTACAGCGGAATAGTTATAGAGGCGTTCATTCACGAAACGAATCTCTTCAAGGGCGAAGATGTCCGCTTCAATTTGCCGGGAGGTCTCGTAATCACCACGACGTTGGGCGTTGTTAATCTCGTCGGAGGCGCGCGCGCATAAGACAGCGATTCCTGACGTATGCCCTTTCGTGCCGAGTTCCGCAGGGCGTGTGCATCTATCACCGATCCCCCAGACCACAAGACCACTGTCCCCCACACCATCAATGATTGACTCTACATCTTCTACACCTGTCCCAATCTTAACGCCGATGAAGTGAGGCGAGTCCTTGACCAGACGGACCATTGCGTCAAGTTCACGTTTCTGGCGGAAGTAGTAGAGGAATCGTGCGCCGCAAGATTCGCCATACTTTTCGCCAAACTTCATGTACTGTTCATATACGCCTTCGGGGTTTGAGATTCCTGTTAAAGGCATTATCAGATATACGTCCGGTGGGCGCTGCAAGTTGGATTGTGCCTCGATGAGTTTCCCGGCGTCTCCGATTGGGTTCGGTACGATACCTGACATCAGGACGCCATCACCCGCCATTTCACGACCAGTGGCATCCATCACACGGGTCTGATCCTCCAAACTGACGTGATGAACGAGGCTCGTCCCGGCAATTGCAATCACGCGCTTCCGGTCGCCTTCGAGATAGTTGTTCTCCATCAGATAGTTGATATTTTTTGCGTGCCCTGCATAGTCAATTTCGTCATCTTTGAAGGGGATGATTGGAATTGCTGTCACAGAATCTAAAGCATCTAAAAGGGTCGGCGTGTCAATAGACATAAATGTTCTCCCGTTAATCTAAATTCGCAGTGGTACCTTCCGGCTTACAAACAATTTTATTCAGGACTTACGCAGCCAGCCGTAGGCGGGGCATCTTGCCCCGTCCTGAAATGCGTAAGTCCTATTATTGATAAATTAAGTTTAGCAGAATTTTCCTGTGATGTCAATGGTCAACATTTTCCTTGCAGAAATGGCGCAATTGTGCTACACTTATAGCGTCTTTATAGTAACGGCGAATATGCCTTCCCCTTTTAATCTGATCCCGTGAGGTTAGGAAAGGGTATCACTCATGATTTATAGCTACACCCATATCTTAAAAACGATCGAACTTAAGTGCCTCCCTCTTTTTGCAGGGGAGGCTTTTTTTATGCCCGGATTCAATAGTATATGAATGCACAGACTGTATTAGACTTCATTGAAGAGATTGGCGTTCTCAAGAATCTGCCGCGCACCGGTTGGCGTTTTCGCGGTATCAAAGATGCTGAGAGTGTCGCAGATCACTGTTATCGGGTGTCGCTTCTATCGATGATTCTAGCGGATGTATTGACGGAGCAGGATGTTCCGTTAGATGTGGAAAAAGTGATGCGCCTCGCATTGTTGCACGAGGTCGCTGAAGCGCGGATTGGGGATTTACCGTTTCCGACCCTCAAATATATACCCCAAGAGATCAAAGAAGCAGGGGAACGCGCTGCCGTTGAATCGATGTTTGAACACTTTGGTCCGCTCCAAGAAAAGTATATCCAACTTTGGAAGGAATTTGAGGAAGGGACATCTATTGAGGGAAAGTTGGTGCGGGCTGCTGATAAACTTGAGTTGATGGTTCAAGTTTTAGAGTACGAGAAAATTGGCTATCGATCGCTGGACAAATTTTGGGCAAATCCGTGGAATTATCGGAACTTTGACGATTTTTCCCTAGTACAAGAAATTATGGATCTACTGTATCAGAGACGGGAAGATTTATAGTAAATAGGAGTTACGCAGTTGAACCATAAATTCAATGGGGCGTCGCCAATGCGGGGCATCTTGCCCCGCATCCTCCTACCGATGAATCGCCGAACTATCCCATGATAAGGGAGGCAGGAGATTGGCTTTAACCGTTCAACTGCGTAAGTCCTAGTAAATTCTAAAAATAAATAAACACCTTTGCTCCCCGGTAGGTGCGGTTTCCAACCGCACCGGTTTGGAGTGTCTCATTAATTCTAAGATCCACTATAATTTGAGGAGTATTGATGTGAGGACAGGCTATGCAAATGCGTGAGAAAACACAAGTGATGACAGCGGAGGATATCCGACGGGCGGTGGTCCGAATATCGCATGAGATTTTAGAGCGGAGTCACCAGGAAATCGCTGAGCTGGCAATCATTGGCGTTAAAAGTCGGGGCGATCACTTGGCGCGTCGAATCGCTGAGAATCTGGAACGAACCGAGGGGATCCAAGTCCCGGTCGGCGTCGTCGATGTGCGGCTCTATCGAGATGACGTGAACCTATATGACGAGACAATTAAAGCGAATCTCACGGAGATCCCGTTTGATCCCACAGGAAAACGTGTCATCTTGGTCGATGAGGTACTTTACACCGGGCGCACTGTCCGTGCTGCAATGGACGCAGTCATGGACTTTGGACGACCCGCCGCCATTCAGTTGGCAGTTCTCATTGATCGGGGGCATCGGGAACTCCCGATTGCGGCGGACTATACCGGTAAGAATATCCCAACCTCGCGCAAGGAGATTGTTCGTGTTCAGTTGGTCGAAGAAGATGGAGTGGACCAGGCGACGATCTACGAGGAGGATGATTCATGAGTCGGATACTCATCCGTAATGGCCACATTATTGATCCCGCCAACCGGATTGACACTATCGGCGATCTCCTAATTCGTGATGGGAAAATCGCTCAAATCGGTGACCGAATCGAAGCTGAGGCTTCCCAAACCGTTGACGCAGAGGGACTGATTGTTACACCGGGCTTGGTCGATATGCACGTTCATCTCCGGGAACCCGGCTTTGAGCACAAGGAGACGATCGCATCAGGCACCCGTGCGGCGGCGGCGGGTGGATTTACTTCCGTTGCGTGCATGGCGAACACCAATCCGGTGGCGGATTCGCCCGAGGTCATCGGATTAATACGGTCGCGAGCGCGGAAAGATGGTGCGACAAATGTGTTTCCAATCGGCAGCATCACGAAAAATCTTGATGGTAAGGTATTGACGGATGTTCCAGCACTGCTGGAAGCAGGAGTCGTCGGGCTGTCGGACGACGGTAAAACAGTCATGAACGCTGGGTTGATGCGCGATGTGCTAACGTTGAGCGCGGAACACGCTTTTCCTGTCATGGTTCACTGCCAAGAGCATAACCTCGATGTGGGGGCGGTCATGAATCTCGGGGAAACATCGCGTCGCCTGAATCTGCCCGGAAGTCCCAACGCAGCCGAAGATATCATCGTTGCCCGCGACATCATGCTCGCTGAGTTGACCGGCGGTCATCTCCATGTCCTCCACGTCAGTACGGCGGGATCGGTTGATCTCGTCCGTTGGGGTAAACGCAGAGGCGTCAATGTAACTGCCGAAGCGATGCCGCATCACTTTACGCTAACCGATGCCGCAGTCGAAGAACACGGCACAGATGCCAAAATGCACCCACCCCTGCGCACACAGGCTGACGTTGATGCTGTCATTGAGGGGATCAAGGACGGCACACTGGATGCGATTGCGACCGACCACGCGCCACATGCCCCGTTTGAAAAGGCAGGAGGTATGCTTGAAGCTCCACCGGGCATCATCGGATCAGAGACCTGCGTCCCGCTCGTATTTGACCGACTTATCCATACTGGACAGCTCTCGTTACCGGAAGCGATAGCGAAGATGACCTGTGTTCCGGCGCAGATTCTGCAGATTAATCGCGGGACACTCTCGATCGGAGCGGCCGCGGACGTCACGTTGATAGACTCGGAAAAGGTTGCGACGGTGGAGGTAGGTCAATCCCCCTCCAAAAGCCGCAACACCCCCTTCGACGGTTGGGAATTGAAGGGGTGGTCCCTGATGACCCTCCGGGACGGTGTTATTACCTGAAATGTGGGAGTGGCATCCTTGCCACGACGTGAAACGTAAAAATCATTGGTTCATCGGTTTTAGCCCCAGCGGGGCGACATGTTTATAGCACACCGATAAACAAATATCCTAAAGCCCCAGTTTTGAATCCCGATTTATCGGGGCGGGGCGACATGTGTATCCGAAGCGCGAAACGTAAGAAGAATGAATGAACCAACCGACTAATGAACCAAGTGGGAACGACTTAACTAGCACCAAAGGTTATTATCTGAAGCGTGATCTGTAAGAAGAAATAGAATAAGTCCTTTCTAAACGGGGTGGGATATGGCTAAGGATGAACGCTTCAGCAATTTGCCTGCGATAGAAACAGAAAAACTGCTCTTAAGAAAGTTAGAGATGGCGGATGCCGAAGATATATTTGAATGGGTTTCAGACCCGCAAGTAACAGCATATCTCTTCTGGCGTGCACACCAATCAATAGAAGATAGCAGAGATTTTATCGCATGGGTAACAGCCGGTGATTTCGCGTGCTGGGGAGTTGTCCTGACTGAGAACAATAAGGTCATCGGTAACTGCTTCTTGCACAATGTGAACTTTGAACACAAAAGGGCGGAGATCGCCTTCAATATTGCGCGGAAGTATTGGAGTGAGGGTTACGCAACCGAAACCGCTCAGGCGGTCATACAATTCGGATTTCAGAGATGGCAGCTCAATCGAATTGAGGGAACCTGCATGGTTGAAAACCGTGCCTCCGCTCGCGTGATGGAGAAATCCGGTATGACCCTTGAGGGTGTCATGCGAAAATATGTCTATATTAAAGGACAGTTTCACGATATGAAATTGTACTCAATTCTGAGGTCCGACTCGCAACAGTTATAGAGGTAGTCGATGGATACAAACCAACTCTACTACGGCGACAATCTGGATATTTTAAGAAACCATATCCCCGACGAAAGTGTCGATCTCATCTACATTGATCCGCCGTTCAACTCGAATCAAGCCTATAACGTGATTTTCAGTGAGGCGGACGGCTCATCGTCACAGGCGCAGATCCAAGCCTTTGAGGATACATGGCGTTGGGGTGAAGCCACCGAGGGGGCATATCATGAACTGATCGGGACCGCGCCACATCTTCTGGTAGAGACAATCAAGAGTTTTCGCGGCTTCCTTACAGAGACAAATCTGATGGCGTACCTCGTGATGATGGCGTTGCGATTGGTGGAGCTTCATCGTGCCCTGAAGCCGACGGGGAGTTTTTATCTCCATTGTGACCCAACGGCATCGCACTATCTGAAGATTATCTTGGATCAGATTTTTGGTGTTGAAAATTTTCGGAATGAGATTTATTGGAAAAGAAAGACGGGGCGTGCTGGACCAACCAATCGTTTTGGAACTTCCTGTGATACACTCCTTTGGTTTTCTAAGTCTAGTGACTATTTGTTTACTCCTCAATATCGAGAAAGCAACCCTGAATATATCAAGAAGATGTTTCGTTATACTGATGAAAATGGCCGACGCTATAGAATTGATAATCTTGCAAGTCCAAATCCAAGACCAAATCTAACGTATGAGTATAAAGGCTATAGACCACCAGAAAAAGGGTGGGCGATCTCCCGTGAAAAGATGGAACAGTGGGATAAGGAAGGACGCCTTCATTTTCCTAAATCTCCTGATGGTCGTATCCAGCGGAAACGCTACTTAGATGAGTTGAAAGGCGAAGAAGTTCCTTCCCTTTGGGATGATATTCCGCCTATTGGGTCACAGGCGAAAGAGCGTCTCGGCTATCCGACCCAAAAACCGGAAGCATTGCTTGAGCGGATTATTCAAGCGAGTAGTAACGAAGGCGATGTTGTGCTGGATGCTTTCTGTGGTTGCGGGACGGCTGTCGCTGTTGCCCAACGGCTTAACCGCCGGTGGATTGGTATTGACATTACGCACCTTGCCATCACTTTGTTGAAGTACCGTCTTGCTGATGTCTTCGGTGATGATGTGAAATATGAAATCATCGGCGAGCCGAAAGATGCAACAAGTGCGAAGGCTTTAGCTAATCAGGATCGGTATCAATTCCAGTGGTGGGCGTTAAGTCTGATTCGAGCGAGACCGTATCAAGGCAAAAAGAAGGGAGCGGACGAGGGCGTGGACGGGGTGATTTATTATGAGGACGTTGACCCGGACAAGCCAAAAAAGATGCTGACCCGAAAAATTGTCGTTCAGGTCAAGAGCGGGAAGGTTTCTGTCAAGGACATACGGGAACTGAAATCGGTCGTCGAAGCCCAAGACGCTGTAATTGGTGTCTTTATCACGCTGAACCCGCCCACTCAACCGATGGTTAAGGAAGCAGCGACAGCGGGACGTTTTCAATGGCTTCATGTCACCCACACGACATATCCAAAGATTCAGATTCGGACAATTGATGAACTGCTTTCGGGAAACGGTATTGAATATCCGCAGACACCTGTTGATGTCACATTCCGCCGGGCGGAGCGAGCAGCCCGCCAAAGCCAACAACTGGAGATAGAGACGTGATAACCTTTGTTGTGATCTATTAGAAATCGAGTTTTTGTCAGGGCAACCACAAGGGTTGCCCCTACAGGTACGGAGTGACAGATGTAGGGGCAGGTCTTGTGCCTGCCCTACGATAGACAGCAACACCGTTTATTCCCTGAAGGGGTGACGAAACACATGAAAAAACGGCAAGCACAGGAATGGCTCCAAGAAATCTATAAGCATCCAAAGCGGTATGAAGGCAAGGTAGTTATCATTTTGAACGACACCCAGATCGTCGGTGTAGCTGAAGACTTTGCAGCGGCACAGTGCGAACGAGAACGACTCGCTGCTTCCTCTTATAACGGAAAAATGACGCTTTTTCTTGTTCCGCGGCACGTCAACCAGGTACGGATTCGTACGCTACGTTTCCGAAGTCTCAGAGAAGATCTGTGGGAACCTGTATATCTTGTGAATTTGCAAACGAATCACGGGGAGATTCAGAACTGCGAAATGTTGATTGACTCTGGAGCGGACATCAGCCTGATTCCGTTCCATACGGGTAGGTCGCTTGGCTTATCTCGTAGCGACGAAGAAATATTATCATTTGCAAGAGGCGTAGGCGGGTCCGTTAGCTATTTGCTGCGGAGAATTGTTCTGGTGATTGATGGACATCCTGTCAGCGCGGTGGTTGCTTGGTGTCAAGACGAGGACATTGAAGACCTGATTGTGGGTAGACAAGATGTGTTTGATGCTTTTCATATCGAGTTTAGGCAGAATGAGAAAAGGATAATTTTCAAACCAGTTGAGAATTAGGGAAGAGTAATCCAATGAAAGCAATTCTCGCATTAGCAGACGGAACAACCTTTGAAGGGGAACATTTCGGCGCGACCGGGGAAACCTCCGGTGAGGTGGTCTTTAACACCAGTATGACCGGATACCAAGAGATCCTCACCGATCCATCCTACAAAGGGCAAATTGTTACGATGACCTACCCGTTGATTGGAAACTACGGCTGCAACGATATTGATGTCGAATCAATTCGACCGCAAGCCGAAGGATTTGTTGTACGTGAATATAGCGCGTACGAGAGCAACTGGCGTTCTCAGTCCAATCTCGGTAGCTACCTCGAAGAAAATGGGATTATCGGTATCCACGGTATTGACACCCGCGCATTAACCAAACGGCTCAGGGTGCATGGTGTCATGGACGGCATTCTCTCGACCGAAGACCTTGACCCCCAAAGCTTGGTCGCCAAAGCGCAGGCGTGGCACGGACTCGTTGGCGTGGATATGGTTCAGTACGTGACCTGTCCTAACCCGTACGCATGGGAAACTCGCGCCCCCGAATCAAACACCCTTTCTGACCTGACCTCCACCACCGATGATAAAAATTCTCAACTCACAATTGACTTTGACACAACAGGAATCGAGGCACAATCAACTCCACAATTCCGGGTAATTGCGGTGGATTTCGGGGTCAAATATAACATCTTGCGCCAACTCACCCAACACGGTTGTCAAGTGCAAGTGGTTCCAGCACACACCTCCGCAGAAGATATTCTCGCTGCCAATCCGGATGGTATCTTCCTATCCAACGGTCCCGGCGATCCGGAACCGATTGAATACGGGATAAAGACGGTTCGGCAGCTGATAGGCGTGAAGCCGACTTTTGGCATCTGTTTAGGGCATCAACTGTTGGGGCTCGCGCTCGGTGGAAAGACCTTCAAACTCAAATTCGGACATCGTGGCGCGAATCAGCCTGTTAAACGATTTGACACAGATCAGGTCGAAATTACTTCACAAAATCACGGTTTCTGCGTGGACATCGATTCACTGCCAAACGATGTAAAGGTAACGCATATTAATCTAAACGATCAAACCCTTGAAGGGATGGAACATAGAGAATACCCAATGTTCTCTGTGCAGTACCATCCAGAGGCGTCTCCCGGTCCCCACGACGCAAGTTATCTTTTTAAGAGGTTTACAGATCTGATGCAGGAACATAAAAACTAAGGATACGATGAGGTAGCTCACCATGCCAAAGCGAACTGACATCAAAAAGATCCTAATTATCGGCTCCGGTCCGATTATTATCGGTCAAGCCTGTGAGTTTGACTATTCGGGCACCCAGGCGTGTAAATCCTTGAAGGAGGAGGGGTATGAGGTTGTCCTTGTCAACAGTAATCCGGCAACGATTATGACAGACACGGAGCTTGCAGACCGAACCTATGTCGAACCGATCGGAGCGGATATCGCCGAAAAGATCATCGCGCAAGAGCGACCCCAAGCCTTGCTCCCAACCTTGGGTGGACAGACAGGGTTAAATGTCTCTGTTGAACTTGCCGAATCGGGTGCCTTGGACAAATATGACGTTGAGTTGATTGGTGCAAAACTTCCCGCCATCAAAAAAGCGGAGGATCGAGATCTATTCAAAAAGGCGATGATAAGCATTGGCTTGTCGGTGCCAAAAAGCGGTATCGCTCATTCGTTTGACGATGCGACTGCCATCATTGACGAGATCGGCTACCCCGCTATTATTCGACCCGCGTTTACGCTCGGCGGCACCGGTGGGGGTATTGCTTACAATATCGAAGAATTTCGGGACATAGTTGAGTACGGATTGGGATTGAGTCCGGTCAACGAGGTGTTAATCGAAGAATCGGTAATCGGCTGGAAAGAATTCGAACTTGAGGTCATGCGGGACGGGACGGATAACGTGGTGATTATCTGCTCCATCGAAAATTTTGATCCGATGGGGGTTCACACCGGGGACAGTATTACAGTTGCGCCTGCACAGACCTTGACGGACAAAGAATATCAGCAGATGCGGGATGCGGCAATTAAGATTATTCGTGAAATTGGCGTGGATACCGGTGGCTCGAATATCCAGTTTGCTGTCGATCCTGATACCGGAAAACAGGTTGTGATCGAAATGAACCCGCGGGTCTCTCGGAGTTCTGCGCTCGCCTCCAAAGCCACCGGGTTTCCAATAGCAAAAATCGCCGCAAAACTGGCTGTCGGATACACGCTCGATGAGCTACCCAACGATATTACTCGCAAAACCCCCGCATCATTTGAACCGACGATTGATTATGTTGTCACAAAGATTCCGCGTTGGGCATTTGAAAAGTTCACCGGTACCGATGAAACGCTGACCACCATGATGAAGTCCGTGGGCGAGGCGATGGCGATCGGACGGACGTTCAAGGAATCCTTGCAGAAAGGGTTGAGATCGTTAGAAAATGGGTGGGCAGGACTCGATAGCCGTGCCGTCGAAGAATTGCCGGTCTCAGAACTTCCACAGAAGTTGACCATTCCCAATATGGAGCGTATTCTCTACATAAAACAGGCTTTCCAAAGCGGAATGAGCATCGATCAGATTCACGGATATACACACATTGATCCGTTTTTCCTGTATAATATGAAGGAAATTATCGATTTTGAGGACGAAATTCGTAAGGTCGGAAGCGAAAGTAAACTGGATACTCTGAATAGTCCCCAGCTGCCTGATTCGTCCGTGTTCCTGCTCCGCAAAGCGAAGCAGTACGGTTTCTCAGATCGCCAGATAGGGGAACTTTGGAATGCCTCTGAAACAAGTATTCGGGCGTTACGGAAAGAACACGGAATCGAAGCCACCTTCAAGACGGTAGACACATGTGCTGCGGAATTTGAGGCGGAGACACCCTACTACTACTCAACCTACGGCATGGAGGATGAAGTCAGGCCCAGCCAAAAAAAGAAAATTCTGATTTTAGGCAGCGGTCCGAATCGGATCGGTCAAGGAATTGAATTTGATTACTGTTGTGTTCATGCAGCGCTCGCACTTAAAGAGGATAACTATGAGACCATTATGGTCAACAGCAATCCCGAAACTGTGAGCACCGATTACGACACCTCGGATCGACTCTACTTTGAACCGCTCACGCACGAAAATGTATTGAATATTGTCGATCGGGAAAAACCGGACGGGGTGATCGTGCAGCTTGGTGGACAGACGCCTTTGAATCTCGCGCTCGGACTTCAGAAGGCAGGCGTTCCAATTATCGGAACAAGCCCAGAGGACATTGCACGATCTGAAGACCGAAAACAATTCACAGAGTTGCTCGATGGACTCGACTTGATGCAACCCCCAAATGGTACGGCAACCTCAGCGAAAGAAGCCATACCAATTGCCGCAGCACTCGGATACCCAGTTATGGTACGCCCCTCTTACGTTTTGGGAGGGCGCGCGATGCAGATTGTCTATGACCAAGACGCGCTGGAAGCCTATATGGATACAGCCGTAGCAGCTTCTCCCGAACATCCTGTGCTAATTGACAAGTATCTGGAGGATGCAATCGAAGTTGACGTTGATGCGATTTCTGATGGGGATCTTACCGTCGTTGGCGGCATCATGGAACATATTGAAGAGGCAGGGATCCACTCCGGAGACAGCGACTGCGTGTTGCCGCCTTACACACTTGTTGAAGACCAGATTGATACCCTCAAGCAGCATACTAACGCACTTGCAAAAGCACTCAACGTGCGTGGCCTGATGAATATACAGTATGCGATAAAAAACGATGAGATTTATGTGTTAGAGGTGAACCCACGGGCATCGCGCACCGTGCCGTTTGTGAGCAAGACCATTGGGGTGCCGCTGGCAAAACTCGCCGCCCGTATCATGACCGGGAAGACCCTTGCAGAACTTGGATTCACCACAGAGATTGAGACAGATTATTTTTCGGTGAAAGCGCCGGTCTTTCCGTTCAATCGCTTTCCGGGAGCAAATTCTCAGCTTGGACCTGAGATGAAATCGACAGGCGAGGTGATGGGGATCGATGCAGACTTGAGCATCGCTTTCGCCAAAGCGCAACAAGCGGTCGGCTATGGATTACCTCTCGGCGGTCATGCGTTCATCAGCGTAAAAAACAAAGATAAACGTGCGATTATCTTTATCGCCAAAAAGTTGGTTGATTTGGGCTTTCAACTGATTGCGACGCACGGCACAGCGAAGGTGCTGCGTCGGAACGGCATGGAGGTGACACTGGTCCACAGTATCGGCAAAGGGCGTCCGACCATCCACGATTACGTCAAGAACCACGCCGTTGATCTTATTATCAATACGCCGACCGGGTATGCACATCGTCCGAACGAGGAATTAATCCGGCAGATGGCAATTGATTACGGAATTACCCTGTTTTCTACAATTGCAGGGGCGTCAGCGGCAATCAATAGCATTGAGGCGCTCCGTCGTGGCGAGATTACTGTAACCCCGTTGCAAGATTATTACGTCTGAACCATCAAAGAATAGAAAGAGCCAAGGGGATAGGAAAAGGCAGCGGTTGAAAACTCCCCAAACTGACTTACTGCACAATATTGATTATCTGTCGCAACTTTATAACGCGTCTTGAAACATAGCAATACTACATGGCATATTAGACTTCATGGAAGGGAGATAAAAATGGCAACTAATCAGATTGAAAGGAACACCCGCCTTGTTCGTGCACTTGATGGAATTCTGGATAGTTTAGCGTTTGATGTTGCTCATCCGATAAAAGTCTTGAAGTTGGAGGAAGGCAAAGAGGTTGTTGTTGTACAATCAAATGCGTTCACGATTTCACGTATCTATACGTCCGGACGCCCTGATGGCAAGAGACCTCATGGACGGGAGTCCTATTATGCGTACTTCTGCGAACAACTTGAGGATTATAAACAGCAGCACGGTACAGACGAGGGGTTCGCTTTGACTCCAGAGGATTGGCGTGTTTTGTTCCGAGAATCGTACGATAGGTATACCCGTTATCTGCTGTTCGCGGGGATCAAGCGGTGGGCGGATGTCAAACGAGACACTGATACGAATCTTGCCTCTACGAATATGGCAAAGAACTATGCTCCTTCTGAGGTTGCGTGGGAGAGTTACCAGTATAAAGGCTATATGCTAATGATGAACAGCATGGCGAACGCTGAACTGTGTCTGATGGAAGATGACCGTCAAGGTGCATTGGATGAGGTCAATTTAGGAATTCAGCGCATTGGGAAATTCTGTGGAGAGTGTCTGCGCGAAAATTACGGTGATGCAGAAAACGTTACCCGCGAACGTTATTTGAGTAACCTGATTGAGTTTCGGTCAGATCTGGAGTCGGTGGAAGAAGGACTGGAAGGACCGGAAGAGAGTGACGAAGATGAGAGCGATCCGGTGGATTTCTTGGAGGAGTTGGAGGAACTTCTGGACGAGGAGAACCGAAATTAAGTTTTTGTTTGGCTCTGTTGAAAGTTGACAGCACGTAGGTTGGGTTGAACGGTGGAAGTGGATTCTTGTCGAACACAAGCTACCCTTTTTAACAATACCCATTTATAGGATAGATAAAGTGAAACCCAACATCATACCCGTAGATCGGACGTCCCCGGTCGCGTCGCGGTATCCTCTCGGACTTGCCCAACGCTCCCTGTAGAGATTCATATCCCGACACCCAAATGTCAACGTGTTGGCTATCAGTCTGCTTTTATCCTGCCCCAAGTGCTTGCTAGGGTCTTATGTGCTTCTACAGCAAATACCGACGATATTATTTCAAGATCATCAATCAGCACAACTTCACGTGTTGGGCTGTACGTCAATAGCCCTACCCTTCCTGTGCCTTGCGTTGCTGCCTGCATCTTGATAACTTGCTTTGGTTTGCCCTCAGGCCCCGCAAATACAGTATGTTCACCGCCTTTGACCTCGATTTTAACCTCAAACCACTGATTCACGGGTTTCCACTCCCATTCCTGTATCAGCTTTGTGGCAATTTGTCCACCAAGCATACCGTTCCACTCAACTGCTATACAATCCAGCCACTTCAGACCTTCAGGTTTCGCATCCAGCTCAACCTCAGCGGACAGAGTGACTTGGTAATGCCGAAGATGTGGAGTCTCCTGTAGCCGATAAAACACCCCGACCTGACACCAATTCCCTTCTAGCCATTTCATTTTTTGACATACTCCCAACCCTAAAGGATTGGGATTCTTGCGAGTCCCTCTCCTCAAGGATTAGAATTGCGCTATCAACAAGGATTGGACGGCGAGCTGCCGCTTACATCCTCTCCTGCGAGGGTCGATGCCCCAACCCTATGGATATTGATTGCGGCGTTGCGATCTCTATCCAACTGCGTGTGGCAGTTTGGACACTGCCAAGTTCTATCACGAAGATTCAGGTCTTGATTGACTTCACCACAGACATGACACGTTTTAGATGATGGATACCACTTGTCGATGGACACAACTTTTACACCCTTTTTGGCTGCAATGTATTTGAGTTTCTGCACAAGGTCATAGAACCCCAAATCAGAGACTTTACGCCCCCAAAGGGATTTCATGCCCTGTAGGTTCAACGTCTCCAGTGCTATCCAGTCGTATCTGTCTGTCAGGTCATGTGCAAGTTTCCAGTGGAAGTCTTGTCGCTGATTGGCAATCTTGCGGTGCTTACAAGCGAGATTGCGCCTTGCCCTTACCCGGTTGTTTGACCTGTTGACCTTTCGTGAATGGTTACGATTGGCACGTTTTATCGTCTTGATGCCGTGCTTAAAGAATTGTGGGGATTCGTAGTCATTGTGGTCAGACCCGGTTAGATATGTCTTTAGTCCAAAATCGAACCCCGCGTTGTTATCCGTCGTGGGTCGAAACAAATCCATATCTATGTGGTCAGTCAAAACGATTATCCATACGTCGCCAACGCTGTCTCGTTTGACCGTGCAGCGTTTGGGTTTACCGAGTATGTCTCGGCTCTTGAAGTATTGATAGATATGCTTGCCAATACGGAGGTTATTCGATTGAAGCAGCTTCCAACCTGCAACTTTGAGAGTGAACGACTTGTATAGAAAACGTTTCTTGAAACGAGGGCGACCAGAACGTTTGCTACTTGTGCCGTTGCTAAACAGTTTAGCGTATGCCTTATCAAGCCGATCTATCACGTCTTGCAACGATTGACTCGGCAGTTGATTCCAATGGGCATAACGAGGCAAACGCTTTAACTTGGTCAAGTGTCGCATCAAAGACTTCTTGCCGGGATATTTGCCATAGATCGCATAGTACCGACGGCACAATGCGACGAAGTGATTCCAGACGTGGGCATGACCATCTATGGTCTTGTGCAATTCACGGTTGCCGTGATTGGAATGCAACTTAAACTTGTAGGTTTTCATTGGAATTGTCTTTCCGTCTTTCGTGCCTTTTCTACAAGGTGCAGGGGACAATCGAAAACCAACGCAGCGGAAGAAGGGACTAAGGACAAGAGCAAAGCACACAAAAAAATGACTGTCAACACGTCTTTCTTCATGGGAGGGCCTCCCTTTTTGGGAAAGAATGTTCTTTGGAATTGGGACTTACGCAAAGGAACTGAAAACGGGTAAAATCATACAAATCCCCGCTAAGGCACTTCGACCCCTTCAAAAACCTGTTTGATAATCTGTTCGGAAGATATCTCTTCTGCCTCCGCCTCGTAGCTGACGATAACGCGATGTCTGAGGACATCCATGCCTACCGCGTAGACATCTTCTGGCGTCACATACCCGCGATGACGGAGGAAGGCGTGGGCTTTCGCAGCCATGGCGAGAAAGAGCGTTGCCCGCGGCGATGCACCGTATTCGATGAGGGCTGTGAGTTCATCTAATTGATACTTCGCTGGCTCGCGTGTAGCACAGACGAGATCGACAATATAGTTTTCGATCTTCTCGTCCATGTAAATTTCACGGACTGTTGTACGGAGTTGGAGAATTTCTTGAGGGGATATAACCTGTTGAATCGGTTGAGGCTCTTCGCCTGTAAGCTGCCGTAAAATGGAAAGTTCCTCTGTCCGCGAGGGATAGGTCACCTGCAACTTGAGCATGAACCGGTCTACCTGCGCTTCTGGTAGCGGATAAGTTCCCTCTTGCTCAATTGGGTTCTGCGTCGCTAAGACGAGGAATGGTGGGTCGAGGGGGTAGGTTTCATCGCCGATTGTGACCTGACGCTCCTGCATTGCTTCGAGGAGTGCGCTTTGAACTTTGGCTGGTGCGCGGTTAATCTCATCAGCGAGAACGAGGTTCGCGAAAATGGGTCCCTTTTTGACATAGAAGTCGCCGGAACGTTGGTTATAAATTTGGGTGCCAATTAGGTCGGCGGGTAGAAGGTCAGGCGTAAATTGGAGGCGTTTGAAAGAGACGGCAATTGTGCTGGATAGTGCCTGGACGGCGGTTGTCTTCGCGAGGCCCGGAACGCCCTCTAACAGGATATGACCGTTGCAGAGCAGGCCGATAATCATCCGCTCAATCATATACTTCTGTCCGATGATGACCTTCCGAATCTCTTCAAAAATATCTTCAACGAAGGTACTCGCCTCTTGGATCTTTTCGTTCAATGCCGTCAAATCAGATTCTTTCATATCCCGATTCTATCGTGGCTCCTCGATTAGGGCGAACACCGAGGCTCAGCCTTAAAACCTCCCCCTATAGTGTTGATACATCTCATCATTTTCCTCCACCTCTCCCTCGTCAAGATCATCGGTTTCAACAGACGGCACAACAATTTGACTTTCGAGGAACTCTCGCGCTGTCTGATAGATACGATCCTGTTCTGAGCGGGACGGTCGATGCCGAGAGAAGTGAACCATATCGCACGATAGGAGAATCTCGCCAACATGATCTGTAACGCTATCGGTCAAGCTGTTGGGAAGCGCAGATAGGATTTGTCCTGTGGTAGCCTCCAGACTCTTGATGTCGTATTTTTCTCCTACGTACTGTTTGATGATTATCGAAATTGCTTCGTAGTATTCTTGGATCCGGTTCGATTCACGCAGGGATTTTACCTCCGCTAGGCGCGTGAGTGCAATAGACTCAACGGTATATGCCTCGCGCGCTAACTGCCTATCCTGTTCTGTCAACGGGTCGGGGCTGTCAAAGCGAGTAGCGCCATCAGAGGACATGGGAGATCGCGGGAAAGATGTATGTGTTGGTCCCGACATGTCCCAATTCTTATGGGAACGCCGGCGCGGGAATGGTGGTCTGGTCGAGAAAGGTTTGTTTCGGCGCAACCAGACATAGATAGCGCCCCCGATGGCAATGATGAGCAGTGTCGGCACCACAACGCCGATGATGGCACCAAAGATGCCCGGGCTACCACTGTTGCTGTTGAGATCGTTGCTCGCTGCAAAAAGGTAGGTGGGACTCAGAGCAACTTGAACACAAATTGAAACAGAAGTTGAATGGATTATTCGTCGCACAAACTATGTTCCTTGATTTTTCTGAAGATGGTTCGTTTCGATACACCTAAAATTTGTGCCGCTTTGGCTCTATTGTTTCCAGCATATTGGAGCGTTGATCGAATAACTTCCCTCTCGATTTCTGCCATCGACATCCCCACTTCAACGTCCAGTCCAGATGAAGGCAGGTCTACCGCGTCGGTATCTATAACGGTAGGAGCGGAGAGGATAACAGGAGAACTAACTCTGGCAGATTCGAGAATATGTTCCGGGACATCATCGATGTCAAGTTCTGGTCGGTTCGACATGATAACCATACCCTCCACACAATTTCTTAACTCCCGCACGTTACCTTGCCAGTCATATCTCATCAACGCTCGCATTGCATGGGAGGTCATGCGCTTCGTCATCATCCGGTTCTCTTGGCAAAATTCTTCTGTAAAGGCTTTGACCAGGAGTGGGATATCCTCGCTTCGCTCACGGAGCGGAGGCAGGGAGATCCGAATTACGTTCAAGCGATCGTAGAGATCGGGTAGAAACCTCTCCTGTTCTACTGCTTTCTCAAGATTGCGGTTCGTTGCGCAAATGACGCGAACATCAATCTCTATCAATTCATTCCCACCGACACGCTGAAACTCCCTCTCGGCAAGCACCCGCAAGAGCCGTGCCTGATTTGACAAACTCAATTGTCCCACTTCATCAAGAAATAACGTTCCGCCGTGAGCCGCCTCAAATCGCCCTTTCCGTGTCTGATACGCACCGGTAAACGCGCCCCGTTCATGTCCAAAAAGTTCGGATTCCGCGAGACCTTCGTTCAAGGCTGCACAGTTGAATATAACCAGAGGCCCTCGCCTTAAACTTCGGTGGTGCATAGCGCGGGCGACCAGCTCCTTTCCGGTGCCACGCTCACCACGGATCATGACGGTGGCTCTTGTTGGGGCGACCTGTGCAATGAGATCTCGAATCTCTTGGATTTTCGGTGAGTGTCCCGTTAGTTGGATGAGCCCGACCCGTTCATCGATCTGAGATTGTAGCTGTCGATTCTCTACGGTGAGTCGCTGATTTTCGAGTATTTTGTGGAGGAGGGCTATCAGCTGGGGCAGGTTGAGGGGTTTAGGGAGAAAATAGCTCGCTCCCATATGAATCGTAGCTTTGATGCCAACATCGGTCTCTAAAACATTTGGGGCTGTAGCGAAAATTACGCCGACATCAGGGTTCCGATCATAGGCTGCTTCAAGAAGCTTGAGCCCATCCACCCGTTCGCCTATAAGTGGAGCAATCAGCACATCAATGTCCAAGCGTTCGATGCGGTCTAACGCCTCATACATTGTGCGAGTTGCGAGCACACGCAACCCCTCGCGCTCAAGTGTGAGACAAATCATTTCGCGCTGTCGTTGGTCCGGATCAACAACGAGGATAGTGGTTTGGTCGTTCATTGTGCTAACCCATAGGGTCATTTAGTGTTACTGTAGGAGGGATCTCCGAATCCCGACATCTTACTGTAGGCGTGATCTCCCGGTTGCGCCTTTTCAAACAAAATGGGTAATAAGCCGAAAACTGAATAGCCCTAGCTAACCCAGTTTCTGCTTGACAATTTGGCTGATAACCGAATTGTCTGCTTTGCCCCTCAACTGTGGAACGAGTTTCCCCATGACTTTACCCATATCTCGCATTGACGTTGCCCCTAACTCCTCAATCGCATCTGTGACGGCGGCTTCGATCTCTTCCTCCGAAAGTTGGGCGGGGAGAAATTCTTGTAATATCTCAATCTGTGCCATTTCGGCTTCAACGAGGTCATCGCGGTTGGACTTTCGTAACTGTTCGAGTGCATCCTTCCTTTTCTTAATCTGGCTGGCGATTACCTCTAAAACACCGTCATCATCCAATTCAATTTGGCTATTGATTTCCTTGTCCCGGACGGCACCGCGCACCATGCGAACCGCAGACAGACGATTCTTGTCTTTTGCCCGCATCGCCTGCTTCATATCTTCGTTTAACTGCTCTTTGAGTTCCATCAAAAGATCCTCTTTTTTGTTATATAATCCGTTCTAAGTGGCATGAAATAATACCCCATCTCTCAGCCAGCGTCAAGCCGAAAAGTAGTGCTGTAGCCCCCGCGAAAACGGAGCTTGTTCGGTATGAATTGGCCCCTCATATGTCATCAATTCTGATCTCTACAACCCACCCCACCAAGATGCCAAGTGTATCGTAAGCTGCTAATAATATGCTGTACGATAGAATTGACTCTATGCCCGTAGGTCGGGCATCTTGCCCGACCTAAAAAGCCCCAGAGAGGCGACAGGTCTATAGCACATCGGTAAACCAATTACCCCAAGCCCCAGAGGGGCGACAGGTGTGTCGTCTGTTTGATTATTTTTAGTAGATGTCTGGTATGGAAACTCAATCTACGGATTGTCTAAGCAACTTGCGTTCGCAATATGTAGAACGATAGTTAAGATATAAAGTTACTGTCAAAGCCCCCTTGTTCTAATGATTCAAAACCACTCTGCCAATTTGCTATATGTTCGAGGCGCGGGACTGTTTTCCCCTGCGAGATCCATCCCAAGCAGGTGATCCCGTAACAGCTGCAATCCGGTGGGGGTATCTACATCGTACCACGGCGGCAACAAACCCAATTGTGTGGTGGTCGCCTGAATTTTCTCAAGTGTTTGACGGAAGACAACCTCGGTGCTCCACGAGACCTGCTCAAAGATAGTCGGAATCAACGAGGACGCGCCCTCCTTTGAGAAGCCGATGAGGTAATAACCACCGTCCACGCTGGGACCAATGACAACATCGTGTGACTCCAACAGATCAAGTGCGTGTTCGACATATTGGATCGGTAGCGTTGGACTATCCGATCCGACGAATAGGAATCTGGCGTATCCCTGATCGTGCGCCCAACGTGCAGCAGCAGTTAAGCGTTCCCCAAGCGATGCACCCTGTTGGGCAATATAAACCGGATCTTCCCCTATCAGTGCTTGGAGAACCCCCAAACTTTCGGGCGGTGTATAGGCGATTACGCGGTCGGCTGTGGAGACTGCGGAAAGAGCATTGCACCAATCGACCAGGAATGTCTGATATAGAGACGCAGCCTGCTCTGGTGAAAGGTAAGGGATGAGGCGAGTTTTAACTTGACCGGGAACAGGATCTTTGACAAAGACTATAACGCAGGCATCCATATTTTGCTCCCCGGTTGTGCGTTGTAACGGGTGTCTGATCGATGGAGCAGGGAGGCGGACTGTACATCCGATGTTTCTGGCAGGCTCGGCTGACGTTGTAGCCAAGCGACGACGATTACTATGCAAGCGATGATAATCGCTAAAAAAGCAATTAGATTTCCCTTGAGTGTTCCATTGCTGCGATCGATCTGAACTTTTGCAATACATCCGGCAACAGCGGCAAGGAGAGCGAGGACCGAACTTGCATACCACGGTAGTTGGAGGATCACACCGAGGAGGGAAACTAACGATACCCACAGACCGAACTTGGCAAGACGGTTGATTTGAGCTTCCGGCGCGTTTGCGTTGTCAGGTGTCGGTGTAGTTTGTTGACGGCTTTCCGCCCGGGTTGGCGGCACATCACGATACGTGGATTCGACTAAACGGATAAATTCTGGCAACAGACTCTCCTGCTTGAGCCATAGGGAGAGGTCCGGATATTCATGCCTGATGAGGATGGAAAACTCTTGGCGTTGGGCACTAAAGTCGATAAACTCTTCCCAGCGATCTTCTTCAACCATATAGTACGGTGTCGGTCCAACCTGCAATTCATATCCCCGCCCGACGTAATGGGCGATCTTGCCGATCTCCTCGCGGTCCGCAATTATGGTTGCTGTTCCGTCTGTTGACGTCGGTTGTGGGATGTCACTGCCCGAGGTTTCGTCGGCACGTTTCAGACGGGAATTGCTTTCATCATCCACGTGCTGGTTTTCATATTCCTCATTTGTTATTGCCAAACCGGTTCGGCTAACGATCTCTAAGGCTTCGATTCGGTCGTCGGGATGAACGGAAAGGGTAATCTGACGTTGTCTATCTGCGTTCCGTGTGTAATCGGGGCGACACCGAATCTGTTCGTTGCCGAGCATTGTCTGAATCAGGTTCGATTCCCACTCGTCTGTCGTACGGTAGATTTCAACCCAATCATCCGTGCTAAAAAGTAGGTCGCTGTTTTGAGCCACGATTTGCCCTCTGCGATGGTGCCTCGTTACACTCAATCCGATTTATTGTCCCGTGTACTACAGTTCTGGACTGTAGAGAATCGCGTCATCAGTTCGTGAATAGCCGACAAGTTCACTCGGATCGAACAGAATATTTAGTTCACGTTCCGCATTCTCAGGGGAGTCTGAGGCGTGAACAACGTTGTGAGTGATGTCAATCGAGAAATCTCCACGAATGCTGCCGGGTTGAGACTCGGTTGGTCTTGTTGCCCCGTTGACCAGGCGTACCAGTTCGATAGCATCTCGCCCTTCAAGGGCAATTGCCACGATCGGTGTTGATGTCATAAATTGGATGAGGTAGTCGTAAAAGAACTTCCCTTGATGCGGTTCGTAGAGTTGATCCGCTCGATCCTTCGGGAGTTTGAGTAATTTAAGTCCTACCAGTTTGAGTCCCTTGCGCTCAAAGCGGTTGATAATTTCACCAATCAGTCCGCGTTGAACGCCATCCGGTTTAATCAAAACTAAGGTTTTCTCTGGGTTCATTTAGCCGCCTATTTATTATAATGTTAATGGGTGGCACACGTACATCTTGCATAGTGCCACCAGTTATCGGGTTAGAGGGTTTCCGCTAACTCTTTTAGCAGTTCTTTCTGTTTTCTCGTCAAGGAACGCGGAATCTCGATCTTGATCTGGACGCGCAAATCGCCTTTGCGCTTCGACGCATCGACGACACCCGCCCCACGGACTCTCAACTGTTGCTCCGGCTGCGTTCCCGCAGGGATCTTCAGGTCGATATGTCCTTTCAGGGTTGGAATACGCACCTTCCCGCCCAACGCTGCGGTTGTGAAAGGCACCGGGGCTTGGGTCACAAGATCCAAATTCTCCCGCTTAAAATTCGGGTGCGGTTGAACGGCGATTTTCACAATTAATGATCCACGCTGTCCGCCTACGGTGAGGTCCCCTTGACCGGCAAGGCGTAATGACTGGCCGTCTTTAATACCCGGCGGGATCCTAATCGTAAGGGTTCGGTCGTTCACCTGAATCCGTTTTTCGGCACCCAATATAGATTCCTCAAACGGAATTGTCAGCTTTGTTCGTACATTACCGCGACTGTGTGTGCCAAAGCCGGTGGGGTTGTCCCTGCTAAATACATCTCCGAAAACATCTCCGAAATTCCCAAAGACCTCACGACCAAAGACATCTCCAAAATTGGTGAAAATGTCCTCAAAGTTCGTGTACCCTTGAAATCCAGCGTTATGGACTCCTGCGTGTCCGCGGACGTCGTAGATCTTCCGTTTCTCTGGATCCGATAGCACGTCGTAAGCGTTTGAGGCTTCTTTGAATTTCTCTTCTGCTGCCTGATCTCCCGGGTTTTTGTCGGGATGATACCTCAGCGCGACCTTGCGATAAGCACGTTTGATCTCCTCTGGAGAAGCGTTCCGGTTCACCCCAAGGACTTCGTAATAATCTCTTTCTGCCATCTAATTTTTCCTGCGCATCAAACAGCTTTATGCGTCATCCCCGCTGTCCGCGTTGAGTTTTTCATCAAGGCTATGCTTGCCGGGTCCAATCAGAATCAAGCTCAGAAAAACGATGCCAACTTCGATCGCGTGCGATGCACCCCCTAATCCGTCCCCGCGACTTAGATGGGAAACGGTAGCGACCAACATCGTTATTGTCAAAAGGATACAGGCGGGTCTGAGAAGGAAACCGAGGATGAGACAGAGTCCACCCAAAGCCTCCGAAATCGCCGCCATAAAGCCCCAGAACGCTGGTAGGAACGTAATGCCAAGACTCCCCATTGCCATCCCGACCTTTTCCCATTTCTCGGGACCACCAAACAGTTTTGGGAACCCGTGGAAGAGGAACATACACCCAAGTCCGATCCGAAGGATTAATAAACCGGTATCTCGATGTTTATCCAAAAATGTCAAGATCATCGCTTGTGTCTCCTTTTATGCTCGGTTGTTCGATCTTCAGGTCTGTCCAAACTTACCCTCGCGAAAATAGGGACGAAAACAAGGAAATGATAGGCGATTCTGAGAAAATAATCAAGGAAAAAATATGGGACCATTTGGTGCGCGATATCACTAGACGCCTCGACATGTGATCGTGACGATCTCTACACCCATCGTAGGCGGGGCACCTTGCCCCGCACTGGCGATCTTCCATCGAATTACAACACCTCGTCGTTCAACTGCACAATTCCCATCTAGCTCTGTAAACATAAGCATGGTTTCTTGTTGACACAGTATCTCAAATGAGGTATGGTAGGGCAAATTGTATACGGTTGAATTTACGGTTTTGTGCGTTGGTGAGGCACATGCCGCGATAAGGCATTATAGTCTATTTTTGAAAAAGCGATGGATACGACAAAAAAAGGAGGCTCATGTAAAAACGGAGTGCAAAACACGAATAGAAACTAAAAAACTTTGAATCCCGATCCAACTGTGGGAGGGGCATCCCTGCCCCGATGAGGGGATGACCGTCGGGCTAGGAAGCCCGACCCACAGCGGATTTCAGTTTCTATTGCACGATTTCTTAACATGAGCGAAAAAGGAAACGTCCTATGGCAAAAATCAAAGAAATTCGATGTATTCGTACACGCGTCAATGGAACTTGGGTTATCGTGAAGGTGACTACCGACCAGCCGGGGCTCTACGGCATCGGTTCTGCCAGCGACCACTACCATGCCCAAACAGTTATCACGGCGATTGAAGAGTGCATCGCTCCTCGCCTCATCGGTCGTGAGGTTGGACATATTGAAGACATCTGGCAATCTACGCTAACCAGTGGTTACTGGCGGAATGGGGCAATTTCAAATACCGCACTGGGCGGCATTGATATGGCACTTTGGGATATCAAAGGAAAGGAAGCGGGGATGCCGGTCTATCAACTTCTCGGTGGTCCCTGTCGTTCTGCTGTGCCGTGTTACGCCCACGCTGGCGGGGGTGACTTCGTCGAACTTGAAGACGACATCCGTCGCTACATGGAAGAGGGCCATTCGGTTATTCGGTGTCAACTGGGTGGGTACGGCGGCGGTGGATTTATTGAAGCCGATAAAGCCGGGCAGCCAAAGAACCCTTGGTCCAACGCGCCTGCCTTCGATGATGAGGCGTACATTGAGAGCATCCCAAAAATGTTCGACTATCTACGATCGAAGTTAGGATTCGGACCAAAACTCACGCACGATGTCCATGAACACCTCCGACCACAGTGTGCAGTAACGTTGTCAAAACTCCTTGAGCCGTACCGCCTCTTTTTTCTGGAGGATGTCCTCTCACCTGAGCAGATTGACTGGTTCCGTCTGATTCGGCAGCAGTGCACTACCCCGCAGGCGATGGGCGAACTCTTCATCAACCCTCACGAGTGGACACCGCTTATCACTGAACGGCTTATTGACTTCGTTCGTGTCCGGGTATCGAAGGGTGGCGGCATTACTCCGTGCCGTAAAATCGCCACGCTCTGTGAATGGTTCGGTGTCAATACCGCATGGCAAGAAGGTGGGGACAACGATCCCGTCAACCAAGCAGCGGCAATGCACTTGGACTTGGCGAGCTGGAGTTTCGGTATTCAGGAAGAGAATCACTTCAGCCAAGAGGAACTTGACATCTTTCCCGGTCACGCGATTCTTGAGGGGGGATACCTCTACGCCAACGATCAGCCGGGGTTGGGAATCGACATCGACGAGACGAAGGCAGCGCAAATGCTGGACACGGAACGGGCGAAAGTACCCAATTACGCCGCTGAGGATCGAAAAGCGGATGGATCGGTGGTAAGACCATAATCGACAACTATGGTAGATTTTAGAATTACTTGGACATTGCCAATCGGCGAGGTGAGCAAACCTCAACTACTGGGATTAGAAAAATCTGGGCTACAACCCGGTAGGTGCGGTTTCTAACCGCACCGAATAGGCGCAGTTTGAAATAGCGCCTACCAGACATGAGGAGCGAAAGTGTCTATTTATTTTGGTTCATGTTAAGAATTAGTGCAACAGCAACTGAATCTTCGTAGGGGTTGGGTCCCCCAACCCTTACGGACTGCGGACGGGGAAACCCCGCCCCTACGATTTCGATTCGCGTTTTGCACTTTCTTTTTACATGAGCTTTTATTTTTATAATTCACTATAAGTCAGGATTGAAGACAAATTTTGTCCCCAATCATAGGGAGGAGATTGACAATGTTAAAAGCATCGATCGCAACGAGCTTTAATTGTCCGGGACCTGGCACCAACGGACTCGCTTGGCAAGCCACAGCTATCTGGAGCGTAGAGGGTGGTGGAACGTTACATAAAATTAACCCCCAAACCGGTGAGGTTATCCTTACCGTAAATCCACCCACGGCGGGTTCCAGTGGACTCGAATGTGATGGCACCCATTTTTGGTATTCTGATATCGGTGAAAAGATCCTGTACAAATTAACCGTGTCGGATGTGCAGGTTGTCACCTCGTTTTCGCCACCGGGTCCGAGTCCGCACGGTCTCGCTTGGGATGGCGAATCCCTGTGGAGTGCCGATGTGCAATCAGATCGGCACTATAAGGTTTCTCCTGAAACTGGCGAGATACTGGCAGAATTTCCATCACCCGGCACACGGCCACACGGGATCGCTTGGGATGGAAACACGTTGTGGAGTGCGGACACCGACACGCACATCATCTCCCAAATTGACCCTCAATCCGGGGAGGTTTTGGATTCCTTCGAGTGTCCTGGTGAGCCGCACGGCTTGACGTGGGATGGCGCGAATCTCTGGTACGGCGATGATGCTGAGAAGACGATTTGCAAAATCACGCTGGAACGCACTTAACAGAAGCACGTGATTTTTGAATCTTTGGTGTGAGTTGGTAATGAGTCGTTTTCACGTTTCACAGCTTGTCCCGATTTATCGGGGCATCACGTTTCACTCTCGGTCTTTGACAGGGGAACGTGTCAACAGTTGCAAGCTCGCCCCATTGGTTATGAGGTCAATTATGACACGAACGATAGGCATCGGTGTCATCGGTATGGGGTGGATGGGAACTGTGCACAGCCGTTCCTACCGACAGATTCCGATCCGTTTTCAGGACTGTGGGGTTCGACCACGCTTGGTCATCTGTGCGGATGAAGTGGATGATCGTGCCCGCGAGGCGCAAACGTTTTTGGGCTTTGAACGGTACACCACCGATTGGAGACAGGTTATTGCCGATCCAGAGGTGGAACTCGTCAACATTACCGCGCCAAACAGTATGCACCTCGAAATTGCGACGGCGGCTGCCGAGGCTGGCAAGCATATCTTCTGTGAGAAGCCTGTCGGTCGGAATCCACAAGAGACCGCCGCTATCGAAGATGTCGCTCGGCGCGCTGGCGTTTTGACCTGTGTGGGTTATAATTACCGATGGGCGCCGCTTGTGCAGCATACACGACAACTGATTGAGGAAGGTCACCTCGGCGATCTCACACACTATCGTGGACGTTTCTTTGCGGGTTATGCAAGCAATCCGTACGCCGTGCTGTCGTGGCGGTTTCAACGCGAAGTAGCGGGATTGGGAACCTTGGGCGATCTGATGTCGCATGTCGTTGATATGGCACAGATGATTGCGGGTCCGATTAAGCGTTTAGTGGGCAACCGCGAGACTTTCGTCTCAGAACGTCCGCTTGCCACCCCCGGCGAAGGTACGCATTTTTCTGTCCGCACAGATGGTCCAACAGGCGAAGTCACCAACGAAGATTATGTCGGCGCGCTGGTGCAGTTTTCAAATGGAGCGCACGGCATACTGGAGGGGTGTCGGGTCATAAATGGACCCGAGTGTGAGATGGCGTTTGAGGTCCACGGCACACTGGGCGCGATAAAATGGGACTTTGAACGGATGAACGAGCTCCATCTGTTTCTATCCGACGACGATGCCGGACCTAACGGTTACACCCGTATCGTGAGCGGTCCCGAACACCCGTTTCATGCACATTTCAATCCCGGTCCCGGTGTCGGCTTAGGCTACGAAGATTTGAAAATGATTGAATCCTATCAATTTTTGAAGTCTATTCGAGATGGAGGTCAGGGTGAGCCTGCTTTTCGTGAGGCGTTGGCGGTGGCTAAGGTGTTAGGTGCGATTGAACGCTCGTGGGAAACAGAGCGCTGGGAAGAGGTACAAGCCTCGTGAAACGTGATGCGCGAAACGTGAAAACGATATTTTTTCTAATCCTGTTAATCCTTGAATTCTGATAAGGTTTCATGTGGTCTTACGGGACTGGAGGCTAAGATGAAAATCCGCGAAGATTTGATGATATCCGGCAACAAAATCCCAAACTTTGAACGTCCCGATCAAGACGGGATCATCAGAACGCTGGAAGATTTGATGCGTGGATGGCCCACGATCCTCGTCTTTTGGCGGGGGGCATACTGACCGAAGGATGTTCTCCAGTTGGAGAATTACGCAAAAGACCTGCAACCCGAACTGGAAGTCAACTACTGTAGGCTAATTGCTGTCTCAGTCGATGATCAGGAGACGACGAAGGCACTTCGCGAGCGTATCGGTGCGACCTGGCCCTTTTTGGTTGACCTCGATCGGGCGTTGATCAATGAGCTCGACATCGTAGACAACACAGATCCCGTCCATTCGCCGATCCCTATACCCTATACCTTCGTCCTTGACAGCGATCGCAAGATCTACAAGATTTATAACGGTTGGTGGTATGTCGGAAGGCCCACAGTAGAGGAGCTACGGCACGATTTGCGAGCACTCTTGGCGCGTCGGGATGACTATGAATATGATCGTGCGTGGGATGTCTCGGCGGAAGCGAGGGAGAAGGCGTTTCTCTAAGCTTTCCCGCCGACGTAGATCCCATCCACAATTGCCTGATCCGTCCACATCTCTTCCGGCGTTATAAGCGGCGTTGCTCTTCCAAGAGCACAATCGATAAAGTGAAAGACTTCGCGGCGTATTCGCATGTTCCAATCATCATGGAAGGAATCCGCGATACCCGGCGCTACCTGCTCGGTCACATCAACATAATCACCATCCTGCCATGTTAGCAATCTTAGTGGATTCAACGAGGCGTAACCGTGCGTCCCCCACACCTCGACACCGTGATCGTTGATCTGCGGCGGTGCCAGCCACATACTCTCGACGGACAATGTGACGCCATCGGCGAACTGGACATAGCCGCTGACCAGATCTGGATCGTCGTAGTCGCCTCGGAGGGATTCCAATTCGGGCGGCAGCGCGGGAAGTTCTGCAAAACGTGAGAGCGCACGTCCATGCACGGAGACGAGTGCTGGGCTGCCGAGGAACCAGATCGCTAGATCCATCGTGTGAACCCCTGTTCTGGCGAGTGAACCGCCACCCGACCCCGCCTTGTAGTGGGGTCCGCGGATCGGTACGCTGGGGGCAAACGACCAAGCACGGGCAAAGCGAGGTGTCCCGATGCCGCCACCGCGGATAAAGCGGTGCACGATCTGTGCATCATCCCGGAATCGGAAGTTATAGCCGACCATCAAAATCCTGTCTACTTCCCTTGCCTTCTGTAGCATCTCTTCCGCTTCTGCCAAGGAGGGTGCCATCGGTTTGGCGGCGAGGACGTGCGCGCCGGCGTTCAACGCATAGATAGCCACACGCGGACGGACATCTGCCATCGTTCCGACCATGACCACATCGAGGGATTCTTGGTCAATCATCGCTTTATAGTCTGTGTAAAACGCAGGACGCGGCTCTCTGCCTCCTTTATCAAAAACTTCACGTGCCGCCGCTTCCGCCTGTGCCAAATCGATGTCACAGAGTGCGACCAAACTGGCATCAGGATTTTCAGGGACATTGTTCACATAGGCACCGCGTCCAAAACCACCGCAGCCAACAACACCGACGCGCAGCGGCTGAGATCTGTTGGTCATCCTCTTTCCCTCTTTTTAGGTGTTTTCGCGGGTTTTCTTGCCGGGGGTTACGGTTCTCTCACCTTTTCCACGCCCAATTCTTCCAGCCGGGCTGCCATCTTCTCACGCCGAGAACTGCCCTTCTCCATCATTGCCTTGCTATAGACGAACGGCTGCTGCTCAGTTATCTGGGTTTCAACTGTCGTCCGAACGTCTTTGAGTGCGAGCAGGTCGTCTTGGGGGTCCGGCATATAGCCGATGAACATCGTCCGTCGGGGCTGCCCGTCATTGCGCTTGAAGGCGGAGTGCCACAAGCGGTTGTCCCACAACACAATGTCTCCGGGACAGGTTTGCACGGAGAGGGCTCCCGGAATTGTATCGGGATCGAGCCGTAGACGAGGTCTTCCCCTGTCCCAGTAACCGCAGGATCGGAAGAGTGCTGTAGAGTATTCGGGATGATGGCTGCCGGGAATCAGGTTTAGTGATCCAAGGTCTTTGGACTGCTCATCAAGGTATATCGCAGTCTTGAGTGTGAGGACATGTCGTCCCGGTTGACCGTCAGTGTGCCAAGGGGTGTCGTCTCGGTTCGCCCACATGTCGCTGCCGGCAATATAGAGACACTCCGTACCCCAGATACCCCGCATCGCTTCCATCACACCGGGATGCTCGATTAAATCTGCGAAAGCATCGTCCGCGTGGACAAAAGGGCTGAGCATCCGTGTACCGTTCTCAGCGAAATAGTTGTAGACCGGCGCATCTGCAATGACGCGGCTGTGCGCCTCCTGTAGACGCTCTACCTCATCTTTACTGAGGCAATCTCTCAAGACAGTGAACCCGAATGTCCAAAACTGCCCGACCTCTAACTCGGATAACATCGGATACCTCCTCCTGCTTGCAAGGGATTCAAATTTTAGGTGTGCAGGTTTCTACTCACTCAGGTCCGTACTGCCCCATATACCCTGTGCGTCCTCCAAGGATTTCCTTGAGTTCCCCTTCACTACCGTCAATGATTTCCTGCGTCGGGCTACATCCAGGCCAACACTGCATCCACGGTGGCGTGAACCCGTAGAACATCGTATAGCGGGTTTGCTCGGAGAGGATCGGGACACCGGTATGAACCAACGCCTCCGTGAAGTGCATCACCGATCCTGCCTTCGCTTCAACCTGAACGACCATTGCGGGATCGAAGATCTCTTTCCAATCCTGCGCCTCGATCCGGTGTGAGCCATCCAAGATCATTGTGCCGCCATTTTCGGGATTGACATCCGTTAGGTAGGTGGCGTTGTTGAGGAATGTTGTGTTGATGTAGGGGTTATTGTTCGCCGGTACAATGCCATATTTCGGGCGAATGCCGCGGTGCCACCCCATCTTTTCCGCATCCCGCAGTTCATCGCGCCGTATCGATCGATCGGGGTGCGGGGATTTTATCATTGCGTGGCAGCACTCAAAACGTGGCGGTGTTCCCAAAAGCTGCTTCAGAACGGGAAGAATCTTCGGTGACATGATCCAATCCCGATAGATTGAGTCATAGTTCACCATATTATTGATATTCTTGATGTCCTCGCTGTCCTTCATCGTCGAGACTTTGCGTTCATAGAGGTGATCCAGTCCGTGCTTAAACGCATCGATCTCTTCAGGGCTAAATACGTCCTCCTGAAGCACCCAGCCGTGAACAGCGAAATGGTAAAGTTGCGCATCGGTCAGCATCGCTCACTCCTATAAATAGTGGCTCATGTTAAGAGATCGTGCAACAGAAACCGAGTTTTTTCTTCAAAACTCGGTTTCTCCGGGTTGTATGAGTTTCGTTTTTCTGTTTTTACCTGCGAAAACCAGCGTAATCTGCGTCCGTATCTATTTTTAGAACCGAAGCGCACAAGTCCTAACCTCTATATCTTCCCCTCTTTTTTCCACCGCTCCATTAACTCTTTCTTATACGCCTCCTGACGTTCTGCATCCGCCTTGGCACGTTGAGCGTAATAGACAAGTCCCAGTGCTCGGCGTGGGTTTTCTGTGGCATTTGAACCCGCACGGTGGATCGTCATGCAGTGATGCACAATCAGATCGCCCGGTGCGGCATGGATAGCTGCCTCCTCTTGGTAGTCCGCATCGCCGTAGTCCGTGACTCCGAGGGAGAACCCGAACACCGCTGTCTGTCCGTGGGGTCTCATCCCTCGGCGGTGGGAGCCACGCACATAGTGGATGCAGCCGTTCTCATCGTTCACCGTATCCAGTGCCAGCCACAACGTCAGTGCCTCGTTCGGTTCGAGCATGAAGTAGAATCCATCTTGATGAGGCGGCGTCTCTGCATCGCTGCCTGCGGGTTTCGTGAACCACTCCATGTTTTTACTTATAGCCCCATCGCCTAACAGCAGTTCCGCCAACTTGGCGAACCGATCGCTCTCGGTGAGTTCCTTAAAATGGTCGTCGTAGGACGCCATGCCCTGCAGCCGCATAATGCTTTCGGTCTGTCCTTTGGCTTCGTAAAAGGCTGCGTTCGACGGCAATTCGGGCAATGTCTTCGCGATAAACCGATCGATGTGAGCGTTTAATGCTTCCGTCTCTTGCGGTGTGTAGAAACCGGGAATAACTACGTACCCATCTCGGTCAAAGGCTTCCTTGAGCTGTTGTGAATCCTTTTGCCAATCCATTCGAATTCCTTTCGATTACTGCGTTATTTAGTTTGCCATTATTCGTAGCAGCACGTTCTATCCCTATCCAGTAGGCGGGGCATCTTGCCCCGCTGTTTGTAGTAATGCGTTTCCATAACCGCTTTATTAATCTTCCAATCGCAATTTCACCCAGCGCGTATGGGTGACTCCCGCCACCGTACACCAGAAATAGGTCATCACATCCCCGTCCGGCAGGGTTGTCCCGCCGGGCTTGCCAAAAGCGATCTGCATATGTTCCGCAAGGAAATTCTCGTGCTCAGGTTCACCGAGCGTTGCCTCTTTACCAGCATCGAAGACCACAACCTCGTTTTCTACGTCAAAGTTCTCTAGGTCCTCGGTCAATGCCACATGGATGCCTTGGGGCTCGTGCCGGAAGTTGTAGATCGCCGCCACGCGACCGTCGGGCAGCGGGATGGGCGTGCAGACCTGACCACGCAGATTCGTCGGTCGAGGTTCAGACCATGTCCGTCCACCGTCCTCGGAGATCACCCAGTGATTCGTCGAATCTTCGGATGTCCCGTATTGGTGCGTCCAGATCAGGGTATAAATCCGTCCGTCCGGCAAGAGGGAACACATCTGATCCCACCAGAGCAACGCGCCCGTGAGGTCATCGGCGACGACGGTGAACTCGCCCCACGTTTGCCCTTGATCCGCCGAAAATACCGCCGCAGCCTTCTGATCCGGCGGACCTTCATAGCCCTCCGGCTTCCACGTTTCGAGGGGGTACATCCACCGATCCGGCGCGAGCTGTAGGAGGCTGCCAGCCCCGTTCCACGTATACTTTTCGGGTGGCAGGTCTACCGGCACGACCTGCGGTGCTGACCACGTTTTGCCCCGATCTTCTGACCAGAAGAGCAGCATCTCCGGACGCTGCAAGGCTTCCGATTCCGCGTCGAAGAGCGTGTCGCCTTCAGTTTCAAAGCGGGTTGCGTTCATCACCAAGCGACCATCGGGAACATCGCTAATTTTTGGTCCCCGGTAAGACCATCCGTCCGTGGGTTGCCCTCCGGGATGGATACTCCCTTCGTTGATCCACGTTGTTCCCCCGTCGGTTGAACGGAGGACTTCGATGTGGTTGTCCGGTGTGCCTAGCCCTTCCCCAACGTGCTGGCAGGCGATGAGGCTGCCGTCTGTGAGCGGGGTGATTACGGGCATATACGCCCCCCGCTCTTTCTGGCGGGAGATGATACCGCTGTCAATAATTTTTAACATCTTCTGTTTCCTTCAGAATGCTTTCTTTACTGCCCCGGATAGGCGCGGTTTTCAAATTCAGCGATGAACTTCTCCGCCGAGATAGCCGCTGCAGCACCGGCACCCGCCGCCGTTATCGCTTGACGGAAGACGTGGTCGTGTACATCACCCGCGGCAAAAACGCCCTCAATATTGGTGCGCTGGAGTTTGTCCACAACGAGGTAGTCCTGATCATCCATATCGATCACATCTGTGAATAGCTCCGTGTTCGGGATGTGTCCGATAAAGATAAATACACCATCAATCGGAAACACCTGCGTTTCGTCAGTCTTCACGTTTTTGAGCAGCGCACCGGTGACCTTTTCGTCATCTCCTTGGATCTCTTCAACAACCGTGTCCCAGATGAACTTTATCTTGTCGTTCTTGAAGGCGCGTTCCTGCATAATCTGGCTGGCACGGAGTTGGTCTCGGCGGTGGACAACATAGACCTCCGACGCATACTTCGTCAGAAATATCCCTTCCTCAAGGGCAGCGTCGCCACCACCGACAACGATGAGGCGTTGGTCCTGGAAAAAGAATCCGTCGCAGGTGGCGCAGTAGGAGACACCCCGTCCGCCGTACCCTTCCTCGCCGGGGATGTCCAGTGTCCGTGGCGAGGCACCGGTACAAATGATGACCGATTTGGCGAGATACTCCTTGTCGTATGTCTTTAGGTAGAACGGATGGCGATTGAAATCCACCTCCGTGACCATATCAAACTTTACCTCAGTCCCAAAACGCTCTGCCTGTTTCTGCATCCCTGTGATAAATTCTGCGGCTTCAGTCCCAAAGAACCCCGGATAGTTCTCAAGGTCGAGCGTCAGTGAGAGTTGCCCGCCGAGTGCGTCTCCGGTGATAAGTAGCGGCTCCAGCATTGCCCGCGAGGTATAGACCCCAGCGGCGAAACCCGCCGTGCCGCCACCGATAATGATGATATTACGCTCTTCCAAACCATCGTTTCCGTTTTTTATCTCTGCCATCTGTTTCTCCTTCTATATTGAAAATTTCGTGCAGTTTTCCCGAGTGCATAAGCTCCGCTAAATCATCGTCGTCGCCGATATGCTGATCATTGATAAAGATTTGTGGCACATCGCGGCGACCGGTTAATTTCTCGATCTCGTCGCGCATCCCGGGATTCCCTTGGATGTTGATCTCTTCAAATTCGATTCCCATCCTGTCAAGGATATCTTTTGCCTTGTAGCAGTATGGGCAAAAACTGGTTGTATACATTTTAACGCTTGGCATCTATTCGATCCTTTCTTGTGCCGTTTCAGATTAGATTGCGGATAGCGCGGATTCACGGATGGGCTCAGATGAAGCGTGGAAGCAATATTCTAACGCAATGACGCAAAGGTTTTTCTTTCGCTCATGTTAAGAAATCGTGCAACAGAAACCGAGTTTTGAAGAAAAAAACTCGGTTTCTCTTCGTGCTCTGCACTTTCTTTTTAAATGCACCTTTTCTTTTAATCCCGTTAATCCGTTAATCCCCGATAAATCGGGATTAAGAAACCTGAAAATCCTGATTCAGGCTATTCATCCGCGATTAATACCGTCTTTTCCAACGCCAACTATCACTCCCAGATATAAGCGGCTTAATATCTTCAGGCAAAGTTTCGATGAACTCAGGGCTGACTTCGTTTCCGGGCCATTCGCGCACCATCGGAGGGGTATATCCAGCAACCAAGATTGTGCGCTCCTTGTCGCTACGGATGGCAGTCGTACTGTGGATGAGTGATTCCGGAAAGAGCAAGGTCGATCCAGCGGTTGCCTCAACCTGATAGATCAGTTTGTCATCGGCGAGCGCAGCTTCGATCATCTCTTCCCTGTCCCATGTGAGCCGGTGACTGCCGGGAATGACGCACGTGCCACCATCGTCAGGACCCACATCGGTGAGATAGGTCAGCGTCTTGACGAAGATACAGTGGAATTTGCTCTGTTCGATGTAAGTTCCCCAACCGTGCTGCGTCCCACGATGAAATCCGGTCGGATTATGACGTCGTTTGTGCAGTTCCTCAATATCCGCCTCCGGATCCCTGCGATTGATAATCGCTTCACTCTCCTCAAGGCGAACCTCGCCGCCGACTACCTCCTCAACAAGGGGCACCAGTTTGGGATGGGCAGCGTATTCCAGCAGGGCAGGGTCATATTCCACCAGATTTCCTAACAACACGTGATGTTCGCCACGCCGATGGGCGTAGACCCGTTTGGACTCAAGGTCTGGATCGGCATTCATCCGATGGAGCGCCTCCTTCATGCGAGCCACTTCATCCGCGTTCAGAACGTTCTCCAGCAGTACAAAGCCGTAGATATCGAAATGCAACCGTTGTGCCGGAGTAAGACTAACGGCTTCAGTATTTTCCATAGATGGGTCCTTTAGGTTAGGGCTTACATAGTCAACTGTAGGCGGGGCATCTTGCCCCGCGCTGAAATGCGCAAATCCTAACATGTTATAAATTGGTCATAGGGTTCAGACAATCCTATTATTGAAATTCTCGTCAGCAGCTAACCGCAACATCAGTCTCTCCGTTCCGAGAGTTTTGAACCTGCTTGGTACGCCGAGCGAAAAGACGGTCACGCACACCGTTCGGGTCAAATCGAGATTCGTTCTGTTTCCGTATACTGTCAGCATCCTTTTGGCGATGTTACAGATAAGATTCCACCTCTTCGTGTCGCCGCAAATAGTATGCAATTACAGTGTACACATCGGCTAGATTGAGGGTGGGATACTGATGCGTGAAGCGTAAAACGTAAAGCGTGAAGGTTCCCATCTATTACGTTTCACGTTTCATTTGTTACTTTGCCAGAAATTCATAATACTGATCCACCATTTTCCGGTATTCAGGCGGCACATCCTCTTTAAGCACCTGCGCGAGTTGCTTCTTTTCCTGAATTACGGTCAAGCGCTCTTCAATCGCTCGCTCAAGTTTCCTCAGTTCGCGCAGAGAGAAATCGTAGACGGGAAACGGTGCTCTCCGGGTTCCCGGACGATTATTCATCGCACGAATCGCCCCAAGCCAAAGCTCTCTGAGTTCGCGGTCTGAATCCGCACCTCCAGCCTGTGCCTGTTCCTCACCCTGAGCATCTCCTTCGCCCTGTGCTTCCATCACTTCTTGGGCACGCTCCTGTATCTGCGCCTGCTGTTCAGATAACTGCTGTTGCCGAGCCTCCTGTTCTGGCGTTAGCGGTGTTTCTTGGTTGTCCATTGCCTCAAGTTCGCGCTGGATGTCTTCCATCTGAGCTGCCCAACTTTCGATCTGTTCCAATGCCGCGTCGAGCCGCTCCTCCTCTGTCTCGGCTAAATTTGTCCTCGCCTGCTGTAGGTCATCGCGTGCTTCCAAGAGGGTATCCAGAACCTCCCGTTGTTCCCGCTCTGAGGATTGGAAATTCCGCCACTGCAATGCCCGTTGTGCGTCCTCCATATTTCCAGATACCTGCTCCTCAATGAGGCGACGATTGGCGTCCGCGACGTTTCGTGCCGCTTGAGGTTCATTCTCGTTGAGCGTCTCCCGTAGGTTCGAGAGGCTACGTTGTAGCTGCTCAAGGTCTCGGCGAAGGGTTCGCTGTTCATTCGCCAACTGAGAGGCGTTCCGCAGATCCTCAAGACTGACTCCATCCTGTCGGGTTTCTTCTTCAAGGGTTTCCGTCTGCTCTCGGATCTCCGATTGCCTAGTGATGAGCCGGTCGATCGATTCGGTTGCCTCTTCAAGCGCTTGATCCGTATACTGTGCGGCGACCTTCTCAAGCTCCTCGATCGCTTGCTGCAAATTTTCTTCGGCTTTTTGACCTTTCGCCGCACCCATCTGCGCCTGTCCAGCCCCCATGTTTTTCGAGGCTTCCTGCATATTTTCAGATGCCTGCTGCAACGCTTCGCCCGCTTGAACCATGCGCTGCCCCGTGTTGTTCTGGTCAGCACCCTGACCGGACGCTTGCCCCATCTGTTGCGCTTGTTCTGCCATCTGTTGCGCTTGTCCCGCTAACTGCCCCTCTTGCTGGCTATTTTGCCGCATCTCTCGCTGTGAAGGCTGCTGCTCCCGTGCCAATCGCTGGCTCTGTTCTGTGAGTTGTTCCTGTTGGCCAAGCATATCTCTCGCCTGGTCCAATAGCTCCTGCGTTTGCTCTGCCATCTGCTCATCTAACTCGTTTTCATCCTGCTCAATGGCGTCTTGGAGATCCTCCATATCCATCTCTATATTATCGGCAGCTGCTTGGCTGCCATTCGACCGCATTCGCGTTAAGACCTTATCTAACTCCATCATAGCTTTGGTGAGGAGTTCGAGAGCGTCCTGTTCATGCGGAAGTGCCGCTTTCGGATTTACGGCATTGAGTTCGTCGGTTGCTTCACCCATCTTGGTGACAGCCTGCTCCAAACTCATCAGCATTTCGGGGTCTACATTTGCATCGCGCATCGACATACTCAACTCATCGACAGCCCGCTGTGTCTTGTCTTTGAGTTGATCCTGCTCTTCACCTATCTTTTTGACGGAGGATCGGTAGTCTTCCGTCACAGGCGATGGACGAGAGTGGATGTGCTTCCATGTGTTCTTGATAATTTTCCGTTGATCCGCGATTAAATTGGGGAACGGTTGTTCCGCTGGACCTTGCTGCCCCTCTACCTCCATCTGCATATACCGTTCATTGAACGGGCGCACCTCGATGAAATAAAGTTCAGAGGTGCTTACCCCCGGACCTGTTCGCGTGTTGTTGTCAGTGGCTTGTGCGTAGTAGGAGATCAGTTCCCCCGGCTCCACATCGAGCTCTTCAAGATAGAAAACGTAAGTACCGGAGATTATTTTTTCCGCTTTAACCTCGACCGTCTCCACCGGCAATTCTTGCGGTTCACCGGATCCGATGCTGTACATCAACGTCATGTTTTCAACGCCGTAGTCGTCTGTCGCCTCTGCAAGGACCCTGACCTCCTCTAACTTCGTGGCTTTTATATCCCTTCCCGGTTCCTTGATAACAATCACAGGTGGCTCATCGGGGATCGCTGTAACGGTATATTCGATCGGAGTCTGGTTATTGAAGCCATCGACACAGAGCAGTTCAACGGTATACTTTCCGTCGTTCAACACATCAAGGGTCGTGGTAAGTGTGTTTCCATCGGAGATAAGCATGGAGGTTGGATCACCCGCGTCCACTGTGAGCCCCGCTGATTGGATGGCTTTGTTCGTTGTGATGCGGACTTCTGCTTGAGAACCGGAGACAGCGCGGATGTTCCCGTCCCCCTGCTGCGTAATCGGTTTCAGTTTTGTGTATTCAGGATAGGTGTAGGAAACCTCAATGGCAGTAACTTTGGGCGTATCAAAGACTTCAACGGTATAGTGCTCCGATTCCGCTTCGTTCGCTGCCACATAGTATTCTATATTTTCATTAATATTGAAGATTTCGTAGCCAAACCTGTGCCTATCACCCTCGATTCGCACCATATCAATCTCTTGACGCTGCGGTTCCGTGTCAACAACTGGGACCTGCTTTGTATAAACGAGCCGTGCCTTGTCCGCGGATTTGCCGGTCACTTCGAGGTTAATTGCAAGGCTTCGACCCCGTAAAATACGAGCGTTCCCCGGATCGACGGTCAGTTTTGTCGTAAATACCGGTTCGGTTTTTTTCCACGGACTCAATAGGCGATTCAGAGAGGTGTTAAGTTCGGTGGGAAAGATCAGAGCCAAAAGCGCACAGCCGGCGAACACAGCAACCGCAATACCGACGTGCTTGCGTTTTCTGCTTTTATCGACCGTTGCCTTGAAATCGATTCCTTCAGTCCGTTCCACAGCATCCGTAACCAATCGCTGCAACAGATGTGATTTGATCGGATCTTCGGTTTCCGCATCGCCGAACTGAAGGGCGCTGACAAGACGATCCTCAAGATCCCGGTGTTTCCGCTCAACGTTGAGCGCGACATCGTGCGGCGTCAGTTTCACCCGAAGCGGTTGAATAAGGTATCTATAAAGCAGATAACCCGCAGCGGCAACTATACCGACGAGTAGCACAATCCGGACGCTGTGCGGTAACGGCATCAACAGGTCTACGATCGCTGCCCCAGCGAGAATCGCAATCAATCCAACGATAGCAATCGCGCAACCCGTCCAAAATAGTGTCCGTTTCCAAACACGTCGGGCTTCCAAGACCCTTGCTTGTAACTCTGCATAACCCTCCCTTGCTGCCACTGTTTACCTCCAGTCTGGATATATGATTTGTGAGCAGATTGGTTCGTCGTTCTTTCGTTCCGTAAGTATATTAGACGGAGTTCTTTGCCAGAAGGTTATCCACAATTCCTTCCATCGATGCAAACTGAGAGATGTCTATCCATTCAATCCGTGGATCGTTGCGAAACCATGTCAACTGCCGTTTGGCGAACCGGCGGGTGTTCTGTTTTAACAGCGCGACTGCCTCATCAAGCGTTCGCCCCCCGTCGACATAATCGATGAGTTCCTTGTATCCGAAACTCTGCATTGCCACACAGTTACGGGGATAACCTCGATCCAATAGTCCTTTGACCTCCTCTATTAACCCTGCCTCTACCATCAAATCTACGCGATCTTCAATCCGCCGATAGAGCACCTCACGCGGCATGTTAAGCCCGAATGCCCGAAATAGGTAACGCGGTTCATTCTTCTTCCACTGCCCTTGTAGAGCAGAAATGGGTTTCCCTGTCAGTTCATAAACCTCTAAAGCGCGGATAATTCGGACAAGGTTATTTGGGTGAATCCGATTTGCTGCCTCCGGATCGCATTGGTGTAACTGTTCATGCAGGACAACGTTGCCGTGTTCCTCCACTTCCCGTTGGAGTCTCGCTCGAATCTCGATATCTGCACCGGGACCTTCAAAAAGCCCATCAATGAGACCACGAAAATATAACCCCGCCCCGCCAACAGCCATCGTTCGTTTGCCACGCTCCCCAATTTCTTCAATCGTACTATCCGCCAACCGCTGGTACTCTGCGACGGAGAAGGATTGATCCACGTCCACACAATCAATGAGGTGGTGGGGCACCGCCTGCCGTTGATCTGGCGTTGGCTTTGCTGTGCCAATATCCATCTCCCGATAGATCTGCCGTGAATCCAATGACACAATTTCAGCGTCAAGCTGCTGCGCGAGCTGGATCGCTATTTCAGTCTTACCGACAGTGGTCGGACCAACAATGCAAATCAATGAAGATTTCATAGCGTGGAGTGTGATGTATTATGGAACCCTTGGTGTGAGTTGGTCAGGATGTCACTTCCATATTGTTCAAGTTGAGCGTAGCAAAATCCCGATCTATCGGGGCATTCATTCCGTCAATCTGTGCGATTTTTGTTCGTGGAGATTCGTGGAATGAACCAATGTACTAATGAACCAATTTACGTTTCACCCATCACGTTTCACTTAGTCAATCGTCAGCGCACATCGGAATCCGAAGTCACTGAACTGTTTCTCCGGACTGAGACTACTCCGCGCCGCGCAACGCGCAAAGCGGACGCTATGACGCCACGAACCACCACGTGCGACGCGGCGATCGCTATGCCTTGGTCCAGTCGGATTACGATCCGGTGAAATCTCATAGTAGGCTGGGTCATAATTGTCGGCGCACCATTCGTGGACACCCTCTGACATATTGTAAAGCCCATAACCGTTAGGACCATCAGTTCCAATCGGAAAATGCGGGGCATTCCGTCCTCCCGCATGGTCCTCGTGCAATTCATCGCCCCACGGATACTCCCTACCTTCCAATCCGCCTCGTGCCGCTCTTTCACGCTCCGCTTCTGTCGGGAGACGATACGCTTTACTCGTCAGCTCCTTTAACCACTCGCAGTAAGCGACGGCGTCGTGCCAACTGGGTCCAACAATCGGTTGGTCTGGGTGTTGGAACTTAGATTCACCCCAAAACCGTGGGGGTGGATGACCTGTCATCTCCATAAAGCACTTATATTCTCGATTGGTCACTGGGGATCGAGCAATGCCGAAGGTATCCACCCATACACGGTGGACAGGGCGCTCATTCGCTGCACCGTTTTCGCTTCCCATAAGAAAATCCCCGTCGGGGACAGTAACGATATCAGGCTCAATGAATTCCGGTGATTGCATCGGTGCGTCTGTTCTCCGTCGAAACTTACCAACCCTGTGCGATTTTGGGTGTTTTCATGCCCTCGGATTTCACCTTGACAGGTATGCAAAATTGTGCCATTATAGCACCCCAACTTTTTGGATGTCAACTCTAACCTTAAGGTGATAGAAGATGGCGTGGATCCGAACCATCCCCGAATCAGAGGCAACAGGCATCGTCAAGGAAGAATATGACGCAGGAATTGAGCGCACCGGCCGAGTCTACAACATCGTCAAGCTGTTCAGTATCAAGCCAGAAAGCCTCAAAGCGTTCATCAATCAGTATGAAGTCGCCATGTTCGGCCCCTCCAAATTGAGTCGGACGGAACGGGAGATGATAGCGACTGTGGTTTCGCAGATTAACGCTTGCCGATACTGAGTCCAAGCCCACGGCGAAGACCTGCGGGAACAGGTCCACGAAGATAAACTCGTTCATCAAATCAAAACGGATTTCCGAGCTGCGAATTTGGACCCAACCATGAGAGCGATCTTGGATTTTGCTGAGAAGGTCACACTTGCCGCCTACACGGTTCAACCATCAGACCTAGATCTGCTCAGATCACACGGCTTGGATGACGAAACGATCTTCGATGTCGTTGAGATCGTTGGGTTCTTCAATTCCATCAACCGGATTGCCGATGCACTTGGGGTTGAGTTGGAGGACTTTCTTGATGTGGCAGATCTGCCGTCACAACCTGCAGCTGGAGACTAATGAAAATTGAAATGCCGACCGAGCCAAACCTCGAAAATTATTTCTCTGCTGTCATCAAAGAGGGATTATATCCAAATAGAGGAAATCTCCAATTCCACTTGAAGACTCTGTTCAAGGACATTACTCTCGAAAACAAACGAGCACTTGATATCGGCGGCGGGAGCGGCTTACACAGTTTCTATGTGGCGTGTATGGGTGCTAAGGAGGTTGTATGCATCGAACCGGAAACGGAGGGCAGTCGCTCCGGGATGGGGGAAAAGTTTCGGAAGTTAGGTGAGATTCTTGGACAAGATCATGTGAGGTTTGAGCCTGTTACATTTCAAGCTTTTGAGCCCGGGGGAAAGCAATTTGACGTTATCTTACTCCACAGCTCAATAAACCACTTAGACGAAACTGCTTGCATCAACCTGCTCAACAGTGAAGCGTCCAGAGCAATTTATCTGGATATATTCTCAAAGCTCAGTTCACTCGCAAGTGATGGGGCAAAGTTAATCGTTTGCGACTGCTCAAGATATAATGTCTTCGCCTTACTCAGAGTTAGGAATCCCTTTGCTCCGACGATAGAGTGGCATAAACATCAGGCACCAGAAGTCTGGACGGATCTGCTAAGCCAAGTCGGATTCACTAATCCGCGTGTCAGATGGACCGCTTTCAACACACTGCGCGCTCCGGGGAGGATCCTGTTAGGCAATAAGCTGCTATCCTATTTTCTCAGAAGTCACTTCCACTTCACGATGGAGAAGCCTTAACGTCCTTCTGTATCCAACGAGCTCAAGGGCGATTCCGCTGCCATTTTGGGTTAGATCTTAGGCTTCGCGTTTCCTTGATCACCGCATCCAGCGTCACCATCGGCTCGTTTCCTTTCTGCTGTAGAAATGCGGAGATCCCTGCTGGTACACAGAAATGCTCGTGGGGACCGACTTTTTTCTCAACGCCAGCCATCTGCACAACCCCCCGTCCACGGACAACAGAGACAATACAAAAGCGGTCAGTCCGCAGGTTCAAACCGTATTCATTGACCCGTGCCACAGACAATTCCAAGCCACCGATTCCATCTCCGTCGGTGGCTGAAGCCGGGATGATTGGGTAACGCACAGGGGAGAACCTCTCCGCAGCCTTATCGATTTCACGTTCGAGATAAATCGTCTGGTTCATTTGACGGCTGTAAACGGGTGTCCTCTCAAGTTTCTCTAACTCGATCGGTTGTGCCTCCACGTCCAGAAATACGCCCCACCCGCCGCGTGTCAACGATCCAAAGATGAACGGGACGTGATGCTGCATGGTGCTGTCATTGACATATCCGTGTCTCACCTTCGGAGGGATGGGCATGGCGTAACCTTCGTCTACCTCCGCGTAACACTCACCGAGAACCGTGTTGCCGTGCAGCGGTCCATATCCCAAATGAATCTCGACGCCGTCTTGATGGAGATGAAACGGCACATCCGACCGAGGACCATCAAGGTACGCCAGATTCCACGAGTGATAATCCCCATAAACGAGCGGCACGATCGTAATACCAAGATTTGGCACGATGAAACTGGCTTGCTCCGGGGCATGCGTATCCAATGTCGTATGGATGCCGTTGCCGTTGGCGATCTCTTCCATCAGTTCGGTGAACCGATCTCGAACCTTCCGCATCGACTCCAGCTTGCACGTCTCAACCCCTTCACCCAATGATTCAATGACCCTTGGGATGTTGGTAGCGTAGCGGTAAAACGTGGAGATCAGAGCGCGAAAGTCGGTTTCCACCACATCCATTGTCTGATTCGCTAAGTCTATCAGGAGCTCTACCGCCCGCTTGCGATGCGCCTCCGTGAGCGGGTCGCACATCTCAATTTCATCGATTGCTACCCGCGTGGCGTGAAAAGCACCGATTGTATGACCACGAAAGGCGTAGCTGTATAATCGTGCTAAGGCAACATCTTCGGGCGTAATTTCTGCCGGTGTGCGCCCTTTCTCGTGGCTCTCACGCGCCAAGTCAACAAGCCGTGCATAATTGGAATGGACCTGCATGGTCATTTTTTCCATCTCCCTGCCCGTAGAGCAACCCTTGTGGTTGCCTTTATCCCTTTGCCTCGCAGTTGCACCTAACCCGCTGTAAATCCACCATCTATTGGTAGCGCGATCCCGGTCACGAAAACAGATTCGTCCGACGCTAAGAACAGTGCGCCGTAGGCGATCTCCTGCGGTGTGGCGAGGCGTTTCATCGGGTGCTGATCAGCGAGAGCGCGATATTCCTCCTCCGTTTTCAGAACACCTGCTAAGAGTGGGGTTTCAGTGAAACCGGGGCAGAGGCAGTTGACACGGACGTTGTCGGTTGCATAGTCGAGTGCCATACCGCGCGTCAGATTGGCAACCCCGCCTTTGGTAGCAACGTAAGCCGCACGGGTCTGCGCGCCGACGAGACCGTAGATCGACGCCATGTTGATAATCGAGCCGCCGCCGTTCTTGATCATTTCGGGAATGGCGTACTTTGAGCCGAGGAAGACCCCTTTCAGGTTGATGTCAACGCAGCGATCCCAGTCATCCTCCGGCAGCTCCACAACCGGTAGGCGCATCGCAATACCAGCGTTGTTGAACAGTACATCCAACTTGCCGCAAGCGTCGATCGCTGATTGCACCATCGCCTGTACATCTGCCGCTACCGTTACATCGGTGCGGACGAACATCGCTTCGCCGCCTTCGGAATTAATCTGGTCAACAACCTCGTTTCCTCCGGCTTCGTCCAGATCCGCCACGACAACCTTTGCCCCCTCTTCGGCAAATAAAAGGGCTGTTGCCTGTCCGATTCCAGAGGCAGCACCGGTGATGATTGTCACTTTACCTTCGAGTCTCATAGTGCGTCCTTATCCTCCGTTCCGCGAATCTCCGACCTATTGCTGCTTCTCTTGCCACGCCGCTGGATTCTCTGTTTTCTCCTCGATCTGATTACGGAGCATCCCAATCCCTTCAACCTCTAACTCAATAACATCGCCGGGCTGAATCCACCGATCCAACTCCCAGCCACAACCTTTGCCAACCGTGCCAGATCCAAGAAAATCGCCCACACAAAGCGTTTCAGACTGCGACACAAAGGAGATCATCTCTGCGAAAGTGTAGTACATATCCGATGTGTTTCCGTCTGCCCAAACTTCGCCGTTGATCCGCGCGATCATCCGCAGGTTATACGGGTCGTTGATGTCATCAGGCGTTACGAGGCACGGTCCCATGATATTGCTATTATCGAAATCTTTCCCCTTGGCGGGCCCGAGTGCCAACGTCATGTGGCGAAACTGAATGTCGCGTGCGCTGATGTCGTTATAGATGGTGTAACCGCCGATATAGTTCGGCGCGTCCTCGACTGAGATATTCTTCCCTTCCTTGCCGATATAAACGCCCCACTCCAGTTCAAAATCGAGTTTCTCAGTATAGTTGGGCCAAGTCACCGGTGCCTCATGTCCGGCAATGGAAGCAGGACTCGTGCTGCCACGATAGTAGTTCGGCAACTTAAACCATTCGGGCGAGATCTCCTTACCGGTGATCAGCGCAGCGGCGTCCATATGCGTCTTAAACACGCCGAAATCCCGCAGGCTAGCGGGACGTGGAAACGGTGCGAGCAGCGTAACCTGATCCGCCGAATAGACGATCTGTTCACCGCGGATACCAGTGGGGGTTCCGTCAAGGTGGTCGAGGCTCGCCTGTGCCGCCTTTCTCGATCGCTCTCCCCGTTCAAAGTATTGGATCATGTCCGACGGCAGGATGGCATCCGCACTCTGACATGCGGCAGATTGCCCCTGTGTCTCTGAAAGATGAAGGGCATAAGCGGAATTGAGATCAACGATTTGATCGCCATCGATCATCGCTCCAAGTCGCTGCTGTTTTCCAAGTTGTGTTGTGATTTCAAAGGTAACCAGTTTCATTGATATTCCTCAGGTTTTTTCTTTGGCTCATGTAAAAAGAAAGTGCAAAACGCGAATCGAAATCGTAGGGGCGGGGTTTCCCCGCCCGTGGCACATCCCGCCTGTCCCGATTCATCGGGCCTGCCCCGATCCTATCGGGGGATTTATCGGGGCAGTAAGGGTTGG
>JAJDUM010000089.1 GCA_022826645.1 Candidatus Poribacteria bacterium
GGGGATAAGACCACTTGATGTTTGTAAGTTCGCATCGGAGACTCCATGGGGTGAAGGTAAATTGAATCTGAAATAATAGATTGGAATCAAACGATAACACAAATACATAATAAGTGCAAAAATTATTGGACAGTGTACTAGAGGGTTGCGGAAATTGTATTGACAGCGAATTGGGTCAGTGCTATAATGTGGAAAATCAGAGTTGGGTTATTATGCGGATTCAAACCTCGCATCTAAACACATTTAAGAAAAAAACCTTTAGGTGTAAGTCCCAAGCATTTATGCTTGGGATACAGACTGCTTTAGCACGTTTTTCTGTTGGCTTGTCGTGCAAAGTATAGTATACTTATTTTGCCAATTCGGGATAGAATACGACCCCCAACGCTTGTTGGGGTTCTATCCCACTGCCGTCGTAGCAGTAACAGAGTTGGTGAAATTGGCAACTCCATTGAAAAACATAGCGATCAGGAGGATCGATACGACCAATAGGGAGCGTATCGCCCCGGCGCATCTAAGTTGCCATTCCCCGAAAGGGGTAAAAGTATCAGAGCGTTTGTGGGTATATCCCACTTTCGCCCTGTAGTTGCCTCCTATGGCGTGGGCCCGTTAGGGTGAGATTCCCTAACTGTGAACCCGGCTATCAAGGCGGGTAAGAATCCCAATCCTTTAGGGTTGGGAGTACGTCAATACTGATCTATACCCGAAGTTTTCATCATTATATTGACGGGAGGCGGACCGTGATAACGTCTTTCTTAGAAAAACCGGCTGATTCACCACTTATGCCAGTTCCAGAAACAGCGGTGAATATTTACACACCAAAAAATCCCTTTCCGGCGGAGGTCGTGAGTAAGTATCGGATTACAGACAGTTCCAGCCCGAATTACGGTTGGCATGTCGTGCTTAATCTGAAGGGGAGCAACATGGTGGGGAAATATCGCATTGGTCAGAGTATCGGAGTGGTGCCAACTGGACGCTTCAATAGCACGGAGTTCAATTATGCGCATGAGGCGCTGAACGACAAGATTCGCCTGTATTCGATCACTTCTGCCTGTTGGGGGGATGATTGGAAGGGGGAAACCGTATCGCTGTGTGTAAAACGGGAAATCACGGAGGATGAGGAAACAGGCGAGTTGGTGCTCGGTGTGGATTCAAACTATATCTGTGATGCACGCCCCGGAGATGAGATGTTGATCACGGGTCCCGTTGGCAAAAGCTTCCTACTGCCAGATAACCCGCTCGACTACAATTACGTCTTCACGGCAACAGGAACCGGAATCGCCCCCTTTGTTGGGATGCTTGTTGAGCTGTTTAATCAGGGCTTTGATCGGGACGTATGGCTTGTCTTTGGCGTTCCGTATTCCACAGACATTATGTATAATGACGAATTTCTCTATTTCGCAGAACGCCATCCGAACTTCCATTACACTACCGCGGTTAGTCGGGAACAAACTAACGCGCGCGGCGGCAAGATGTATGTCCAAGACCGGCTCGAAGAGAATCAGGAGGGACTCATCCCCCTGTTAGAACAACCGGATACCCTATTTTATATGTGCGGACTAAAGGGCATGGAATATGGCATCTACCCATGGCTTTATCGCATAGGGTCAAACCTTGTCAACCTTCCGGACGGTTTGACTGTGCCGGACATTAAGGGGTTGTCCCGCGATGCGCCAGAATGGTCAAAGATTGAGAGAGCGCGAGATAAAGAACGCCTGTTCAAAGAAACTTATTAAAACGTGAAACGTAATGCGTGCGGATTGTTCGTGCCTTACGTTTCACCTTTCATTCCTATCCAACTTCCTCACCGTCAAGCCTACCAACCTGCAAGTCGATCTCTTCGCGGGTCTCCATCTTGTCAATTTTGCCATCCGCCATGTAGAAGATTCGATCCGACACATCGAGCATCTTTGTATCGTGTGTAGCTGTGATAATCGTGACCCCATTCTCCTCGTTCAGTCTTTTTAGGAGGTCGATGATCTCAAGCCCAGTCCGTGTATCGAGGTTTCCCGTCGGTTCATCTGCAAGCACGATCGCGGGATCGTTTGCGAGGGAACGCGCCACTGCAACACGCTGTTGCTGACCACCTGAGAGTTCAAGCGGTTTATGCTGGACCCGCTCCCCTAAGCCCACAGTGGTTAGCAGTTCAATGGCTTTTGTACGGCTATCATCAGCGGTCATCCCTGCGAAAATCATCGGAAGCGACACATTTTCGAGGGCGGTCATCACCGGGATTAGGTTGAACGACTGGAAAATGTAACCGATTTTGCGGCAGCGCAGCCACGCCAATTCATAGGCATCCAGTTGCGCGATGTCCACTTCATCGATGTAGACCCTACCTTCGGTTGGCTTGTCCAACCCACCAATCATGTTGAAGAGTGTTGATTTGCCGGAACCTGATGGTCCCATAATGGAGATATATTCACCACGGCGAATCTCAAAATTGGTGCCTCGCAACGCCTCAACGACGGTGGTACCCATCTCATATTTCTTGATCAGGTTTCTCACCCGTACTGTGTTTTCCTTGGGTAGATCTCGTGCAAATCGTGCGGGCGTTTCCGTCGGAACGGCGGTATGCGCCGCTGTTTCCGGAGCTAATCCTTCTAATTCTGCCATTTTGCTACTTTCCTTTCTTCGCGTTTTGGGGAACCGCAAATCCTACCATTCCCCGCTTACCTAACTGCCGCATAAACGTGAACAGCGATGTCTCTGCCTCTTTTCTCGTCATGCGGTACTTTCCACTAAGCTGCTTGACAATATGACCGATGGAGTTATGACCGTCGCACAGTTGCCACACAAAACCCCCGACATCGTCTAAGACGACCACACGGTTGGGAGGCAGCATAAACAACTTTGCCACTAACCGTAGCCAGACCGTCTCCTTCTGGGGGATTACCAGCGCAACTTCCCCCTTGTCATCGACTTCCCACTCGATTAACTGATTCCGCAGCGGCAACGATTGTAAGATATCTGCGCGATCCAGTTGGGATTCTGGAGGTTTCTTGAGCCGGAGTTTGTAAAGGATTGTGTTAATCATCGGCTTATTTGGTTCATTAGTGAACGTGAAACGTAAAACGTGAAACGTGATTAGGAGAAGGGAATATTTTGTAAAATAGGATTCATGTTCTCCATTTTGTAGGTATATCGGGTCTCATGCAGAATTTCCTGACGTTGTTGTGGAACCATCGTCAGTAGCAGCCGAATAATTTGGGTAAGCAGACTCAGACGATGAGTAGTAACCGCCGGACCCAATATGTATCGCCCCTTGTAGTACCAATCCCGGCTTTCTCTAGCGGAACCGAGCGCGTACTCATAGAAACGAGCTCTATCCCTACCGGTGCCGCGTGAATAGCCTTCGGCGAGATTCGCGCTGATAGAACCCAGTGCTCGGTAGAGTTGGTCTGACAATTCAAGCGTACGTTTATCCCGCATCAGCTTAGTTGCGTCATGCCACCCCACATCCGCAGCAAATAATCCCAGACGATAAGCCTCCATCTTCCATAAAGAATCGTTGATGATTTCAGCGGAAACTGAATGTTCCCATTCTTCATAGTTCATCCGAGTACATTTTCTGTCACGCATCACGTTTCACGTTTCACTCGTTAATGACACCGGATACTTGCCGCAATCTCTTCTGCTGTCCTCGCTGCATCCTGTTTGGCAATCGCTTGCACGACGTAGATCCGATTGGAGTGATGACAGCGCCAGAGGTTAACGGCAAAGGTTTTACGACGCATGACCTTATCAATAACCAGAGCGGGTGCAAGGGGAACGCGGTCTATGAGGCGGGTTTCCTCGCCGATTAGCGTTAGCCGTTCTTCTGCATCGCCGTTGCTGGATTCAATTGAGAAGCCGTATCCGCGGATGGCTTTGGCGTATCGCCCTCGAAACCACTCCTCAAGATCTTGTTCCTTCAGGGTAACATCTGCGACCCCATACCGTTCAATGCTAACCTTTCGGCTGCCATCTACGAATGAAAAAAGTAGATAACCAGACAACAGTTTATGCTTGTCAAGCCGATACCGCCGCGGGACTTCTGCATTAAGTTGGTAGGCACTCCAGAGCGTTGCCTGTCCCACGGGGTGATCTTGAACAGAAGTCAAAATGCGGTTGGTTGTTTCTTTGATATTCTCCTTGAGATGCCCCATAACCTGCGCAATCGTGATCCGCTTACAGGTCTGGCAGTGGAAGATGACGCCGCTCGCCCGAATGTCCCCCTTCCAGTTGAAGAAAGCAACCTCTCGATCCTCGAAAAACTGCGGGTCCTTGATCAGATTGACATTCCGCTGGATGTGGAGGTTTGTGTCTCTACGCTTATAATTTTTTCGAACAAGCTTAAAATAGTCGTCGAGAACGCGTTGGAGGTCCGGTTTCTTCTGTTTTGACTCAGACCACTTTAACTCAAGGCGCGGCATATCCGCGTCCTCTAGGCGCAAGTAGCCGCTCTTGTCGTCGCCAGATAATCCGCTCAACTCCCAATCCTCAGGAAGTTCAACGGTAATTCCATTCCACCCTAAAGTTGTCCATTCCATAATTGGTTTATCGGTTCAGGGGTACATGTGTACTATTACACTTCTGAACACATGAAGTCATCAACTAAAATGGTTTGACGATTACGGCTTTGGAAACCAATGCGATCGCGACCGTTCCCATCCCAATCAGCCCAACACCGCAAGTAAAGCCTGCCGCCAAAACGGGGTTAAACATAAACCATCGTTTCAGACCAAATTTCTTTATCATGTAAAACCGACCAATAATCGCTCCCATCACCTTCGGCAGCATCATGCCGGGATCTGCACCGATCCCACCCACAATTCCGTAGAACCACATACTCGGCATCTTTGCCACCCAGAGCAGACCGTAGATCGCCAACGAAGAGGTGAAACCCGCCGCCACATAGTTTCCACGAATGGCTTGCAACATCTGACTGTTTCCGTCCCGAAGCGAGGTTTTCCAGAGGGATTCGTTGGTCGCGTAGAGAGGCCACCACGTCTGTGCAAAAGGATATTGTGCAGACGGAATCGGCGCAACTTTCCATATAAAATGCCAAACCACAATGCCAGAGACAATCAGAATCGGCATAAGCAGCAATCGCGCAGCGATACTACTGGTGAAAGTGGTGCCTGTCAACTCAAGGACACGCCAACTCTGTGTCCCACGTCCGTAGTCTTCGTCCGGCAGAGGAACAAACCAAATATCAATCTCCTCATAGCGGCTCAAAATAAATGTCGTTTCGTGGAGGTAAGGAATCTCGAAAAGGTCACGACCAAGAATCCCATACGTCCGCGCGGTGATGTATGAATTGACCGGGGTGTACAAAAACGCAAAACCAAGCAGGAAAACCAACGGGAAATTCGGCACCATATAAGTGTGGACAATATAGATGAAAGTCCCCATCCCAAAGAGCCACAGGATTGCCATCAACCAGAGTGGAAAATCGCCACGTCCCGGAGGTGGTGATTGTAATGATCGGCCCCCGTCCGCCTGTTCCTGTCGGGCTTGCTTAAACTTTATCACCATCGGAATCGAGGCTGCCATGCCAACGAGAGCGAAACTGAAAGATTTGCCCATCCCGAAGCTGATCCAGAAATCGAGACCATTGTACAAACCTGTACCGCGGACATCTAAGCCGGGACGCCACTGATGCAGGATCTCCGCCGGATAAAGCCCTCGTGGGTTCAGGATAAACTGGGTAAAGAATGCCCCCGCCAGTTCCGTCATGATAACGGGGAATGGCAGCACGAAACCGGTAAGTACCGCTGAAAAGTCGGTTGATAGTGCGAACACACCCGTTGGCGCAATTTCCTCGATTACATTTGTAAAGTCAATAAATGGAATCTTGATGAGTTGTATCGGCGTCGACATCATCACGCCTGTCAGTGAGGGAATGCCGATGTAGATAAAGCCCCAGAGCAACCCCGCCATAGATCCGACCGAAAAGACACGCCAACGCCACGTTTCCACACGCCCGGTGGTCTCTGCTAATGCAGTCGCGCCCTGCGCTTCGATGGGGGCCAACGGGTAGGGCAGGCGCTCCATGTCCGCTGTCAGACGAAACAGAAAGTAGCCCGCACTGATATAGCGGATCTCTCCCAGCAGCTTGAATATCAGGAAGAATGCGATCGGCCAAAACCAGTCCATGTGCAAGAGCGAACGCTCTGCAATTGCTAACGCATCTTTCGACGGCACAACCCAGAAGGGGATCTTATCCGCAATTTCATACGACGCAGCTTGTGCCGTATTGACAAAATAGGCGTACCAGATAAAGCCGCGATACTGCCCCCCAGACCCGACCGCTGCACCGGTGAGTCCGAGTAACATATAAAGCTCTTGTCGCCGAGCGGTTGTAAAAGATCTACGCGCCAACTCCGTGAACAGAATAACCGCAACCCACGGCGCCGCCCCAGCACCTGACTGACCGGAGACTAAAGTCAGGTAGATTGATCCCGGCATCATCAGCAAGCCGACAAAAAGTGCGCCCAGAAAGACCTTCAGCGTCAATCCCGATTCAAAGGTGCGGATACCACCATCGATATCGTAGCGCTGCGCCCAAACCTGCCACTCTTCTGCTTGTGTAATGCGTTCTCTTGCCATGATAATTCAGGTTCATTTTTCAGGAGTTCATTGGTCTAGGAACTCACTGGTTCATAACTATAGTGAATAAAAAAATACGTAAACATTTACCAACTAACTCCGACCTTTGCAAAGTTTCCAAGGTCTACCCCTAGTCTCCCCGATAAGATCAATACGGGCGGAACGGACTAGTAAGAGGGATTTAGGGAGTTGGCCGTGCATTGGGAGTGTCTAAGTAATTCTAAAATCTACCATTATAACTTACATTACGGGGGTCGGTCCAAAACGGTTCGGTCCTTCAGTGCCTTTCAGAAAGCCGCATTCAATAATTGCCCAAAAAGATCCTATAAGTGGGATCCATTCAATCAATACCCACCAACCTGATTTATTTCTGTCATGCCAACGTTTTACGGCTATTGGATAACCGCAGTAGACAGTGAGTATGAACAACAATAAAGCAAATAAGCCGGTAACGGAAACAAGGAAGTCGGTAACGCTAAGGCCTAATGGCTCAATAGTAACGCCGACAACAAGCGCGCAAATACAGGAAACTACTATACGCACCGCCATCGCGCACCAATAGGCCCTCCGGCTGATTCTGCCTTTGAATGAAAAAAAGACTTGCCAAACACTTGTCACAGTAGGGAGTCTCGGCTATGCTCAGTCTGAGTTAGGTGTCGAGATATGATCTCGACCTACTTATCCAATCGGAGATGTGCGTTTGCGTAAGCCCCAATGCACTAATGTACTAGTGAACCAATGAACTAAAACGGTTTGACAATCACCGCTTTGGAGACCAATGCGATCGCAACCGTGCCCATACCAACAAGCCCAACACCACAAATGAAGCCTGCCGCCAAGACGGGGTTATACATGAACCAGCGTTTCAGACCGAACTGTTTGATCATATAAAACCGACCGATGAGTGCGCCAACGACGCGCGGAACCATCATCCCTGGGTCTTGACCGATCCCCCCAACAATTCCGTAGAACCACATACTTGGTGCCTTTGCCATCCAGAGAATGCCGTAAATTGCCACTGAGGAGGTAAAGCCGGCTGACACGTAATCGCCGCGAATGGCTTGTAGCATCTGGCTATTGCCATCTCGGAGTGAGGTTTTCCAGAGGGCTTCATCCGTTGCGTAGAGGGGCCACCATGTCTGTGCAAAAGGATATTGTGAGGAAGGAATAGGTGCGATCTGCCATATAAAGTGCCAAACCACGATCGTTGCAACAATCAATAGGGGCACCATCAGCGCTCGCCCAAGCACATCACTGGTAAAGGTTGTACCTGTCAATTCAAGCACACGCCAATGCTGTGTGCCTGCGCCGTAATCCTCATCTGGCAAGTGGACAAACCAGATGTCAATCTCCTCGTAGCGGCTTAAAATAAAGGTTGCTTGATGGATGTACGGCAGCACAAAAAGCGGTCGCCCTAACACGCCAAATGTTCGCGCATTGATATAGGAATGCAATGGTGTGTACAGAAAGGCAAAGCCGAGCAAGAATGAAACCGGGAAGTTTGGCACCATCCGATGCACAATCCACACATACACCACCATGCTGAGACCCCACAAACCGCCCATCAGCCAGATTGGGAAATCGCCGCGTCCCGGCGGTGTTTGCAGCGAGCCGCGCGCGCCGGCGTCTTGTTGTTTTGTTTTTCTGAGGCTCAACATGATTGGGATGGACGCTGCCAAACCAACAGCGGCGAAGCTGAAGGATTTGCCCATATTGAAACTCAACCAGAAATCAAGGTCATTAAACAGCTTAACACCACGCATATCCAAGCCCGGACGCCACTGATGTAGGATCTCCAATGGATAAAGGAATCGCGGATTCAGAATAAATTGCGTGAACATCGCTGCAGCGAATTCGCTTATAATGAGTGGAAACGGCAGCACGAACCCTTGTAGCATCAGTCCAAAATCTGTCCATAGGGCAAACATACCCGATGGCGCAAAACTTTCGATACTTGGGGTGAAGTCGATAAATGGGATTTTCAGAATCTGTATCGGTGTTGACATCATCACGCCTGTGAGCGCAGGAATACCGATATAGAAAAACCCCCAGAACAGTCCCGCCATGGATCCGATTGAAAAGACACGCCAACGCCATGTTTCGCCCTGTCCGGTGGTTTCGGCTAATGCGGTCGCACCCTGTGCCTGAATCGGTGCCAACGGATAAGGAAGTCGCTCTAAATCTGCTGTCAGACGGAACAGAAAGTAGCTCGCGCTAATATAGCGAACCTCTGCCAGCAACTTCATGACTAAAAAGATCGCAAGGGGCCAGAACCAGTCCATGTGCAAAAGCGAACGCTCTGCAATCGCCACCGCATCCTTTGCCGGTGCGACCCAATAGGGGACTTTGTCTGCGATTTCATACGACTGTGCCTGCGGTGTGTTGATAAAGTAGGCATACCAGACAAATGGATAGGCACGATATTGGATTCCAGAGCCAACCGCCATGCCGGTTAACCCCAGCAAAATGTAAAGTTCTTGTCTCCTTGCAGTTGTGAAAGACCGACGTGCCAATTCTGTAAACAGAATAACCGCTACCCAAGGCGCAGCACCCGCGCCCGACTGACCTGCAACCAGTGTCAGATAGATTGAACCCGGCATCATCAACAGTCCGATGAAGATTGCACCCAGAAAGACTTTGAGAGTTAAGCCGGACTCAAAGGTTCTTAAACCACCCTCAACATCATAACGCTGTGCCCAAGCTTGCCACTCTTCTGCTTGTGACACCCTTTCTCTTGCCAAATTTATGCTCCTTTCAGGACGTGAAACGTGAGGTCGAAGACTCTTAGAATGGAGAGCTATCTGCCTTGATAAGATCGGTTCCAATTTGGTTTGTTTTAGGGGCTAAAACTTGACCAAATCGTGAATCCACGATTTCGTAAGAACGACAGTGGTTGTTTCCTACTCAAAATAATAGAGCGAAATCGGGAGATTCAAAGCAATCTTTTCTCACGGTTCACGAGCCCGTTATTTTTTTTCTCGGAAAAGCTCTTCCCAAACGTGGGCGATGATAATTCCAACAATGAGAATTAGGGCAGCGAGTAGCTGTACCTGCCATCTACCTCCCATAGCGAAAATCGAAAACACCCATAAAAGGGCACCGACGAAAATCAAGACGTATGCTAATTTTTCCATTGATTCTGTTGTCTCCTATGTATGGAACGTAAAACGTGATGCGTAAATTCTGTCTTGTCTATTCCTAGTTACGCATTGCACCCGACATATCGGTCCCAACGTACCAATGAACTTCTAACGTTTCACGCTTGAGGCTTTAATCTGCTGATGCAGGCTGCGCGACCAAACCACCAACACCCGGCGCATCTTCTGTCTCGCTCTCTTGTCGTCCGCGCTCGTGGAATTCACCACGGATATCAGCACTGAACGTCCGCCAGATTAGCAACTGCTTTCGGACAAGGTTCAGGAAACGGCGGTTGACGCGCTTCCATGAGGCAATCTCCCCGCTCTCACGATGGACATCAAGGTGAATCTTATACAACTCTTCCTCTTCGCCGCCGACCGGTGAGGTGACAAGTCGAATGGACTGGCTGACACCGAGATCATAAGGAGCGAGCCACACCATCATGCTGATGTTATAGGCTTCTTCCTCCTTCCCTTCCACTTCTACAGGTGTTCGACCAAAGGCGACCTGATCCGTATAGAAATCACTCGCAGATTCGTCTGCATGCGCCTCAAAGTAGTCGCGCATGAAGATGTTCAGGCCGAGCGATTCTTCTGCTAACACAGTGAAGGGGAGATCGAAGTGCCACTCATCGCCTTCAGGTTCCGGCAGCTGCCATTTTCGTTCGATGTCAGGTACTGCCATGCGACTTGCTTTAATCGCAGGATACAGTGTGCTTCCGATCACGACAATCATCACAATGATGGTTGCCACGACCGTTGACATTGAGGAGTAGTTGAGGGTCAGTCCGGCGAGTAAGCCAAACTTAACGAGGACGGTTGCGACAGCCTGTCCCAGGAGGTAGCCAAGCACAGCACCAACTATCGCATACACGCACGCCTCTGCGAGGAACAGGAAGGCGATATGCACAGGAGCAAGCCCGACAGAACTGTAGATGCTGATCTCACGGACCCGTTCGTAGACCGCGCCGAGCATCGTGTTCAAGACAATCAGCGATGCAATCAAGATCGGTATGAACAGGTTGCCCATCCCAGAGAATGAGGTCATTCCGATTGAGCTGTAGAGGTAGGTATCCCGATCTTTCCCAACAAAAAAGTCAAGTGCGATTCGGTTCATCAAGGGTGCCATGATCAGGTCCAGTTTATCTGCCGCACTGAAGATTGTTGGATCGCCGGGTTGTGCTTCCATGTTCACAGCGACGGAGCGTAGCGTCCCGCCCTGATTCATCACCACATCGTACGGAAGGATAGCCACAGCGTCAGGAGGCAGATGGATATATTTCTCCAACTCACCTTCCATGGCTTGGTTCTGTCCACCTGCACCGCCGCCTCGAGCTTCCTGCTGCTGCATCAGTTGGTAGTCAACAGGTGTCAGTTCCTCGCCATCGTTATCCTGTAGATCTTTGAAGCCAATACCGAGTACGCCAGTAACGGTGAAGTCCGCACCATATACGGATACGGTCGCTTTGCCCATATCGGCTTCGGTGATGCCGAGCAGATCTGCCATACCTTTCGGGAGGACACAGGCGTAGGGCCATTGCGTGGGCCACTCCGCTTCATCGTCCGGGTGATACCATCGACCGTATTGTAGGTAGCGGTCAATCCCCGTGACACCGGGTTCGTCTTGACTCATCCCGACCAACATAGTGGCGGAATAGGTCTTCGGCTGACCGGTAGTCGTGTTGACAGGCGGTACAGGGTCTTGCAGATTAGGGGTACGCTCAAGTTGTACAAATGACTGATCGCCCGTTCCTGCAGACTGATACCACGCACGTGGTGCGACAATGTTGTGCACTCGTAGGACAGAGCCTTCACCTAATTCGACCAATGATTCCTGCTGGCGTAATTGGGCTATGATTGCCTCAATTTCTGTGTCAACCTGCTCTCCAGATTTACCTTCCTGCCCCAACCGCTTCTTCAGCAGTAGTCGTAGGTCCTTTTCGGGGATCTGGGTCTTTCGTAAATCATTTGTAATCGAGTTTACAACCGGTTCCTCAAGTGGATTCCAATACTGATCTCGGATGAGCATCCCGGTGTATCGCGGTGTTACTGACGGTAGGTTGGTACTGTTGGGGTGCATAAATGTACGCACCGACGTAAAGGAGATAACCGTGAAGGTGAGGATAACCAGCGTACTACAGGTCAGAATGGTGCGCCCCTTCCGTTTCCGCATGTTGGAAATACCCAGACTGAAAGCGGCAGCGGAGGCAGACAAACGTCCCACGTCCGCCTTGTACACCTTTGATCCTTCCTGCTTGATTTTTTCCACCTGCTCTTCAAATTTCCGGACGATGATGCTGATAACAATCGCCGTCAACGCAAGGACGACAAACGCAATGAGGATGATAACTGGCGTTGTGGTTATCTGGAAAGCGGGATGCACCTGTGCCAAAAAGAAAAATACAACGAGGAAGATTGCAGCTGTCCCCATAATCTGTTTTTGGACCGTTGGAAAGGCGAATATCAACCGTTCCATAAAGTAAGCAAATGGGATCAGGAGAGCGAGGTAAAACATGACGCCATTGACCACATCATTGCCTGTTTTCTTTACATCAGGATAAGCGCGAGATTCATATCCCCAAGCGGCCCGAGCCAGCTTGAGCGCCTGCTGATAGTCTTTTTGCGTGAGGGCGGCCTCCGCCTGATTCAGATGTTCGTTCGCAAATTGGTGGAGTTGGTCGAGTCGATCGCTGCTGATACCGAACCGTTTATACAAACTCGCCCGGTTCTCATCGAGCCACCACATATCGCGGACAACAACGTATGGTGTCACACGAATGCTCCCGTTTTCACGCACAACAAATCCTTCGCCCGTATAAAGCGTTGGATTTTTCGTCCCACTCTTGCTCGCTTTAATCAATAGTAACCGTTTACCAATCTGTCCGTATGCCATGCCAACCTTGATACGGCTGTTGGGTTCCGAATAGACGAGCGCGATTGGCTCAGTCGCTGAGACACCTTCTTGCTGCCACGGCTTTGACACGCCATATTTTTCTGGTGGGCTGTCGCTGGCGGCGTCAAAAACCTCCAGTTCACGAAGTGTCCGTAGATAACGCTGATCCACAAGATCGTAGATGGTAGTCGACACACAGGGGAAAACCACAATTCGACAACCGCGGCGGTGGGTGTTAATCGGGATCAGGTTCGGCAAAAGTTTTGCACCAAAGTTTCCGAGATCCGGTGCGTAGACAATATCCCCAGAATCGGAGTCGAGGATATAGGCTTCCACCTCCTGCGTTCCTTTGAGGCGGATAGTGGCGCGCCCCTCCATTGCAAGTCCCGCGACCTCAAAGTTTCCTTTGTTATCCCCCATTGCGATGAGATCGCCGCGTACGCCCATCATGGTTTTGTGCTGACTCCGCAGAGCAAGGATAGGATGCTCCACCGGTTTGTTTGGTAGGGCGCTCTCACGCGCATCATACTCAACTACATCCCCAAATAGGTTGCAGTAGAAGTTGCCCACCCGGGCGGCGGTAGGCATCTTCGGGTCGCGCATCCCTTGGATAAGAATGGCGGCGAGGGTTTTCGCTTGCTTGTGTAAGGCACCGTCTCTACGCAGGTCCATGCGGTCAATTGTGTCGAGCGGGGTATCCGTAAGTACACGTGCATCGTCGATCGTAGCAAAAGCAATGCCCGTAAAGCCGGTGAGGGTCGCCACCTCGCTATCAAAAGCAATCTTTCCGGGGATGTAGGTCTTCCAAATCTTACCGCCACTGGCAGAGATTGCGTTGACAAAGTTGGTCTCACCGCCAAAACCCGCGATGTTAATGAGTGCCTTAATATCATCGACCTCGTCTTGGGTAAATTCCGACGGATCCTCGTAACGTAGGGCAAGCATCGCATCCAGCCGATTGAGCAGACGAACCCTATTCTTGCGGTTCTTCCGCGCCTCCCGGATGTCGTTGCGGATGAATCGCTCGACCTCCTTGCGGATGTAGTCCATATCCTTCAACATATCCTCCGAAGGCTCACCCTGATTTCTCATCTGTTCAAACTGCATCTTCATCAGTCGCGAAACCCCGGAAAGTCCGACCAGCGTTGCGTAATGTTCAGTGACTAAACTCTCCAGACTCTTTCCTTCAATCGCTCTTTTCGGGTCGATACCCGCTGCAACTACCCACTGGGTATTCATCACTGCTTGGCGGATCTGGTCGTCAGTGAAAGTCCATAGTTTCTGGATACGCTCGCCGAAATCGGCTTGCTCTGCGTATTCCGCAAGTTTGTTACCGATAGACGCGAACTCGCGGCGGAGGACAAATTCGGGTTGTTGGTCGTAGAACCAGCCTTTGTTAAATACGCCGAATTGGTCGTTCTGGCTGGAGAGGTCAATCGAGATAAAGAGCGAAGTATAGTAGCGGTTGAAGATATCTTGCAAGGCAATTGCTTGCTCGATGGAACGGATCTTCCGTGTGTATTCCGACTCGCTGATACGTGCAATCTTTTCCACCCGTTTCTGCAGATTCCGGAATCGGGCGTTACGCATCGTGAGGAGGTTGTCACGCAGGAGGATCTTGGTCTCCTCGTCCGGATCGCGATCGAGACGATCGAGCACGTTCAGAAGGTTCTGGAGTTCGACAATGTCGTTCTTGGCGCGTTTCTTCACCACCTCTAACAGATGTTGTTCTTCGATCTGAGCGAAGATCTGTTCCCGGACGGTCATCGCGCGGTCTGCTGCGTCTTCAGGCAGATAGTGACGGAGGACCAGCGCCTCTTCCGCGAGATAAGGGCGGTTCAGCGTCGCATGGCGTACGAGGAGGTTCTCAATTCGATACCGTTCCAGACGGGCGTTACGCATCGCGGTTTCAAGGATGCTCTGTTTATCTCGGGTCAGGTCATCAATGAGGATCTGGTCTAACTCTCGCGATGTCGCTGTCCCTCCTGTCGGATCCATCATCTCCAATTTCTGGTGGAGTTGAGTCTGGACAATATCGAACTGCTTGAGGGTCGATTCGTTGAGGAAGAGTTTTAGCTCATCAACGAAACCGTCGGGGACATGATCAGGCTTAGCGCCTAACTGGGTGATGGCATTTCTGATAAGATCTTCTGAGTCGCTGCTTGCGGGAATGGTTGCGAGGGTGCGTTCGAGGAGTTGTCGTTCCTCTTCGATATAGGCTTCCAAGGATTTTTCAGCCCGGTTGACAATCCTACGGGCAGACTTGATTCGTTCTAAACCCTTGAAGTCAAGGTGACGGTCTAACAACTTCTCGTGAGCATACTGGAGGGTAAACTTCCGTGGGTCTTCAAACTCCCAATCCTGTAGGTTTACTGAGAGCAGCTGCAGATCTGGTTCTAAATGTGACGGCAGGTCACTTGGGGCAGGCAGGTAATAAGTTTCGTCCTCCCTTTCCTTCGGTACAAGATAGCTGCTGTCTGGTGTTTGCACATATTTTCCTTCAATCCGTTTTGCTGCCAAATCGGCTTCCAGCTTATCGATTGCCCACACATCCAACCGAGCCATTGGTAAGGCGATCTGTTCAATCAGATCTCGCTGGGTTTCGCGACACTCTGCCAATGCTTGTGTGCGCAAGTGTAGCGTGCGTTGCAGCATTGATTGAAGGAATTGGGTGGTCTGCAGTGCGTCCTTCTTGAACTTTGCAAGGTTAACTTCAAGTCGGGATTTCTCCTCTTCGGTGAATCCCTGTTTCTCCCGTTTCTTGGTGGTTTCTAACTTCTTCTTCTCTTTCTCCTTTGCTTCACGTTGGGCGTTTCGCAACGAGTCGATTTTTCCCTTTGTTGATTGCAGGTCGGTGAGCGTCGTTGCAAGCGAGACAACATCTGCTTTGAGTGCATGAACCTCGTGGAAAAAGTCAGGGGGTAGGTCTACCAACACATTTCGATCGATGGATAGCAGTAGCTTGCGTCCCAATTCCTCAAACTCAAAGAGGTCGGTGCTCAAGCCGCGCCGCAAGCCGCGCATTGTCGGTGTGCCCGGGGAATCTGCTTCCCGTCCGACGATGTCCTGACCAATCCCTTCCATAAATGCACGCATACCTCCCAACCCTTGGAAATGTGCATCTGTTGCGACAAAAAGAAGGGAACGGCCCGGTCGGAATTCCTCTTCACTAAAGATACGCGCAAGTTCCAGCAACGTGGCGATCCCACCGGTGGGATCAGCCCCCGGCGCCATCGCCGGGACAACCGACATCGAGTCATAGTAACCGGTGAGAACGACCAACTCATCTTTCAGGGTTGGGTCTCCACCTTCAAGGAAGCCACGGATATTTTGTCCAATTCGCTGTTCCCACGTAATAGTGCTGGTGAGGCGTGCATGAAGCTTCTGGGCGGGGGCGTCCGTTTGCTCGACCCCTTCACCAAGCATAGTCAAGAGTTCATCGGCATCCTCTTTCGAGATCCAGAAGCGAGGGATGTTGGCAGGCACCGTCAAAAATTTGTTCTCAGCCTCGCCACGAATAGTGGTCTCCGGCTCGATGAAGAGTACAGCTTTCGCGCCGAGCATTGCCGCGTTAATCCACTTAGTACTGGAATTGAAGTCGACGAGTGCAATGCTGCCTTGAGGAATAAAGATACTGGATTCATAAGCGGCGACAAACTCCCCTTCTTCATCGATCTGCCCGTTGTTGTTGTTATCAATGCCATCCGTTTCATCGCCGGGACGCTCGTCTACGAAAGCGTCACCGTCGTTATCAATGCCATCACTATCCCATTGCAAGATCTCAGCTAGCGGGGGAATCTCGCCGTATTCGTCAATCTGTCCATCTTCATTGTTATCAATGCCGTCTTGTGTCTTTTGGAGGTGACCGTTAAGAACGTCGTCAGTGATGCTGCCTACGCCGATACGGAAACGGTGAGCGAGGTCCGCCAGCGTATCATTCGGTTCGACTTTATGCCAGAAGCCGCCCACATCTTTCCCGTTGAACGACGAGAGTTCGCCACTTCCGCCGTAAAAGATAGGTGCGGTCAGTCCACCCGTGGGGATAAAAAGTGAGTTGCCTTCTACCAGTACAAGTTCACCCGGTTCGTCAATTTCGCCATCATCATCGTTGTCACTGCCATCGGTCGCTTGGTCTCGGAGGTATTGGTTATGCGGGTCAGCTAAAATGGATTCCGGGTCAACTTGGTAGGATTTTGCAATGTCCTCAAAGGTTTCGCCACTAACTACCAGATGGGAAACACCGTTGGGGAGGAAGGAGGTACGAACAAGGTTGGGCCAGATGGACCAAATTCGGTAGGTCTTCAGGAGCGTCTGATCTTCGGAGAGAATTTCTACCTTCCCGTCGCCGTGGTCTATCGGAACGGAAACAGGGAATTCACGGCTCTCGACGTTTTGCAGACCAATCTCGACAAATTGATCAAAGATATATTTACTGCCTGACGCAGCTTCGTCGTAGCCAGTAACGCGGGTGGGAAGATTAGATAGTCGAGCAATATCTTTTCGCATTCGACCAATATCGACTTTGTCAACGATTTTGACCGCCGCCTCCGAAAGCCCCACGGATAGCTGCTCATCAACAGCAGAATCCGCATGCGGAGATAGTAATGCAAAGATGCAAAGCCATATAATAACGTAGAAATACCTCTTAATGATCATGGTGACTCCTCCGAATTTTTTGTGTGCTGACCGGCACATAATATGCTATCTGGCGTAGATTTGTCAGATTCTATCATAGTCACAAAGTCTTGTCAAGAAGCAAAAACGAATCTAATTAACAAAAGTGTGTATTCTAATCGGTATGCTTCTATAAGAGTTATACCCGTGACTGGTGGATAGGTTCATCCCTGCTATGTTTTTTAAGTGGCCGGGGACGTGTTGATATTTTAGTGTTACTGATTTGGCAAGCCGTGCAGTTGTCGGACAATCTGAGAAATGTGCGGCAAACTGTATGAGGTTTCAGAGAATAATTCGGTAATTCTATAATTATTCCCAGGCGCCCGGTAGGTGCGGTTTCCAACCGCACCGGACATCGCTCGGAAATTACCGAATTAATAAATTAATCTTCATTCCTTCGAGAAGTTTCCAAAGTCCCCCTGACAAGTGGTACATCCCGGTTTATCGAGGATTTAAGGATTTTCAAGATAGAAACCGAAAAGCGAAACGGGACTATTTTAGGACGGGACAGGAGGCATTTAGCCCCAGAGGGGCGACATGTTTATAGAATACGGATAACCCCATACCCCAAAACCCCGGCGGGGCTATTTGTCTGAATCGCAGATTGCACTCTCCCACACGAAAGCGATTTATACACACCTCTCAAGTAATTCTAAAGTCTACCATGGTTGCATTTCGCTGTATCTGCTTATAGGCAGGTAATGTCAGCAGAACCTCGTGCGTTGATGTTTATGCGAATTTCTCCCCAGCTGTAGGAACGAAATTCCCCGCCCACTCCTCATAACGGGTAACGCAGGCCTTACCGATCTCGCGGATAGTAGGTCGCTGGTCATATATCAACGTCGGTGTGCCAGTTCCGGCAGCCTGACTGACAGTCCTTAATTTTGGTAGACAGCGCGGCCAAACCGATCTGCTCGCAACACATATTTCTGTAATAAATTCTCGGTATCTGCGTTTTATTTATTGCAATAGGACGCCGTAATATGTTAAAATAAGAATCACAATCGTTAGAAAGACGTGGGAGCACTGTTTTCTGCGATTGTTACGCCCATCGTTTTTTACTTTAACTTATGAGAAAGGAGTATTATGATTATGTCTGTTTCAGCACGTATCAAAAAACGTCGTTCTAAACTCGGAATGACGCAAACACAACTCGCCAAAGCAGCAAAACTAACGCCTGCGGCGATTTCACAGTTTGAATCTGGTGCGCGTAAACCGGCGTTCGACACACTTTCGAGCCTCGCCGATGCGTTGAAAGTTACTACAGACTATCTGCTTGGCAAGAAGGAGCATGGCTACGATGACCTTTTAGCGGATCCGAGAGTCAGCGTTATGTTCAGAGGTATCATGGAACTTTCGGAAAAAGATAAAGACTCGATGCTCGAATTCTACCAATTTCTTAAAGATAAAAACGGAAAATAGAAGAATTTAGAAGGATCTGTTGCACAGTTATGAATCAGAGGCCTTCCCGAAAAGATCGGATTGCAAAACAGGTATCCTCGAACCCCACCCTGGAAGCCGCTGAGGGCGCGCGACAGTTGTTGCGTGAACTAAATATTCAGGGAATCCCGATCCAACCGCGAGAAATTGCAGAACAACTACAAATCGTCGTCTGGGAACGTGAAATGGAAAGCCAGTACGATGGTTGCTTGATGCGGGTCGGCGATACTTGGGGTATCCTGCTGAACAACCTGATTCAATCACAGTCCAGAAAGAATTTCACCATTGCTCATGAGTTAGGGCATTACTACTTAGAGAGAGGGCAAATTTCTGCCACAGATCATAAAGACACGGTGGCGGAATTTGTCCCTCAGCATCGCTGTCAGCGCGAAGATCTACGCGGATTTGATTCGCACCGATTAGAGGAGCAACGTGCCAATCAGTTCGCAGTCGAGCTGCTGATGCCCTCTCCCATTTTTCGAGCGGACGCTGCAGATCTGCCTGAAATCGGTTTGCCCGCGATTGACACCCTTGCGGAAAAGTATTCGACCTCTTTGACCAGTACAGCCATTCGCTACACCCGCCTAAGTTCGCATGTCTGTGCAATTGTCCTGTCTGAGGGTGGTCAGATCAAATATTTTGCCTATTCAGACCGCTTTCGGCAGAATAGCGATTGCTATCTTGCGAAAGATAAACCCCTCCATCCCGATTCGGTCGCAGCCCTGCTTGCCAAAGCCAGCTTGACAAAGGTCAAAGAACGCCAGCGGAAAGTTCCGTTGTCTCATTGGTGTTCGACCCAATCAGATCAACCTCTGGTTGAGCAATCCCGCCGATTACCCCGCATGAACCAAGTACTCTCATTTCTCTGGTTGCCGAACTCACCTTGACGCTGTGACGTAACCCGTGGAACTCTTGAGGAGAGATTCGATGGCAAAACCTTTTCGCGTTGCCGCTATCGTAACCACCTTTTTTCCAAACAGTCACGCCGGCGTGATAGTCCCCAAATTCCTACGTGGCTTTCCTATGGACGATGGACTGATTGCACCGCGCACCCAGCTCGCTTCACTCTTCATCGATCAAATCCATCAAAATGATGTCGGGCGACAAATCGCTCGCGAATACGACATTCCCATCTACGAGAGCATTCGTGCCGCGCTCACTCTCGGCGGGGAAAGTTTGGCTGTAGACGCAGTCCTGCTCATCGGTGAGCACGGCGACTACCCACGCTCTACCTTGGGTCAAGAGATGCTGCCACGGCGATACTTCCTTGAACAAATCTGCGGCGTGATTGCCGAGTCTGATCACCCCATTCCTATCTACAACGACAAACATTTCTCCTACCGATGGGACGATGCCCACTGGATGTACACAACCGCCCAGCAGCTCGGTATACCATTCTGGGCAGGTTCAGCGTTACCGGTGGCTTGGCGACAACCCAACTTTGAGCATCCACTTGGCGAACCGATTGGCGAAGCCTTGTCCATCGGATTTCACATGATTGAACGCTACGGCTTCCATGCGCTGGAAAGCTTGCAGTGTCAGGTGGAACGGCGACAGGGTGGCGAGACGGGTGTTTGTTCCGTCCAATGTTTGTCCGGCGATGCGGTTTGGCGTGCTGCCGATGAAGGGCGATGGTCGACTGAACTCGCTGATCATGCCCTCGGCACGATTGAGGAGGGACCCGGGCACCTCGACCCTTCGCAGGTCGAAGATCCGCACGTCTTTCTAATTGAGTACTGCGATGGGTTGAAGGGTGCGGCGTTGATGCTAGGCGATAACGGCTATGTCCGAAAGTTCGCCTACGCAGCCAGGCGCGGCAACGCTGTTGATGCAATAGAATACCACACCGATTCGGGACCAACGCACGCCGTTTTCAGCTACATGGGGCTGAATATCGAAGACTTCTTCCTAACCGGTATTCCACCCAGTCCGGTTGAGCGGACCTATCTAACCACCGGTATCTTAGAAGCGGCGATGCGTTCCCACGGCAGCGGCGGCGCACAAATCAAAACCCCGCACTTGGCGATCCGCTATACTCCCGCTGAATCCCCACTTCGACGTCCCACAGGCACCCGTCCAACCGGCGCGTCCCTCTCATCGTGGGAGATGCCGGAACCGGGATCCACTCCCACTACAGATTCAATCCCCATCGGGCGCGATGGCACGATTCGTGGGCGTCGGCGGTAAGGTTCCAAGTTACGGGTGTCGGACGATGTCATCATCACATCAGAAATCGCGTTCTTTTATCTCTCGCACCCCGCAATCCATTTCAATATTTCACTGATCAATGTTGCTACGGTAGGGACGTTACACCACCGCTTCTATCTGCATGTATATCCCATCCAGCGGTAGAAATAAAAACAGGCTCAATTCTGTATTATGGTGAATTATAGAAATAAGTAGACATTACCTATAACTCCGACCTTCAAGAGGTTTCCAAAGTCCCTCTGACCAATTTCCCCCCCCCCCCCCGACAAGTCCCAATTCATCGGGATTCCGCCTTGCGGAAGGAGGGGTTGGGGGATTTAGGGGGTTGGCTGTGAGTGGGGATGTCTAAGTAATTGTAAAATCTACTATAAACAGAGCGAGCCTGCAATGAACTACATGAAACAGATATTTTCTAAGCGTAAGTGCCCCAAATTTCAGTAGGCGGGGCATCTTGCCCCGCGCAGTTCTTGTTACGACTTCCCTACCTCCATACTCGCAAGCAGATCCGGGAGCGATGCCCACCACGCCTCCGCTGCACTGACACACAACAGATGGGTATTGCCCGGCACGTCATTCGCGCCTAAGCCGCGCTCGATAATCCCCGTATGTGGATCCTCCTCTAACCGCTTCGCAAGCCTATCTTCCAATCGCTTGCGTGAGCGGATTGCGGAGATGCCTACAAGTTCCGCCGAAGGCAGGTCCAAGAGGAAATCTACGTTCCAATGCAAGGTTTTGCCCCGTCGTGGTAGCAGATCTTCGTCTCCCAAACCACATTCAGCAAATCGGCTGAGCATCGCCTCTCGGATATGGTGTGCGGGTTGATCGCCGCTTCGCGTTGCGTGCCGAATGAGCCGCCGTGCCAACGTGGTCGCACCTTTCTCTGCGAGTGCGGAGCCAACATAAGCATATTCACCAGCAGGGAGTGAAATTAGCTTCCCTTTCTTGAACCGTCCGAATCGTAATGTGGTATCCTCTTTGAGACGAATCCGCAGAATATATGTTCCGGCTTGTGACTTGTCGCCGATCATAACAATGTGTGGGTTTTCCACTTAGTCACCGGTGAGTTAAGTAGTGGGTTCCGAAGCTCTCTCCCCGTTCTGAGAGTTTTTGACCTACAGGAGAACTATGGTGGGTTAGAGAAATAAGAACACATTTACCCATAGCTCCGACTTGGCGGAGTTCCCCAAGTCCCCCTGACAAGTGGTACATCCCGCCTGTCCCGATGTATCGGGGATGTATCGGGGATTTATCGGGGACGGGATTTAGGGGGTTGGCTGCGCGTTAGGCGTGTCTAATTGATTCTAAAATTACCATACCACTACAGTCTATTTCGGACCTCTCTTCATCTGAAAATGTGTCGAAGTTTCATCGACGATCGTAAATCCTAACCGTTCATAAAAAGCTGTGGCACGCGTGTTAATTCTTAGCACCTGAAGCGTTACAGACTTTTGTTCTTGGTTGGCATCGTCAATAATACCCCTCATGCACGCTGCCCCAAATCCCCTTCCCTGATATTCAGGCAGGATATAGATCTGATCCACATTGAGCGTGTCAGGAGTGGTGGACGTTGATAAAAAACCAACGTCGGTCCCGTTAAACTGGATAATGCGAAGATCCTGTGAAGCAAAACGCCTATTGTGGAGCTCTTTTTGATAGACCTCATCCCAGCCCCAGATCTGCTCCACATATTCTCGAAACGCTGCCTTCTTTGCGCTAAAAACAAACTCACTATCGGCTGCTTGTGCCTTGCGAAATTTCAACCCTTCCACCCAAGACCTCCATCTGCAATTCAGAGAGTGGTACGTCAGTATCAAGTAAGTGATTAGGCGTTGTTGAAGTCTTGCCAATCAATTTCTAATTTGCGGAGGGCAGAGCGAAGTATTCCTGTTCCCAAATCACTGCTACCGTGATCGGGTATAGTTGTTGCCCTTTCGGTCAATGGGTTATACCATTTTCGATGAGATCCACCACCTCTTCTGGCTATTTCATAACAACCTAGCCTTTTTAACTTTCGTGCAATTTCTCGGTATCTCATAGAGCCGGTTGAATTTGTTCTGACGCGGGAACTATCGCTTGAAACCAAAAAGGACTGCTCTCAACAGATGAAGCCTCATTGACAGAGAATCTTGGTTCTAACTTTGGGGTCATTGTTTGAAACCATGGATGGTTTATTCGAGTGGGTGCCTCCTCATCAGAGAACTGAATGCCTTCAGGCAATGGACGTCCTAAATCCTCGTATAGCTCTAGTGTTGCAGCAAAGGCATCCTCAACATTGTTGAGTGCATCATCTACCGAGTCACCGTCGGTCAGGAGTTCGGGTAATTCTTCGCATGTTACGACATAACCACCTTCCGGTTGTCCGGTTAAAATCACTGTTATCCTGTATGTCATTGTAATATTTCCTCGTGTAACACAGTTCCAAAAGGCTGAATATAAATCAACTTTGGTTAGCCGCACATGTCGGACACAAGCCGTATAACTCCAGTTTGTACCCTTGCACCTCAAACCCCCTCGCTTTGAACTGCTGCGTGTTAAGCGGTTCAGAGAGCGGGGCATCAACATCGAGTAACTGGTCGCAATCTGTGCAGATCAGATGATGATGTTCTGTGAGGTTTGCGTCAAAGCGAGCGTATTCGCCGTGCTCCACCTTGTGAATCAATCCGAGTTCGACCAACACACCAAGACCTCGATAGACAGTGCCCAAGCTGATATTTGGCAGACGGATCTTTACCGCATCATAAACCTCTTTCGCGCTTGGGTGATGTTGCTGCCGTTGCACTTCTTCAAGGATAATCCGGCGTTGACGGGTAAATCGATAGCCTTCTTGCCTAAGCCCTTCACTTAACTCTTTCATATTAGCACGTTTAGTTCGTTGGTTCATTAAACTGATGAACGGTATACACTAGCAGTAGAGCGTGAAACGTGAGCGTTGGGATTCACCATGACTATAGCGGACAGAGTATGCTTACTGTACTATTAGTAATAGTTCCTATTACTGATAAGTCCAATTATACTAGAAAGGAATTTGACAGGTCAAGATAAAATAGAAGTTACGCAATTCGGTTCGTAGTAGCGCATTTCTTAATCCCGATTTATCGGGGATTCATTGCGCGTCCGGACGGGGGATGAAAAAACAGGCGGCTACAATCTGAAGTGCGTAAGCCGCCCTAATGTCACAATATGTCACATATTCTCACATATTTTGCATATTTTCGTAAGTCTAGTTGGTAGGGCAAGGAATTTGTTTGTTCGGCTGTCACATATCCTCACACATTTTTTATCTGAGTGTGCGTTTTAGTGCGTTTTAGTGAGGTGGTTTGGGTTTCTGAACCCTGATTTATGCCGATCCCCCGATACATCGGGGCAGGCAGTAACGGAACACGCGGGATGTACCACTTATCGGGGGACTTATCAGCCAGCTGCATAAGTCCTAGGATTCTCAGAATTATATCTGATAGCCCCTTCTACCATCTGTGACTATTATTTTAACATATCGGAATGGCATATTGCAAACAAGAAGTCAATCATTCCGTCAGGGCTTACGCGGTTGGTGGCTTAAAGCCCCGTACCCTTTCCCCGATGAATCCCCCGATAGGATCGGGACAGGCGAGATTAAGAAATGCGCTACTACGAGCTATGGAAGGTATATTAACCGAGCGCGCTTACTACAGCTTCGCCGACCTGTGAGGTTGTGGCTTGGCCACCGAGGTCCGGTGGGAGGGTTTCGCCCTTCTCGATCACCTGTAGCACGGCTGTGTCTATCGTGTCTGCGGCTTCCGTTTCACCTATGAACCGAAGCATCATTGAGCCGGAGGTAATCGCCGCCAGTGGGTTAGAGATACCTTGCCCCATAATATCTGGCGCGCTGCCGTGGACCGGCTCAAACATCGACGGGAATCGACGTTGCGGATCGATATTCCCGCTCGGAGCCAGCCCCATGCTCCCGGTGATAATTGCGCCAATGTCTGTCAGGATATCCCCAAACAGATTGCTCGCGACCACTACATCGAAATCCTCCGGTTTCCGCACAAAATCCATACATGCCGCATCCACAAGCAACGATTCCGTCTCTATGTCAGGGTACCTTTCCGCGACCCTGTCGAAAGCATTATCCCAGACGATCATGCCATAACCCTGTGCGTTCGACTTCGTGACCGAAGTAACCTTGCGTTTCTTATTTCGGGCGCGCGCCTGCTCGAAGGCGTAGGTAATGACGCGCTCGCTGCCGTGGCGAGTAAATACACCAACCTGCACGCCGATCTCTTCCGGGAACCCTTGGTACTGAAACCCGCCGACGTTGGCATATTCGCCCTCCGTGTTCTCCCGTATCACCACCAAATCGATGTCCCAAGGTCCCTTGTCTTTAAGAGGTCCGTTGATCCCGGGGAAAAGCGTATTCGGTCGCTCACAAACGTACTGATCGAACCTGCGCCGGATAGGCAGTAAAAGTCCATTGAGCGTCAGGTGGTCTTGGATGTCGGGATGTCCAACAGCACCAAGATAAATCTGATCGAACTCCGCCAGTATATCAAGCGCATCGGGTGGCATCATGTGACCGTGCTCAAAATAGTAATCTGAACCCCAAGGAAATTCGACAAAGTCCCATGTGATGTCATATGTATCGGCGACGGCGTTCAGGACCTTGAGGGATTCCTCCATCACCTCTATTCCTATGCCATCGCCTCGAATAACTGCAATCTTGTATGTAGCCATGTGTGTCCTTTCTGATGTTACTTATCGCATCTGCTATCTATGGCGCTGATGGGGCGAATGAAATGTGAACCCATGAGTCGTAGGGGCGAGGTTGCCTCGCCCGGACAGAACAAGCCCAAGAAATCAGAAGATTCAGAGCCACTAACTTCCAAAAAACTCGGATTACCCCTAAATTACGAAGTTGCGAGGTCCTTCAATAACGCCAACGCTGTATCGACCATCTGCCCGCCAGCGTCAGGGGCAAGATAGCTGCTCCGTGCTAACCATGTCTCATAGCCGCCATGCTCGTGCCCAAGCGGCGTGGGAACGTAGCCGGTATAGTCATTGGCAAGTTCGATGATAAACGTCGGGTTGAGCGGCGAGGCACCCTTCAGATCAATGCCGAACTGACAGAAAATCTCCCCAGTCAACGCAACGATTCCACAATCTCCAACCCGGTAGGCTTGAATCGGGGTCGTGCGTGTATCTTCCCACTCGTTGACGAGAATCCGTTCACGGGCATAGAGCTCATCAACAGTCGGATCATCGCTTGCGTTCGCCCATTTCGCTTCATACTCCGCAAGTTCTGCACTGGTCGGTTTCCGTATGCCGCACGTGATCTCTGTCTGTGCCGCCGAGAGGGCTACGTCATCACGCATTGGGGTGGTTTGCCATGTCCGCCAAACTTCCGCTGCAACGATTCGGGCGACCTTCCGTGTCTGGGCAAAGGGACGTCGATCTGTCGGTGGATGGTGCACGTTGATGTTATTAATATCGCCTGAACAGCCGTTGGAGAGCATCGCAACGAATTCTGCACCCGCCATCCGCTGAAGTTCTTCGGCAAATAGCCCGAAATAATCTGCGGAAATCATGTGTCCCGGTGCACCAACATAATGCAGCGCGTAGTTGGAGAGCACCGCTATCGGTTGGCCCTCAACCGTTTCGACGAAAAGTCCAGCGATATCCGGATCGGTAGGTCCCACCGTTTCGACGATGTCAGGGTTACTGTATCCCGGATTCATTTTCACTGTGCCGTCTTCCATGCGGAACCGCCGATTGAATACGCAGCGCGACTCTTTCCCTACGCCGTACCCCAATCTCGCTGGCTGTGCCCGTCCTGCTGCCAACTGAACGGCATCGGCAACGCGGGCAGAAAAGAAGTCGAGGTAGGCCTGATCGGGAATAGTCTCAAAGCCCAGTTTCATCGCGGGAGCTGTATGCGTGTGGGTTGCTGCTATCAGCACCTGCTCACCCGGAATCCCGACCCGATCCGCGATCAAGGTTTTGGCGGCATCGCACGTCGCGCGAGGGATACAGATAACATCACAGATCACAAAAGCGATCTGCGTAGTCCCATCGTCAAGTACCAGTGCCTTCGCGTGGAGTTCATCGTGAACTTCGGTAGCATGACGCGCCTTCAACGAACCCGCGAGGTATATGCCGAGCGGTGGCGTAATGTTGGTTTGGGCAGCCCCAGCTTTCAATGTAGCCATTATTTTTTTCCTTTAGTGTATGTTGAGGAATTGTGCAATTGAAACCGATTGAGTTCATTAGTTCATTATAGTGGTAGGACTTACGCACTTAAACACTCAAAACTTTGCAGTTCGGTGATTCATCACCGCAGTACGCCATTTCCAGCGCCCGATGAATCCCCGATCATCGGGATTAAGAAACGGGCAACTACAGTAAGGTCTTAGGTTTGTAGTAGCGCAATTCATTGCGCGTCCGGACGGTCGATAAATCGCCCTACCACAAACTGAACTGCGTAACTCCTAAGTGGATCTTAGAATTAATGAGACACTCCAAATCCGGATTTATCGAGTCCCACTCCGCCTGTCCCGATTCATCGGGATCGAAACCGAGGGGCGAAAGCGTCTATTGAGCCAATTGTTTTTACGCATCACGTTTCACGTTTTACGTCAGCGGGTATAACGGGCAAAATAGAAGGTCTTGAGCGGTTCCTCCGTGTCATTGATAAGTGTATGCCCGGGATTTGATGGTGCGACAGAGACCGCATCGCCCGGATGTTGCCGGTAGACGTTCTGGCTCACCACATGGATGCCATTCCCTTCTAACATATACCACACCTCATCCATATCATCGGCATGACCATGCGTATCAGGGGTCTGCATCGCATCAATCGTAACCATCAGGACAGAATGCATCTTCGCAAGTCCATCATCCTCACCGAAGATCGGATGGACGAGGTGCGTCCAATGCCCCTGGCTCAAAGAGTGTTCCCGGTAGTTTCTGATCAGTACATCTTCACGCGGTGTCCCTTCAGCGTCGGCAAGTACCTCCTCCAATATCAAAAATTCTAACGGCGTGTTGGCTTCGTTTGTCAGCGTATGCGTAGTCCCCGGCGGCACAATGATGCCGTCTCCTTCGCGAACGTCCTGCTTGAGGTCTGCTGTCTCGAAAATGCCATCTCCATTAACGATGTAGAAGACCAACTGTCGATCATCGAAGGACGTTGGTATCGACGCGATCCGCGATTCAAGGTAGCACCGGGAAAAACTATCAACATAGTTGAGGATTGCCCCCGGCTTCTGGGGGTCATTGGGATCTTTCTTCGAAAAGATTTCTCGTCTGATAATGTTACCGTGTGTGAGACTTGAGGGGGATTGTAGCCAGCTTCTCATTTCCATCTTTCGTTACCTCCAATTTGTTTATAATGAATCGTAAAAATAAATAGACACTTTCGCTCCCCATGTTTGGTAGGCGCTGTTTCCAACTGCGCCGATTGGCAGTGTATAAGTAATTCTAAAATCTACCATAATTAGGAGTTATGCGCTTCAGTAGAAAGGGCAACCACAAGTGCTTGCATCCCGCCTGTTCCGTTCCTGCCTGCCCTGATGTATCGGGGATTTATCGGGGGGTTGCCCCTACAGAGCATGAATCCAACGTAGGGGCAGGCTTCCTAGTCCCGATGCCTCATCGAGGGCTTGTACCTGCTTAACACTTAACAAAAAAACCTTCGTGAGTTGGATTCAAGTGTTGGGTTTCACTACACTCATCTATAAGATACGGTTGTTGACAGACGGCATCTCTATTGTCATTGATAGGAATGCGCTTTTTAACCGTTCAACCCAGCCTACTGAACTGCTGCGAGGTATGCGCCGAGCGGCCGTGTGATATTGGTCTGTGCGGCACCCGCTTTCAGCGTGGACATTCGCTTTCTCCTCTCATCGTATCACCGCGTGTAACGGGCAAAGTAGAAGGTCTTGAACGGTTCCTCCGTATCGTTGATGAGGGTAGGTCCTAGGTTTGACGGTGCAACAGAGACCGCATCGCCCGGAACTTGCCGGTAGACATTCTGGCTTACCACGTGGATACCGCTGCCTTTGAGCATATACCACACCTCATCCATATCGTCGGCATGTCCATGGGTATCAGGAGTCTGGACTGCGTCGAAAGTAGAAGGTCTTGAGCGGTTCCTCCGTATCGTTGATGAGGGTATGTCCTGGGTTTGATGGCGCAACAGAGACCGCATCGCCCGGAACTTGCCGGTAGACATTCTGACTTACCACGTGGATACCGTTGCCTTCGAGCATATACCACACCTCATCCATGTCGTCGGCATGTCCATGGGTATCAGGGGTCTGCATTGCGTCGATTGTTACCATTAGGACGAAATGCAGTTTCGCAAGTCCATCAGCCTCTCCGAAAATGGAGTGGACGAGATGGGTCCAATGTCCCTGACTAAGCGGATTCTCCCGGTAGTTTCTGATCAGTACATCTTCACGGGGCGTTCCCGCAGCGTCAGCGAGCGCCTCCTCTAATATCAGAAATTCTAACGGTGTGTCTGCCTCGTTTGTCAGCGTATGTGTGGTCCCCGGCGGCACAATGATGCCGTCTCCTTCGTGTACGTCCTGCTTGAGGTCTGCCGTCTCGAAAATGCCATCTCCATCAACGACGTAGAAGACCAACTGTCGATCATCGAAGGACGTTGGTATCGACGCGATCCGCGATTCAAGGTAGCACCGGGAAAAACTATCAATAGAGTTGAGGATTGCACCCGGCTTGTGGGGATCGTCAGGGTCTTTCTTGGAGAAGATTTCTCGCCTGATAATGTTACCGTGTGTGAGGCTTGACGGGGATTGTAACCAACTTCTCATTTCCATCTGTATTTACCTCCAATGCATTTGAACGCACTAAGTTATTATACCTTTTATCCATCAAAATTATAGCACGATTGGCGAAAAAGAAAGAGCCGAAAATGGCCTAATCCCTCACCGGGGCACTACGCAGGCATCACCATCACTTCAACCTCATCAACAACAACCTCGGTGTCCGTATTGGGGGACGTAAGTTGTACCTTTAGATAGTTGTCACCGTTGTTGAGCCACTCAATATTCAAGTTGAACCACACACTCGAAAACGGCGGTAGTGGCCGCCCTATCGTCTCCAATCGACCGTCTGCGTGAAAAACGCGCTGGGCATCTTGGATTTCAATCCCATTGAATTCCACGACGATTTCCTCCTTGGGCAGCAATCCCTGTGCACTGAAATGCAGAACCACTGCTGTTCCTTGTACGACGGACTCGCAGAGGCGCAGACGGTATTCTCCGCTCGCCCCCGTCCCGCAGGTCAAGACGATCTTATCGTCCTTCACGGATCCAGTTGGCGATTCTCCGCCCCATAGGGGATGGAAGCGATAGTGACGCGTTCCACTTGTGACCGCTTTTGGGGCACGCAGCTCCCGCAAGTAGCTCAATGAGAGCGGATAGCCTTCCACAGGTCCCGGATACCGAGCGGTGCCTCCCTTTCGTGCCCAGTGGTACTGGTAGTTGAAAACTGAAATACCGTCGGCTCCCGCGCCGTAGAAATTCTGTGCAAGTGCCCGGTAATTTTCTGGCTTGAGCAGTGTTGGATCATCTCCGCGACACAACACCGGACTCAGCGTGGGGTACAACATACAATCCGATCCGCGTGTCAGTTGGCTGAACTCCTCGTAAGGTGCGTTGAAATCGACGTAGTGGAAATCACAGGGACAGACGTAATCGATGAGCCCTTCCTTGATCCAAGTAGAGACATCGAATCCCAAACTACGGCACTCCTCCAAACCCTGTGGAATCATCACCCCCAACGTCAGATTTTTTCTCTGCCGCGCGCCTCGCCGATCTAACATCTCGTGTACCCGCTGCAAGAAGCCGGTCATAACCGGGTGGCGGTCACGGGCAACATCGGTCGGAAAACAGTGCCCATGACGGATATAGTTGAATAGCAAACCGTCAATGTCGAACCGTTCTACCACTTCATCTGCGACAGAGAAGACATAATCCCGGACCGGTTCAAAGCTAAAGTCCTGACCGCCGGGAAACTCCTCCAGCTGCCACGCGGGGTTGTCCAGTATGAATCGCGCCCCCTGCCCTCCGTTGCCATGGCGGTCATTCATCCGAAACTTTGCAATGAACTCCATCCCCCGCTTGTGTGTCTGGTCGATCAAGACTTCCAACGGTATTATGCCCGAATCCACCATAGAGATGAAACGCTGGTGTTGGGGTCTCGCATCATACTCAAACCGATCTGAACGATATAAAAGCGTCCACCCCTGGGAATAGATAGCTTGTGCGTAGCTGTCCACGCCGTGATGGGCGAGGTCATCTACCCACCGGATCAGATCCTCGCGTCGGGCAGGATCAGCTTTTGCCGTCGCTGCGTCTGGCATGTGGGCAACCTGTCGCCCTACCTGATAGAATGCGAGATTCGACGGATCGCTTGTGTAGATCAGTCTCCGCTCTCCACGGGGTTCGGAAACTGGTAGTGGCTGATATTTAGGTTTGGTGGTTTCGTCTGTCACAGTATTATAACCTCTCTTGCTGTCCCGCTGGCGTCGGGATGTCATCGTGTGTCTAAAGTACTCCGTTCCGACGGAGTTCCTCGATCTCTTGTGCCGACATGTTGAGATAATCTGCAAGCACTTCATCTGTATGCTCACCCAGTTGTGGTCCACGGTGATGTTCAGTCTTGGAATCGCTGATCTTAATCGGACTCGCTACCTGACGTGCAACACCGAACTCCGGATGCGGAATCTCAAGTATCATCTCATCCTCAATTACCTGTGGGTCACGAAATGCCTCCTCGACTGTGTTCACAGGAGCACACGGCACTTCACCTTTGAGGAGTTCCAACCACTCGGCTGTGGTCCGACGACGAAATAGATCTTTCAGGATCGGCACTAAGGTTTCACGGTTCTCCAATCGATCTGCGAACCCTCGAAAACGTGGGTCATCAGCCAGGTCCGGAGCACCCAGAATCCGCACAAGGCTCTGGTAGAAATTCTGCTTTGCACACGCTACCACAATCCAGCTATCCTTTGTGGGCATCACCTGAAACGGTATCTGAGACGGATGTGACGAATCCGCCATCCGTTGTGGCTGATACCCCTTCGTAAGATGCCACGCCGCCACATAACCTAATTGCGACAGCGCGGTGTCAAACAGACTCACATCCACGTCGCAGCCCAAACCGGTATCTCGTGCCCGAAGAATGGCACTCATCAAACCGAGTGCCGCCATCACACCCGCACTCAAGTCAACGAGCGAGAGTCCCGTCTTCTGGGGTGGGGTGTCAGGCTCACCGGTTATGCTCATCCAGCCGGCATACCCTTGCATTAGGTAATCGTATCCCGGTTCCGCAGCGCGGGAACTGTTGCGCCCAAACGCGGAAAGAGAACAGCACACAATTGACGGCTTCACCTGTCCGAGGGTTTCGTAGTCCAAGCCAAGTTTGACAGGCAGATCGCCCCGCAGGTTGTTAAAAACGCCATCCGAAATGGAAACGAGTCGGTGGAAAATTTCAGTTGTATCGGGGTGTTGCAGATTCAAGGTGAGACTCTTTTTGTTTCGGTTGAAACTCTGAAAATAGACACTATCGCTCTCACCTGTGTATGGAGGAACGTAGCGTGCTACGTCTCCGCCTGTTTCGGGGTTTTCGATCTTAACGATTTCTGCCCCCAAGTCCGCGAGCATCATTGTTCCCCAGGGACCCGCGCCAAACTGTTCCACCGAGAGAATCCGCACCCCCGCCAGAGGCGGACGGGCACTGGTATGTCTCTGAACTTCCGTCATCTATTTTTCCTTCATTTCATTTTGAACTGATCCATCGGTCCATCTAGTCATCTTATTTATCACCCTCCACATTTCCCGTCTCTATGCTATTTCAGGGAAAAGATCTCTCTTAGGCGCACTGTCCCGTTTGTACACCATGATAGAACGCACAAGATCAATGACCACTGCCCCGTCCTGATTAATGCCCCGTGAACAAACTCTAACGATACCTGCTTCAGGATATGAATTTGACTGGCGCTTCGACAGCACCTCCGTTTCGCAATAAAGCGTATCCCCTATAAAAACTGGATGCGGCAGCTTGACCGCCTCCCACCCCAGATTTGCCATTGCGTTCTCACTCACATCCGGAACACTCATGCCGGTGATCAGTGCCAGCGTGAAGGTACTGTTCACGAGGATTTGCCCCCACCTGGTCTGCCCGGCGTAGTGCCGGTCAAAATGTAGTGGGTTGGTGTTATGGGTGAGCTGGGTGAACAGTGTGTTATCAGCCTCCGTAACCGTATGTCCAAATCTGCTTCGATACACATCTCCGACTTCAAAATCTTCGTAGAAGCGTCCCTCCCATCCCGTCTGAATTTTATCCTTTGATTGCCGCATCTATCTCTCCTGTTATATTGGTACAATAGTTCGTTGGTTCAACTGCGGTTACGACATATTGCTTTGAATCCCGGTCTATTGAGATGGGGGATGTTTACTAGTTTGGTTCATTAGTCCATTGGTTCATTTTATTTTCACGCTTCACGTTTCAGATGTTCCCTATAACTCTACAACGGATGCGAGGAATAATCAAGCCTTTTTGTCCTTGCGCCGCTTACGCGTTTGTGCTATAATTCACCCACTATGAAAGCTGAGAAGTCTGTTGCGACCACAGGTCCCGTTGCTACCAATAAGAAAGCACGATACGATTATCACCTAATGGATCGTTTCGAGGCTGGGATAGTGCTTCAGGGTACAGAAGTCAAGGCGATTCGTACTGGCAGGATGAATTTGACCGATAGCTACGCGCGTGTTGATGAGGGTGAAGTCTTTTTGCTTGATGCCCATATCGGTCCTTACGAGCAGGGCAATCACGAGAATCATGAGCCGAAGCGCAAACGAAAGCTCCTGCTGAACCGTCGAGAAATTAAACGGCTCGAAGGAAAAACCCGACCCACCGGCATGACGATTGTGCCGACGAAGGCTTATTTCAGTAACGGTAAGGTAAAGGTCGAAATAGCATTGGCGCGTGGTAAGCACGACTACGATAAACGCGAAGATATGCGGAGGGAAGCAGATCAACGGGCAATTCAGTCGTATATGAGATAGCACCTGCATACACCGATTAAGTTAGGAGCAAGCATAACTATGGCTCTGAAATTTCAGTGTAAAAACTGTGGGAAAGATATTGCCGTTAGGTTCTTGGAAGTTGGTGAGGTTGCCGAATGCAAAAGCTGTGGGGCAAGTAACCCTGTCCCCGAATCAGCAGAAAGCATCAGCGACGAAGCCGCGAAAAGTATAGCCGAGGCTTCTGTTTCTGAATCCGCGGAAAGTGTTAATGGCGGTCCCACACAAAGTCAAGGTGTGCCTACAATAGCTAAGGCATTACGCATAATCGGTACACTGTCAATAGGCTTTGGAGCCATCGCAGGAATAGCGATGCTTATCTTATTCGGTCAATCTGTATCGTCTAGTTCTTCCACCTCAACGGCGGAATTGTCTCTTGGCGGGGTTGTAACAGCACTTGGTATGACGTTTTATTTCTGTACACTTGGTGTGCTTTGTTTAGGTATTGCCAAGGTTATTGAGTTGTTAAGCAAATAAAACACCGGGATAGTTACCTACTTACATACGGGGGTGAAAAGGTTTCGACGAGAGTAGATGAGATAAAGGTTGCATGCCGAGGTCTCCGCAGGCCTCGTTAAACAGGCGGAAACAATTTAATTGCCGATGAAGAATTGGCTCTAGCTGCTTAAAAAAGCGGCTCGTCCGGCTAATTTGCGGTCCCGTCGAGTTAGCCCGACGTCAACAAACGGGCTATGCGCTTTGCTTATTCTCAAGGGGCATAGCGCGAGAATTAACTTGAGATAGTCCGCAGCGAATCTTGCATAAGGGAGTCCTGTGGACGAAACATTAAAGCTTATGCTAAGCATGTAGTAGCCTCTATTGAAATGCTCTCGGACGCGGGTTCGATTCCCGCCACCTCCATCTTTTTAATTTTGGTGTATTAGTTCATTGAACCGATGAACGCCAGACACTGTAGGTCGCTTTCACGTTTCACGCATCACGTTTTACATTTCATCTCCCATGAATGGCAATATCCTTGTAACCTCCTGTTAGGCACAATTGAGTTAATCATTTTGACCCTTAACAGTGTTACAAGGAGGAACCGAACCGTGCAGACGTTAAATCGAGCCAAGCTCATCGTGAGATCGCATGTGAACGATCTCTTAGAAAAAGCGGAAGATGGGCGCAAAACACGAGGTCTTATGCTAGAGGAAATGCGTCAGAATGTGCGTCACGTCAAGGCTTTAATCGCCGGTGCGATCGCCGATCTCAAGCTGATAGAACGGGAGATCGATACACACGGCACAGAAGCCGAAAAGTGGGAGGGAAAAGCGGTCTTCGCCTTAAAAAAGGGGGAAGAAGATCTCGCTCGCCGCGCACTCACCCGTAAAGGTGAGCATGTAAAAAAGGCAGACCTATTCCGTGAGCAGATCGAAACACAACAGGAAATAATCGACTCCCTGAAGTCCAGTTTGAAAACGCTGGAAACCAAGCTGGACACGATGCGCTATCAGACCGCAAAATTGGCTGCCACTGAAAGTTTAGAGGCGTTACAGTCCACCGTCGGTGCAACGCCACCGGTTGACGGGGTCATCGACACAACCGCGTTTGATGCCTATGATCGGCTAGTTGACCGTGTCCGAGATCTCGAAGCGCATGCGGAAGCATTGGCTGAGTTGACACAAGGCGACGACCTTGAGCAGAAATTTCATGAACTTGAGAATAACGAAAAGGTCGAAGCAGACCTCGCAGCGCTGAAAACCAAAGTCCGTCCTGGGAACCAAGAGGGTTCATCTCCGTAGGGAGTGACGTGGATGGCTGAGTTTCATCGGTTACCTTTTCGCATTCAGGAAACAACCCAAGCCCAACTGTGCGCAGATGAGCAGGTCCGATTGTGTATGCTTGGGAGATCCAGCCTGCTGAATCCCGACTTCATCGTTATTACTTCTGATCGGGTGTTGGTCTTAGAGGAGCGGCAGATGGGGAGTCTGAGTGCCTCCTACATTAACGTTAAATGTAACCTGTCGCTTTCTCAGATTACAGCGGTCAAACTGGACCAAAGCCTCAAACACCGTCTCTTTGGTCAAGCTGCCCTTGAAATTACAGTGAACGGGAACAAATATCTGATTAACAACATCAGCTACCGCGATGCCAAACGCGCAATGACATTGATTTCCTCTTGCCGCGAATGATTTGTAGGAGGAAGCAAATATGGGCGATTTTCTCAATTACATCCTCGTCTGGTATAATGTCTGGTTCACGGCACCGATTGCGTGCGTCTTTCTCTTTGCCATCTTCCAACTTGTTATGGGTGGTCTGGATTTTGGGAGCGGAGGCACCGATGCGGACGTTGATGTCGATGTGGAGGTTGAGGCTGATGTAGACGTCGATACCGATGTCGATGCAGACGTGAATGTCGACAGCGGTTCGGGCGGTAGCAGCTTTACTGCTGGCGTGTTAGGAATTTTGAACGTTGGCAAAGTACCTTTTACGATTCTCTTAATGGCGCTTTTTGCGACGTGGGGAATGTCAGGTTTGATTGCTAATGAGTTTCTGAATATCAACGTTGACTCCCCACGTTACACGCTCTGGATTTCTGTCGGGGCTGCGCTGCTGTGTAGTATATTCGGCACGCGGTATCTCGCACTAGGGCTTTCAAAACTATTTCCTGAAAGTGACCGTGCCACTAACGACTCTCACTTAATCGGTTTAAGAGGCCGAGTGATTAGTGGTCGAGTCACAACTACCTTTGGAACAGCGCGCGTCCCAGTGCCACAGGGGCCCGAATTGACCGTCAGTTGTCGTGTCCGTGAGGGCGAGGATATTCCCTTAAAGGGAGACACGGTGGTTCTCATTGATTACGATTTGCAGGGACGGATTTTTGAAGTGACGAAAGAGGATAGTTCACTGATTTCGTTGTAATGGTTCGACGCGTATCCTTGCGCGAGGAGGTTGAAGATGGAAGGTCTTAGTGCGGTGCCTTTTTTCGGTATTATCGCTGTAGTTGCAGCGTTTTTCCTGATTATGTTTTTTACCTATAAAGCGCTATATAAAAAGGCACCTGCCGATGCCGCATTGGTCATTTCAGGGGGTAAGAACAAGAGTGTTGTCTTTGGCGGTAAAATTGTTAATCCACTGACAAAAGCAACACAACTGGTCTCGTTGAATACCATGCAGCTTTTAGTTCAACGGACTGGACCAGATGCCTTAATCACGAAAGATAGTTTGCGCGTTGATATTGAAGCCCAATTCTATGTGAAGATCGAACCTAATGAACAGGATGTCCTCAATGCCGTTGCAAGTCTTGGGGATAAAACCTTGGAGCCAAACAATGTGAAAGCCCTGCTCGAAGGAAAACTAGTTGGGATATTACGGAGTGTGGCAGCAACGATGGAGCTTCAAGAACTTCATGAAAAGCGTCAAGATTTTTCAGATCAGGTGCGGGAAAGCTGCAAGGATGACCTTGAACAGAACGGTTTTCAACTCGAAAGTGTTGCGGTGACGAACCTTGATCAGACTCCGCTTGACCAGCTTGATGAGAACAACCGTTTTGATGTGGTTGCCATTCAGACTATCAATCAAGAGGTCCAAGAGCGGCAAACGCGGACTGAACGAATTAAGCATGAAAATAGGGTCAAACAAGAGGAAGATAAACTGAGAGCGGACCTAGCGATTAAACAGCAGGAGGAAGCAACGCAGACAGAGAGCCTAGAGGTTGAGAAGCGGCTGGCATTTGCGCAAGAGATGCAGCGCAAAGAGGTTGCGACGAATAAAGTTGAACAAGAGCGTGTCGTCAAAGAAGCGGAACTTCAGCAACAACAAGCCCTTGAGGAGGCGCGTATCCGGCAGGAAGAAGTGGTGCAATCTTCGCAGATCCAGCAGAAACAGAGGGTTGAAACCGCTCGAATTAATCAGGAGCGGCAGGTCCAAGAAGCGGAGATTGAGCAGGAACGAACCGTTGAAGAAGCGCGCGTCCGTCAACAACAGGCAATCGAAGAAGCCAATATAGCCAGACGAATCGTGCTTGTTGAGAGGAATCGTGAAGAAAAAGAGGCCCAAGCCGCAAGCGAAATTCAGGTTGCGGTGAAGGAGAAGGAACGCGAAATTGCCTCTACAGATCGGTTGGCTGCAACTGCTGAGAGAACCAAATCTGAAGCCCAAGTTTTGACGGTGGAAGCGATTGAGGAGGCTGAGCGTAATAGCCGAATCGCGTTAATCAAAGCCGAACAGGAGGCGGATGAAGAGCGCATTTCAAAGGAACGACTGGCAAATGCCGAAGCATACGCTGTTATCGAAGCGGCTAAAGCGGAGCGGGAAGCTGCCACTCTCAGAGCGGAAGCGCAGAAGATGCTTGCTGAGGCACTCTTGGTTGAAGCAAAAGCGAAGGCGGAAGGGGAAGAGGCACTTATTGAAGCGAAGAACACAGCGGATCAGCGGATTCTGAATAACGAGGCGCTGTTGAAACTGATCCAATCCCTGCCCGAAGTGACAGGTGAATTGATGAAACCCGCGGAACAGATTGAGAGCATTCGCATCCTTGACCTTGGCGGCAACGGTGCCGGAAACGGCGCATCAGGCGGGAACGTTGGGAAGATTTTCGGATCCATTTTGCAAGCCGGTGCAGCGTTGCCAATGCTGAAAGAGGTTCTGAATTTTGGAGGTATTGATACTCAGGATCTCGCCAAGACCGTGAGTCAATACGTTCCTGGCTTGGATCTTTCCGCTAAAACGGAAACACCGGAATCAACGAATCAAAATTCACCCAGTACTGGTCGAGATGACAAACCTGAGTCGATATAGCAGGCAATTTGGAATTGTCGATAACAAGGTAAGTGGCAACATTCTTGTAACATTCCTTGCTCCATCGGCGACTCCAATTAGAATCTCAAATTAGCGGTGCGATGAAGGAGTCCAAGATGACAGAAAAAGTCGATGAACACCTCCAAATGGATGGAAAAAATATGATCGCAGTGGAAGTGGCGTTCATTTCTATCGATGCAAGCAGTGGCGCGCCGATCCTCTTTTTGAGGGAAACGGAAAGCGATCCAAAATTGGTCCTACCTATCTGGATTGGGCAAGGGGAAGCACTCTCGATTCAATTTGAACTCAAAGGTGAAGAACCGCTACGTCCGATGACACATGATCTCATGAAAAACATAATTGAGAGCCTTGATGCCACTGTCGATGCGGTCTACGTGCATACCATGAAAGACTCAACCTATTTCGGGCAAATCAATGTGGTAGCCAACGGCAAAACGTTAGAAATTGATGCGCGTCCGAGTGATTCGATTGCCCTCGCCCTGAGATTGGGAGTCCCCATCTATGTGGCAGAATCAATTGTTCAAGAAATAGGGTTTCCAGAGTCGGAGTTGAGAGAGGCGGAGGAGCAGCAGTCTCGAGAAGAATTAGAGCATCTGGATGAGGAAACACTGGGTAGATATACAGTGTAATCGCTGAAATAGCTAAGGGAGTGACCATCATGCCGGTCTTTGAGAAAATCAGGCGGATATTCAATTCAAATATAAACGACCTGCTCGATCGGGTGGAGGATCCCGAAAAGATTCTGAATCAACTCTTGGAGGATATGCAGCACGAACTCAAAGAGGTAAAGATTCAAGTCGCTGCGGCGATCCGAGATGGGAACAAATTTGAAGCCCAGTATAAGGAGAACCTTGAGAGTGCTGAGAAATGGGAGAAACGCGCCATCGTGTTCATCCAGAACGGTGATGATGCTCGCGCCAAAGAAGCACTTCGACGCAAACGATCTGCCGAAGACTCAGCAAACGGGTTTCGTGAACAATTTGAAGCGCAGCAGCAGAGTGTTTCTGTACTCAAAGATGGGCTGGCAACCTTAGAACAGAAAATCGAAGAGGCAAACCGCAAACGTGCCTTGCTGATTGCTCGTCAAAGACGGGCGGAGGCAGAACGTACAATCCATCAAACCGTGTCAGGTATTTCGGATTCCAGCGCGTTGGACGCTTTTGATCGAATGCAGGACCGAGTCCTTGATGCGGAAGCGGAGGCAGAAGCCTTCAGCGAAATGCGCGAACCGAGTCTGGAAGATGAGTTTGATAAGCTCGGCAAGAAAGATGAAATTGATGACGAACTTGCCAAACTCAAAGCCCGCTTGAAAGAGTAAAAGCCATAAGGAGTTGTGTCTAATGGGACTACTGAGAAATATCGCTATCCTAGTACTGATATTCCTGCTGATTTTGATTGCGCTAAAGATTGTTTTGCCTGTTATCGCTTGGGCGTTTGAACTCGCTTTTACACTCATCTTGCTCGGTGCAATCGGTTTCGCAATCGTGTATCTATACCGAAAACTGCGCGCATAACGGCGACAATATCCATCTTGATCATATTCCCAATTTAATACCGAAAAGCCGGGAGAGAGTACCACCCTCCACCCGGCTTTTTCTGTTTGTAGCGATGCCTTCTGATCGCCGAAATTGTCATCTCAACGATACGAGGACGGGGGATAATGTAAAATAATTCCGCTTGACAGCGTTTAAAATAAACTGTTATCATAACCTCGGTCTTTGAGACGAAAGATCGGGTTCCTATTTAGACGCCAAGTGAGTTAAAATTCCGAGATTGAAAAATTGAACGAGGTGAGTTTTGAGAAAAAGTTGTTTTGTCCTGATGGTTAGCCTTCTCTGCTTGATTGCTGTTCAGGTGGGCGCAGAGATTAAGTGGGATTCATCGAAATTTATGCCGTTGTCTGAGATTGCGCCCGGCATGAAAGGCGAAGGCTATACCGTCTTTTCCGGTACAACCGTTGAAAAATTCAACTTTGAGATTATCAGTATTGAGTACAATTTCTATCCCAATTGGCACGTAATATGGGTGAAAGGCAGTGGTGAGAACTTCGAAAAAACAGGCGTCGCCGGCGGTATGAGTGGGAGTCCGATGTATATCAATGGACGGCTCATTGGTGCGATTTCGCTCGGATATTTTAACCAACGCGAACACGCAAACCTCATGGGAGTGACACCGATTGAGTTAATGATTGAGGTGACACAGCGGGGGATGCAACCGAATCTAAGCTATCGAGGCGGGTCCCGTTTTAGCTTCGAATCCGATACGGTCTCAAGCGGCATCGAAATGTTACCCTTGATGCCCAATAAAAAACATCTCCCTGAAGTGCGAACGCGAATCTCACCAACCCCTGATCGATTCGAGAGTTCCGCGCAGCTTCATATGCCTGTTGCGTTTTCAGGTTTGCCAACGGGTGCGGTTGGATTTTTCAAGCAGTTTTTTGATAGCTATAATCTCAGTCCCATGCAAGGTGCAGGCGGGGCGGCGCCTGTCAAGAGTTCGCCGATTGAGCCGGGACAGATTGTGGGACTGGAGTTTGTCCGTGGCGCTTTCACCGCCTTCGGTTACGGCACCATGACATACATTGATGGCGATCAGCTTATCGGCTTCGGTCATTCGATGTTCGGCGAGGGCAATGTCAATCTCCCGATGTCCGGCGGTTATGTCCACTTCATTTTACCAAGTACGTCCAGATCATCCAAAATCGCCTCTCCAACGCAACCAATCGGCACATTTGTCCAAGATCGTCAGGCAGCGATCGCTGGCGTAACCGGTTCCCATCCCAGCTTTATTCCGGTTAATGCCAACATCCAGACGATGGATGGAAAAGTCCACCCCACCCACTATGAAGTCCTCCGCCATCGTGATTTCTCGACGCTATACACCCTCATCGGTCTGTGGTTCATCATCGATGGAATCGAGATCTATAGCGGCGACCACTCAGTCAACGTTGAGGCAAAAATTTTGCTGAAGGATCAGCCAAATCTGGTGTCGCGCGAAATTGTACGCAAAAATGTCTACTCCTCCAGCGCCTCACCGGGATTTCAGGCAACCCGAGCACTGACTCCCCTGTTTAGCTTAATCGGAAATCAGTATGAAAAGATTGATGTGGAACGGATAGACCTTGATATCAAAATGGAGGACAAACGGAAAACAGCGGTCATTGAAGCGGTGCGAATCGACAAAAATCGATACCGGCCCGGCGAAAAAATTGAAGTGACCATGCGCCTGCGTCCATATCTTGAAGCACCGATTATCCAGACCGGAACCGTAACGATTCCGGAAGACGCTCCTGAAGGTTTAACCACCCTTCTCGCCATCAGCCCCAATTTATATCAAAGTTGGCAGCAGGCACGCGCGCCCCTAAACTATCAACCGACAAACATCAACCAAGTGATTAAATTGTTGCAGCAAGAGCAAAACAACAATGACATCATCTTGGAACTGTTCGTGCCTAAAGTCGGGATGACCGTTAAAGGACAAGAGTTTCCTGAACTGCCTTTGTCAATGCTTTCGGTGATGACTACGCCCACGCAAACGGGTGAAGGTGGGCTCACGCGTGGAACAACCCTGCATTCCGAAAAGGTGACCACGCCCTATGTGGTCTCCGGCAGCCGGTTCTTGCGCTTTACCGTTGACCGTAACGCTCCGTAATTGGAACCCGCTGATCCCTAAGGACAGACGATTTTTGTACCTACGTACCATCTTCTAAGAATATAAAGTTGCCCCTACATGCGAATGCGCCAATGAACTAATGAACCAACCTAATGGAGGATACCTTTTTGATAACGTTATACCGTGCTTTCTGTATCTTTAGTCCTGTTCTCATTTTCTTTGCGATTCATCTCCTGCCAGCGTTTGGGGTAACGACCCAAATCTGGGAACAGCAGCACCAAAAGGATTTTGAATCTGGTAAACCCGAAAATGTCTCGCTATCGAGTAAGGGCGATCTTATGCTATCCCCTAAATTGGATGCTTTTTTCGAGGATACCGAAGAGATATACGTCTGGTGTCTCGCCGAGGATTCCAAAGGAAACATCTACGCGGGTACAGGAAATGGAGGCAAGATTTATCAAATCACTCCCGATGGCCAGTCATCCCTCTTTTACGATTCACCAGAGGTGTCAATCCTAGCACTGGCTATTGATGCGAGTGACAACATCTATGCCGGTACAGCTCCCGATGGGTTAATTTACAAACTTGCGGACAGTAGTACCCCGCCGACGACAATCCTCAGTTCGGAGGAGAAGTACGTTTTGGCACTGACCTTTGATGATGTGGGAAACCTATACGCAGCGACCGGCACCAGCGGGAAAATCTACAAGATCACACCTGATGGGCAGAACAGTGTTCTCTTTGATTCCGATGAGCGTAACATCTCCTCCTTGCTCTATCATGAGGGGAGGCTATATGCCGGCAGCGACGGGAAAGGGACTATCTACAGTGTCAAAACAGACGACGGTACCGCTGCCGTCATTTACCAAACGGGGCAGAAAGAGGTACGCAGACTCGTTACGGGAGCGGAAGGCTTAATCTATGCTGGAACTGTCACAACAGCGGCACCGCAGCCCGGCGGTCCCCCCCCACCGCCCGGTCCGCCCGGACCTGGAGGCCGTAATAGCCCCGAGGAAAAGAAGTCCAAGGTCTATAAGATCCAGCCGGATGGCATCGTATCTGTTATGTGGGAAGCGCCAGATCCCCTGATTCTGGCGATGGCGTTTGATTCTGAGGAAGGACTCTATATCGGCACAGGGGACAGCGGCAAAATTTATTCGGTCAACACAGATGGAGATTCTGTATTGAAGGGCAAATGTGACGCGAGCCAAGTTGTGGCGATCCACCGGACAGCAAACTCAGATCGACTGCTACTTGCCACGGGAAACCCCGGGAAAATCTTTGAATTGAAATCGGACTATCGTGCTGAAGGAACCATTGAATCCAAACCGCACGATACAAAAGTTGTTTCGCGATGGGGTAAGTTAGCGTGGGAAGGTGTTACACCAGAGGGGACGACAGTCGCTTTCGCAACCCGCACCGGCAACACAGAGAAACCGAATAGCACATGGAGTAAGTGGTCAGAAGAACTGACATCCGCCGATGCACTCCAGATTACCAGTCCCCCTGCACGGTACATTCAGTGGCGCGCCAAACTCACAACGAGTGCAGTTGCCGAAACCCCTATCCTCAAAAAAGTAACTGTTGCGTCCGTCCAATCTAATACCGAGCCACGATTCACTTCGATCGAAATCCGTCGAGGTGATGCCCCCGAAAGTTCGGGTCCATCCGAAGGCGTTCGTAGACCACGGGAAAGAGGAACGCCCTCCAATTCCAAGCCCGGAGGCGACCGTACCAAATATACTGCCTCGTGGAAGGTGAAAGACGACAATAATGACACATTGCAATTTGACGTCTATTACAAGGGTATTGATGAGACCAATTGGAAGCTCCTAAAAAAAGAGTTGACGCAGAACAGCCATGGTTGGGATAGCACCTCAATGGCCGATGGACGGTACGTCATCAAGGTCACGGCGACGGACAAGCTCAGTAATCCGCCTAACTTTGCAAAATCTACCGAGAAGATTAGCGACCCATTCGATATTGATAACAGCCAACCGACCGTTGCTAATATCACCGCGACAGCGAATGAAGATCAAACCTATCAGATTTCCTGTGCGGCGACAGACATGTCCAGTCTCATCCAGAAAGCCGTCTACAAAATCGACAGCGATGAACATTGGCAGGTCATCTTCCCCGACGATGGCATTTTCGACTCCAAAAGCGAAACCTTACTACTTCAGACCAACTCCCTGCCAGCCGGTGAACATACCATTACCATTCGCGTTACCGACGCAGCAGGGAACACAGGCGTTGGACGCGCAACGTTCTAAAGTGATCTGCTGTTCGACAAGCATAGCGGATCCGTGTGCGGAGAAAGTCTTTTAAACCATGAGGAGAGTTTCATGATTATTGATTCACATAGTCACGCATGGCCTCGCTGGCCCTATGAACCCCCGGTTCCCGACAGTGACAGCCGTGGCAGGATCGAGCAACTCCTCCACGAAATGGATCGTCACGGCGTCGATCAAGCTGTTCTGGTCTGCGCCAGAATCGATCACAATCCAGATAATAACGACTACATCTTCGAGTGTGCCCAACAATATCCGGACCGGATCATCCAATTTGCCGACGTCGATTGTTCCTGGACGGATACCTACCATACCCCGGGTGCCGCAGACAGACTCACGGAAGCAGCGGATAAGTACGCGCTGAAAGGATATACCCACTATTTTCGTGGAGACGACGATGGCAGTTGGTTCTTTACAGATGAAGGGCAGCGCTTTTTTCAAACTACTGCGGACCGAGGGTTGATCGCCAGCCTCGCCATGGGACCCCAACTACAGGCACCGTTGCGCAAATTGGCGGCACAATTCCCTTCTATCACGTTTCTTTGTCATCACATGGCGGGTGCAAGAGCCGGGGAAGAACCGCCCTATCCGAATCTGAAGGAAATCTTGGCGTCAGCGAGTACGCCGAATATCAACATCAAGATGTCTGGATTTGGGTATGTTTCCCAATCCCAATGCGAATATCCTTATTCCGATACCGGCTGGATTGTACGCGCACTCTACGAACACTTCGGCCCCGATCGGCTCTGCTGGGGGTCGGATTATCCCGTGGTTCGCTCTTACATGACCTACCAACACTCCCTCGAAGCGTTTCGTACGCATTGCACCTTCATCCCAGATGCCGATAAGACAAAGATCCTCGGTGACTCCCTCCACCGATTGCTGACGGTGGGACAGGACGATTAGTCCAGTTTCATCAGGCGCGTTTGAGAGGACGTGCAGACTTTGCGGTGACTCCAATCCAGATAGTTGGGATCTGACTATTTCTGTTGATTCTGTTAAGGCCCTGGCGTATAATTTTTAACTATGTTAGGACTTACGCACTTGAACACTCAAAACTTTGTAACTCGGCGATTCATCACCGTAGGACACCATTTCCAACGCCCGATGAATCCCCGATAAATCGGGATTAAGAAACGGGCACCTACAGTAAGGTCTTAGGTTTGTAGTAGCGCAATTCATTGCGCGTCCGGACGGTCGATAAGTCGCCCTACTACAAACTGAACTGCGTAACTCCTACTATATCTTTCAACGGAGGGGTTTATGGGCTTTATTGAGGAACTTAAAAATCTATCTGATATCATCAAAGAATACAGCGATCAAAATCTGGACGAAGCAAATACAGAGACCTTTTGTGTTGAGCCTTTTCTCAAATCCCCTGATGTATGTATCGCTCGGGTTCGAAATCGAGTGATGGCGGGGGGACACCATGTGCCAACCGAAGACATCGTGCGCCGATTCTATCGGAGTAAACGTAATTTTTGGTACATCTACAAAGATCAGGTAGATTATTGGTATCTACACTACAGTTCCGGGGAACATCTTCAGGAGGTCGCTCTTGGTGAATGGGACCGGTTTACAGTGAAAAATGAAGATTGCCTTGAACTGTTCATGCAAGACATTAGCAATGGAGATATATGATGAGTCAACACGAATTAAGCCTTGAAACCCATAGGCAGGCACTTGAGTTTCTACGGATTGCCAATCGTGCCGCCAAAAGAGCACAGGAAGAAAATCGAAAAAAAAGGGATCCCCTAATGTCTACTAAAGTTTGGACAATTTGTTTTGGTATCAAGCAGCCTCGTCAAGGCTGTGTTGAATATTGTGCGAGTATGCGTCTTGATAGCTTGTCTGCGAAAAAACAGGTCTCTCAATTAAGACC
>JAJDUM010000056.1 GCA_022826645.1 Candidatus Poribacteria bacterium
CCAACCCTTACTGCCCCGATAAATCCCCCGATAGGATCGGGGCAGGCCCGATGAATCGGGACAGGCGGGATGTGCCACGGGCGGGGAAACCCCGCCCCTACGATTTCGATTCGCGTTTTGCACTTTCTTTTTACATGAGCCTCTATTTTTACTGTCTATTTGTTTTTAGAATTCGCTGCAGTTAGAGGACACAACTGTTATGGATTTCGTTCAACTCACCGAAGCACAGCGTCGTGACTTTGACGCAAATGGCTATCTGATCGTGCCGCAGGCCTTGGATCGAGATACGGTTGATCGTCTAATCGAAGGCGGCGACCGATTGATGGAATCGTTCGAGTACGAAGACTACTACGCGCATCGGCGTCCCGGTCTTATTCAAGAAGAAGATGCCTACGCATCGCTCCTTACGAATTCAAGCACTGTACCGCTCATCGTTCAACTGCTCGGTCCCAACATCCATATCACCAATACCGCGCTCATATATAAGCACCCGCAAGCGCCCGAAACGCCTGCCTTCCGCAACTGGCACCGCGATGTTGGAGTCCATCTCGACCTTGGACATCGGGAACTACCCCGTGTCGGGTTGAAGATCGGTTACTGCTTAACAGATTTTGCTGAGCCCAATTCTGGCGCGACTATGTTCGTCCGCAAAAGCAACAACCTCAGTGAGCCGTTGCCTATCCCCAAGGGCAAAGTTGATCCACTGGAATTTGACGAACCCATCCTACGTGCCGGAGATGCATACCTATTCGAAAGTCGCCTTTATCATGCCGCTGCCCTCAACTTCACCGATCAGGTTGCCAAGGTTGTGATCTACGGCTACCACTATTCTTGGGTTAAGCAGGACTACTATCTTCGACATTATAACGGCAGGGTGCAGCCGGATGCCGAGCTACTGGGTAAGTTGGATGACATCGGCAGGCAACTTATTGACGCGGAAGAAGGAACTGACGGTCGTTCCGCACCCAACGGCATCCATTGGCCCCTGGTCGAATGGGCAGAACATCATAATGTCATGCCGGAAAAACAGACGCAGGTCGTTGAGGTTTGAAAAAGCGTTAAACTCGCCTATAGACCCTCCCGAAAGAAGTTGTCCGCTCCCATGAACAAGGAAATTTACGTTCGTAAAATCTTCTCATCAATTGCGAAGCGGTACGACTTCCTCAATTCCCTGTTGAGTCTCCGCCGTGACCGGGCTTGGCGGAAATTCACAGTGCGGGTAAGCGATGTGACACAGGGGAGCAGAGTCCTTGATGTCTGTACGGGAACGGGTGAACTCGCGCTTGCCTATGCCGACAAAACCGGGGGCACCGCTGTAATTGGCACAGACTTTGTTTATGATATGCTCGCTGTTGGCAAGGATAAGGTTGAAAAACAGGGACGAACTAACGCTTTTATCCCAATTGAGGCAGATACACTTGAACTACCATTTTCGGACAATACTTTTGATATCGTATCGGTAGGTTTCGGTATCCGCAACGTTGCAGATCTCCAGCTCGGTATCCGCGAAATGTGTCGGGTCGCTGCGGCCAACGGGCGGATCGCTATCCTTGAATTCACGCAGCCGACAACGCCGCTGTTTCGCCGCCTATACTACTTCTACTTCAAGGGGCTCCTGCCGTGTGTCGGAAATCTAATATCAAGGAATAGGGATGACGCCTACGGTTACTTGCCGGATTCCGTCATGCAGTTTCCAGACTGCGAACAGCTCAAGGCGATTATGGAGGAGTGTGGGATTACGGATGTCCGATTTTACCGGAAAACCCTTGGCATTGTTGCTATCCATATTGGACGAAAAAAATGACTCGGCTCTGCTGGATTTTCCTAACTATCCCAATCGTGGCGGCTCTTACCGGGTGTGGCGATGATTCTGCAGCGATTAAAATCGGTGTCAGCGTTCCAGAAACAACAGCACCTACCTATACCCTCATCAAGCAGGCGATGGTTGATGGCGAAAAAGAGCACGGTGTCAAAGTGTTGTGGAGCGGGGTCCGAGATGCCGGTGTCAAGCAGAATCTGGGGACACTCGAAACACAACAGATCCGTAGGATGCTTGATGAAGGAATTCAGATCCTGATATTCAAGGCGGTGGATCGGAAACGGGCATATCCGATTTTGAAAGAGGCGGAGGACAGGAACGTTCCCGTCATCACGTTGGATCAGTTGTTACTCAGCATAAACGTCCGAGGACATATTGCTGTCAGTGAAACTGGGTTGGGGGAAGCAGCTGCCCAATATGCGCTTGAAAAGATCGGCTACAAAGGAAATGTGCTCGTTCTGGAGGAGTCCACCGGGGCAGAATCCTTTCGCAATATCTCGCTCGGAATCTATACCGTTTTAGACCAGTATGCTGATAAGATTCGGGTACATTCCCGCGTTTCTCCACTTGACGCAAATGTTGCGTTGGATCTGACGGATCGTGTCCTGAAAAATTACGCAGGCAATATCCAAGCGATTATCGCTGCGGATAGTATCCTCGCAGTCGGTGCGGTGCGTGGTGTGCAACTGCACGAGTTAACTGATCAGATTATTACAGTTGGGGTGGGTGCTGGAGAGGAAGCGTGTCGTCAAATTATGTCCAAACAGCACGATGCCGAAGTGGACACGATACCTTATCAGCGGGGGCAAGCGATGTTACAAGCCGCGCTCGATGCTGTCGATAATCGCCCCTTCTCTTTCGATGTTGAATTGTCGAATGGCAGAGTTTTAACAAAGACTAAATTTGGCGCAATCCGCCTCATTACACCCGCTAACTATTCCGTCGTCAGACCGATGTGGCCCAATCTGTTTGAAGGGAAAGAGTAGGAGGTAGGGATGCAATATCTTTCGTATGTCTTAATAATCGGATTATTTCTCTTTGCTTCGTCCGCATCAAATCAAGAGCAGGTAGAGGAACCGATCCAAGTCGGTGCGCCGGTTCCCGATTTCACCTTGCAAGACGCCGAGGATCAGGAACACGCACTCAAGAAGATGCGCGGTAAGGTTGTCTTTCTGATTATGGGGCATCGAAAAATTCGGAAGGAAGATGATAAGTGGGGGCACGCCTTTCAGGAAGATTATAGGGATAATGATCGGATCGTTGCATATATTATCGCTGATATGCGGAGTGTGCCGGCATTCGTGCCCAAAGGCTTTGTGAAGCGACAACTCAAAAAAAATAAACCGCCAGTGACACTACTACTCGATTGGAAGGGCAAAGTCCATCAGTTGTACCACACGCAGAAGGAAAAGCCGAACCTCTACGTCGTTGACCCCGAAGGAAAACTCGCCTTCCATATAAAATCTAACTTCGATACGGAGACCTATCAGAAACTGAAAGCAGTCATTGATCAGTTGTAACATCAACGTATTAACTAAACAACAGTAGGCGGGGCATCTTGCCCCGCCTACTGTGCTGAAATGCGTAAGTCCTATGAACTTTTGTCTTATGTAAATGAGTTGCATAACAACAATCGTCGGTGCGGGGTTTCCCCGCCGGAACATTTCAACGCTTGTGCAGACCGTGGGGCGAGGTCTCCTCGCCCCACCCTTCAAGTTATGAGTTGTAGGGGCTACCCCCGATGAATCCCCGATAAATCGGGACAGGCGGGATGCAAGGACTTGTGGTTACCCTTCCTAGAGAACGCCGATTCTTGCAAAAAGTGTTAAATTTTGTTAGATTCTGTTAAGTTATTGTGGATAACCTCGTTGGCACACGACGGATACCATACACATATCGCCCTTCTGGGCTACCGTCTTTAACTTTTTAATTTACGTAGATTCGCGTTAATTCGCGGATACTTTATTCATCAAAACAAGGTGACCTATCCAAAGAACTGAAGGCAGCCATTAATCGGTTGTAGGGGCAACTCCCCGATGAATCCCCGATAAATTGGGACAGGCGGGAGTAAGAAACTTGTGGTTGTCCGTCTTCAATCTTTCTTTTTTAATTTGCGTAGATTCGCGTTAATTCGCGGATACTTTATTCATCAAAAACAAGGAACGAATCAATATGAACAGTGTATCTTCAGATAAACCGTTAGTCAGTATTGTTATGGGCAGTGACTCTGATCTTGAAAAGATGAGCGAGGCTGCCGCAGTCTTAGAAGAGTTCGATGTCCCGTTTGAAATCACAGTATCTTCCGCCCACCGTTCCCCGGAGCGGACAATGGAATACGCACACGGCGCAAGTGATCGGGGTGTGCATGTCATCATCGCCGGTGCTGGACGCGCAGCCCACCTCGCCGGTGTCATTGCCGCGCATACCACCCTGCCCGTTATCGGCGTTCCTATTGACGGTGGACCGCTCAACGGCGTAGACGCGCTTTATGCCACCGTGCAGATGCCACCCGGTATCCCCGTCGGGACAATGGCGATTGGATCCGGTGGTGCACGCAACGCAGGAATTTTCGCTGTCCAGATACTCGCACTCAAATTTCCAGAACTCGGTGAGAAACTTGATGCCTACAAAGTCAAACTCAGCGACGGTGTAGCAGAGAAAGCCGAACGGTTAGACGAGGTTGGCTACAAAAACTATTAGTCATGACGCAAACTATAAAGGCAAATTGCTCCACAGATCTTTCGATAAGGGACAAGAAATCTGCCTTTAAGACGCATAGCCCCGAGGAAACGCAGGAAATCGGTGTGCGGATTGGGAGCCAACTTAGCCCCGGTGATGTTGTCGCGCTCATCGGTGATTTGGGAGCAGGAAAAACCTGTCTGACGCAGGGTATTGCGCAGGGCGTAGGCGTCTATCAGAACCAGACCGTCAATAGCCCATCCTACATCCTCATCAACGAATATGAGGGGAAGATCCCAATCTACCACATCGATCTCTATCGGCTTGAGCGACTGGAGGATATTGTCGCGCTTGGGTTGGAAGATTATCTCGACGGAGATGGTATCTGCGTCATTGAATGGGCGGATCGGATGGGTGAATTACTGCCCGAAAGCCACATTCGAGTCATAATCACCGTAGAAGACGAGTTCACACGCGCCGTTGAAGTGTTGCCCACCGCCCTCAAGTAGAGACGTAAGGACTTTTTATTATTTAGGACTTACGCTGCCAACTGTAGGGGCTTGCATCCCGCCTGTCCCCCTAGTGTCGATTTATCAGGATTAAGAAACGGGCAACTACAGCGGAGGCTCCATAAGGAGTTCGTAGGGAACAACGATCGTTGTTCCCTATTAAAATGCCTAAGTCCTCTATCATTTCTTTGCGTCTTTCCGCCATTGCGACCTTGCGTTAAATATTCTTAGGGTCTTTGGCTTAACGGCATACCCCTCCAAAAAATGGGTGAAACTGTGCAATCCCAGCGAAATATCTTGTACCTCGATAGTGGGTCCGGCATCGGTGGTGGGCAGCGCAGCTTGCTATTGCTCCTCAAGCATCTGGACACGACACGGTTTCGCTCATTCCTCGGTTGTTTGGGAGACAGCCTGCTGGCAGCGGCGGCACGGAAAGCAGGGCACCCGGTCATACCACTCAATCTGCCGAAGCAGCACGATAAGGGGGACAAGCCCCGCCGTTTTACGCTCCACGACATCGGGCGTGATCTGCAACATATCACCGTAATATTTCAGCTTTTGCGGGTGCTGGAAGAACAGCAAATCGATCTCATCCATGCGAACTCTCTGGCTGCGGGTTTAATCGGTGGGGTTGCCGCGAAACTCTACGGTGTTCCAATCGTGATGCACAAACGGTACGCCACCGCGTACGGCGTATTGGATCGGATCTGTGAGGCGCTGCTGGATCGTGTGATTCTGGTTTCAGAGGCAACGCGCTGGAAGTTTGCCCTAGACTCGAAGCAGGCATTAATTTATAACGGTGTTGAGCTTCCCACATTTCAGCCCTCCTCGCAAGTTGAGCGTCAGCGAAATCCCGACCCAATCGGGGCGGAAACGCTTCGAGCGGATCTCAACCTCGACCCTGATGCGGTACTAATTGGTATTGTCACGCGCATCACGCCAGAGAAGGGGATTCATACCCTAATCGAGGCAACCGCCAAGCTCAAAGCTCCGCCCTCTGTTCAGTTGCTTATTGTGGGTGGACCCTACTTTCCCAAAGATGCGGAATATATTGACTCTCTGAAGGCACGGGCGAAAGAGTTGGGAGTCGCAGATCGCGTTATCTTCACCGGATTTCTGGAAGATACAGCCGCGATTCTATCCCTCCTCGACACTGTTCTGCTCGCTTCAACCATCCCGGAAGCCTGTCCGCGCACCATCATCGAAGCGATGGCAGCCGGTGTGCCGGTGATTGCCACACCCCTCGGTGGAAGCAAAGAGTTGGTAACACCGGAGACAGGGATCCTCGTCCCCGCTGAGGATGCGGATGCCTTTGCTGAAGCGATTACCCAACTTGCCGAGGATGCCGAGCGGCGAAAGCGGATGGGAGAGGCGTGCCGTTTAAGGGCAGAACAACTGTTCTGTGCAACGCAGAACGCACGGTTGACCGAGGATCTCTATTTGGAACTGCTATGAATGGAGATCGACAGATGTGCCTCGCCCCCCGCGACTGCTCTTTGCACTCATTTATTCCTTGTGCATTTTTCCCCATTCTGCTATAATCACCCGCCAAATCTTTCACATTATTAGCCCAATCTAACTTCAACAAATACGTGAGAAAGGAAAGGACTATGAAAAAGCTTGCTTGCTATTTTGCGGTACTCATGTTCTCTGTGTTAATCGTCGCAATACCAACAATAGATGCTCAAGAAAAATTAACGATTGCCTGGGCACAGTGGGATCCCGCGAACTATCTTGATGAACTATCCAAGGACTTCACCGCGGAAACCGGGATTGAAGTTGATCTGGTTCAGATCTCTTGGTCTCATTTCCAAGATTCGGTTTTCACCGCATTTGTCGGAAAAAGTGACCGATACGATATCGTTATCGGTGATAGCCAATGGCTCGGCAGAAACTCCGTAGGCGGTCACTATGTCGATTTGACCGACTGGATCAACGAAAATATTGATGTCGATGCGATCTACGCGACCGCCATGGAGGCGTTCGCAGAGTACCCGAAAGGGAGCGGAAAGTATTGGGCGCTGCCCGCAGAGGTGGACGCCAACGGTTTCCTCTATCGCACAGATCTCTTTGAGGATGCGGACGAAAAAGCGAAATTCAAAGAAAAATATGGCTACGAGCTCGCCCCGCCCAAAACCTATGAAGAACTCCGTGACATTGCCGAATTTTTCACGCGTCCCCCAAACCTCTACGGTATCGCGCCTTGGTACAGCAAAGAGTACGACGGGATCACCATGGGCTTTCAACAGGTGATGTGGTCGTTTGGCGGCTCCTACGGCGATCCCGAAACCTATAAGGTCGAGGGCCATATCAACAGTGATGATGTTGTCGCAGCGCTGGAGTATTACACATCGCTCAGAGTTTTCTCACCACCCGATGCGCCCAACTACTACTGGGCAGAAACGCTGGATGCGTTCAAAGCGGGAAAAGTTGCGATGGCGATGGACTATTTTGCTTTCTTCCCGGGTGTGGTCGATTCGAATCAGAACCCCAACTACTACGATAAAACCGGCTTCTTTGTCTCACCCGCCGGTCCCAAGGGACACGCCATCAGCATCGGCGGCCAGGGAATGTCAATCTCTGCCTACTCCAAAAACCAAGACATTGCCAAGCGGTATCTGAAATGGTTTATGCAGAAACCGGTACAGGAAAAATGGGCACAGTTGGGCGGGTTCACGCCGCATGAAGAGGTCCTGCAATCCGAGGTTTTCCTCAACGCAACACCGTTCAACAGAGCCTTTGCCGCCAGTTTTCCTTACTTGCGCGACTTCTGGGCAGTTCCCGAATACGCCGAACTTCTGGAGGCGTGCCAGACGGGCTGGAACCAAGTTATCATCGGATCCAAATCTGCCAAAGATGCGTTGGATGAAATTGCGCGTAAGCATGAAGCAATCTTTGAGGATGCAGGCTACTACGACTAATAGTGCTACTGGGAAATTAGGTTTGCCGTTCACGCACCGATCACACAGAGGAGGCAATGCGGACCGCACGTTTTTCGCGCGGGTTCAGTGACTACCAGATCAAGATGGCGTTTATCATGCCCACCATGATTCTGCTCATCTTGATGAATATCTTCCCGCTGCTATGGTCATTGTACTTAAGCTTTCATCGTTATAAGGCTTCCATGCCGAACCGTCCGGCAAAGTTCATCGGTGTCCAGAACTACGCACGGCTACTCACCGATCCGGAAATCTGGGGCTATTTCCAAACCACCGCCTACTTTGTCGTACTCGCCGTTATCACCCAATTCATCATCGGTTTCGGATTGGCGCTGCTCCTCAATCGCGAATTTCGATACAAGGGGCTTGTAACAACGCTGATCCTGTTACCGATGATGCTCTCACCGGTTGTCGTCGGTCTCTTCTGGCGCTTCATCTTCGCGTCCGACGCGTCGGGGTTGGTCAACTATCTACTGAGTCCGCTGTTCGGAGGCCCAATCGGCTGGACAACGGATCCAAAGATCGCCATGCTCGCCGTCGTGATCGTCGATACGTGGATGTGGTCGCCATTCATGATGTTGATCTCACTGGCTGGCTTGTCTGCTATCCCCAAATATCTCTACGAAGCCGCAGACGTAGACCGCGCCTCTCGATGGTTCAAGTTCCGTTGGATTACTCTGCCGTTGGTTTCTCCCCTACTACTGATAGCACTGCTGTTCCGCACGATGGATGCCTTCAAAATGTTCGATATCGTCTACGTGCTGACCCGCGAAGGGGGACCGGGCATCGCAACGGAAACCGTTTCGATGAATCTGTACAAGCTGGCGTTTCGGAACTATAATACCGGCAAGGCATGTGCGATGGCGTACATACTCCTAATTATCATCGTTGCATTGAGCAACATTTACGTGAAACATCTGAACAAGGTTCGCGGCGAGGCGTAAGATGGCACAGATAGAACGCAGTAGATTTGGACATTACGTGGCACTCGCTGTAATTGCGGTGGCAGTGCTGGTCTATCTCACCCCGATCTACTGGATTGTTGCAACCTCTCTGAAATCACCAGCTGATATTATTGCACAGGTCCCCCAATTCCTGTTTCGAGTAACCTTTGAG
>JAJDUM010000067.1 GCA_022826645.1 Candidatus Poribacteria bacterium
GACTTTCTGCTTGAACGATTGACTATATCTCTTGAAGATACGATTTGCCAATGGATCAGACATCTGAATGCTCCTTTCTACATCTATAATAGTGTAGTAATCAAGAGCTATTCATGTAAAGCTTATTTAGGACGGGTCAAAAAAACGGAACGCAGATCTGCGTTCCCTACAAATGAATCTTGCTGGATCGTTGCGGTTGGGCAGGCTGCCCGATCCACGCGTGTGGTGTAATTGTTGGGCTTCACTATATCTATCCATAAGTACGCGTTGCACAAAGGCAAAACTTCCACATACAATCAACATAAGTTCATTTCCAATCGTTCAACCCAACCTACGTAGCTTTGTGATGCATAACACGCGATGAGTGAATTGTGAAAGACCAATAACACATTAAAGGATTGTCAACCGCGAAACCAGTCTTTGAGTATTGGATACAGTTCGCAATATCGCTGATAGCACCCCTCATATTGGCGGACCCGGTCCGCATCAGATCTAACCGTCTCGCCGAGCACAATTGCTTTTTCACATGCGGACTCAAAGTCCGAAAACATGCCGACGCCAACGCCGGCAATTATTGCCGCACCGATAGCGGACAACTCCTGCGTCTCCATTATCCGGACATCTTGACCAAAAACATCGGCTTGAATCCCGCGCCAGAGCGCGGATTTCGCGCCACCTTCCCCGATACGAAGTTCGTTGATTGGGGATCCCAATCGCTTGAAGCATTCGAGCGAGTGTCGGAGGTCAAAGGCGACTCCCTCCATCAGTGCGCGAACCATGTGTCCTTTTGTGTGGTGCAACGTCAAGCCGAGCCAGCCGGCACGTGCGTGGGGGTCGGGATTTGGCGTCGCCGCCCCTTGAAACCAGGGCAAAAAAAACAGACCGTCGCTGCCTACAGGCGCGTTTTCAGCCTGCGCAGTTAGGTCTTCGAAACTTTCACCAAACTGATTGGAGGCCCATGCCAGACTCCCTCCACCGGTATATGTGCATCCGAGCCAGATGTATTTCCCCGGCACCGCATGGCAGATGGGCCAGAGTTGATTGTATCCCTCATCGCTGATCGACTCAGCAAAAGCCAACGCATGACCCGCCGTGCCGATTCCGACGTTGACGACTCCCGGTTTGATGACGCCGCCGCCGACCGCCATACAGGCCATATCGCCCGCACCCGCACAGACCGGTGTTCCCGCTGGCAAGCCCGTTTCTTCGGAGGCGGTTGGTGTGATTTCGCCAACCACCGTAGACGATTCAACGACGGGCGGGAAAAGATCGCGGCGAATCTCCAGCGTATCAAGGATTTCATCACTCCAATCCCGCCTGTAGATGTCCCCAGCCGCCGATATCGAGGCATCCGAAACGTCCGAGGCAAAGCTGCCGGTCAGTCGAAAGCGGATCCAATCTTTCTGAATGAGAGCATACCGGGCATCGGTATAGAGGTCCGGTTCGTTGTCCCGTAGCCAGAGAATTTTCCCCAATGTGTTGACGGGGTTGAGCACCTGTAGCACCCGTTCTCGAAATAGGTCGCCTGCCCGTTGATTCGCTTCATCGCACTCTCGCTTCGAACGTCCGTCCAACCAAGCAATCGCACGGCGGATCGGCACCCCACGAGCATCCACAAGCATTGCGCTGTTCATCTGCCCCGAAAGCGATACACTTTTTATGTCGTGGATCGAATACCCGGGATGGTGGGTCTTGAGTTCTCCAAGCACTTGGCGGCTTGTGTCGCACAGTGCGCGCCACCAATCGTCGGGATTCTGCTCCGCCCAACCGGGGTGTGGCGTCAACAACGGATAATCAGCGCTCGCCATGGACACGATCTGCCCGGCTTCGTTCATCAAAACCGTTTTGGCGTTTGAGGTGCCGAGATCAATTCCCATAACCAGTGACACGGTTTTTTCACCTCTTTGGCGTGATGCGTAATGCGTGAAACGTGAAGAAAAACAACTCGTAGATCTGACGAACCTTTCAAACTCGCTCCCAAACATTGAGATGATCGCACACGCTGTCATAGCTGAAAGTGAAGAGTGGGTTGGACCAACCTCTGCCCACCAAATGCAAGGAGCGTGTGATAGGGCCATGCAGAAAAATCCATAATTGCCTCATTTAATTTTCTTCGGCGGGGTGGTAGGTGTAAGTACAGAATTCAAAGAGCCTCTTATCTGCCCTCCAAACACAAAAGAGATAATTATCTCCGCATTCACTTTTTTGAAATTGTTGGACTTGATCAATAAGACTCTGAATAGTATCTATAGCGTTTTGTCGTGTCGACGGCCAGCAGATGAGACAGCGGAGCTCCGCTCGGGTCAAAAGCAGCTTCTGGAAGTCGTATTCGATTTTATCAAATTTCCTATCTGCTTCTTCGGGACCGGTGTTCCACTCACATTCAAGGACAAGGCCGACATCTATGGGGTGAGTTCCATCATACTTGATCCAAGTCATATCATATAGCCACTCCCCCCTATTCCTATTGGCTTGGTCAGCTTTGGTAGCGCAAACGTAGTATCCCTTTTCTTGACCAAGTTTGGATAATAGGTTCATAATGAACCTTGTCCAGCAGTCATCACTGTAGGGCAACTTTCTTAAGTCATCAGTCGCATTTTCTAGGGTCGTCTGAATGAGTTCGATCATGGTTCATCTCCATTTTTCCCACCGGACACCTATGGGGCAGATGGAAGTATCACCAGTGAAGATGATTTTGTTTTATCGTTGCTCATCATTTCCATCCCGTTAAGAATAATCGAGAGATACTTGACATTCAAAGCGATCGGCCAAACGCTCGATGAGTCGCTTTTTCCGATTACTATCTATCCATTTTTCAACATAAATACCTGTTTTCTCTATCTTCTGAGGATTACTAGATTCTGGAAAATCGGCGGCAGGGTTTTTTGAAAAGTAGTGGCGGCGAAATCCTAAGAAGTTAGGATCTAATACCTTTTTAAATTGATCGCTGCGAATTTCGGATAAGATTTCACAGATTTTGACCAAACCAGCCGCCCAACTCTTGGTCGGATTCTGATATGGCTTGTCATCAAACGTAAATGCTTTAAGTTTCGTGCCTTTCGCAGACTTTGGAGGTTCAGGTTTAGGGGGCGGAACCAGTTTGGGGTCTGCGGTAGGCGACGTTATCGTTCCCTGTTGGTGATATGTCAACAGAAATTGCTTAACTTCGTTTTTATATGGCTTATGTCCGCATAGTTTTTTCGTCTTCTCTGCCAGGAAATCTACGAGCAAATCGTCCGGTTCACTCACTAGCTGACTCCACGCCTTTGGCAAGGTTCCCGAAATTTTTGCCTGCCTCTGATTTTGCTTGTGAAGAACTTCTGCACTTTGAAAAGCTTTGCCAGAACCGACATTTTCTTTACTGAGAAAGTCGACCAATTTTTGGGCTATCTCTGCTTTGTTCTGTTTATCAAGCTCCACAGTGGTAAATTTTCGCTGCTCCCAACTCCCTGCTAGAAGCGGTAGGTAAAACCACCAGGTCCCACCGTTGGTTAGTATTGCGAGTTTAATCCCCTCTCTAAAGGCGTAGTCCAGAAGTTGCTCTTGGTGTTTGTCCAGCAGTTCACCCCCTTTCTTCACTTCAACGAATACCTGGGGCGCATTGTCGATCAGTAAAGCATAATCCACCCGCCTATTTTCTACAGAATACTCAGGGCACACTTCACGGTGGTCAAATGTGCTCCAATTCAGTACGTCTAATGTTCTTAAAACAACGCCCAGACTTATACCGGCTTCACCACGCGAATTTAAGTTCTTATCTGACTGCAAGTCTTGTATAATAGTCAGCAATTTATCAGACATTTTTTTACCTCCATAATAAAATCCGACATACACGATATTCAATGCGTTATCATATGTGAGTTTCTGCCTGAAATAATAGATGGGGTTCCTTTCTGATCCTCTAACTTTGCTCTCTGTTCTGCCCTGCCAACAGCTTTCTTGGCAGACAGAGACGGTCAGGGTTAATTTTGCTCCCGTTTGTCTATGGGCACAAATCCCCTCAATTGCCTTCAAGAAAAATAGAGAGATTGGTTTGCTCATACCTTCCAATTCTCATCAACCGCAACGGCTGATGCCCGATGGGTTGGACATCTACAATAGATCCTTAGGATTGTAGTTCTGTTATGCACATAGTACGTCTCTAGAGCGCGGGGAGAGTCCGCATCGCTATTCTATTGGAACGAAAAGTTGAACAATTTAGCTATAACGACTAGTGCTCTGTCACATAAACTATGATTAAGTCCCTCACTAGGGCTTGGATAGTGATATCCAAGCCCTCTTTTTGAAAGGGTTGTGGATTTGTCAATCCACAACAAGCAGGTCCATTAACATTTATCTGACACTGTACTAGCCGATAGAATCTCAATACCTAGCAATTTGGGCTATCCAACCCAAGTTGCGACTTACCCTACAAGCATCCATCTGGATTACGCCTAATATCCCAACTCCTGGAGGTAGTTCCGATTGACGTCCATCCGCTCCCGATCGGATCGGTCTTCGATCTGGCCCGGGCAGGCTGTGACCCAGCGATCATATCCGATCTCTTCCAGGGTTGTCATGATTTTTGGAAAGTCCATGACCGTCCCGCTGCCGACATCAACCCAATTTACGTCATAGGATTCGCCATCGCCGCCGGAGAAGCTCGCATAGTCTTGCAGGTGAACGTAGATCAACTGGTCCTTGTAGCGCTTTATCGATTCGACCGGATCATAACCCCACAACGCTGAGTGCGAGACATCGATGCACAGCTTGCACTTTCTGAGGAGGCTCATATATTTCGCCCAATCCTCAATCGAGTCGATCGTCGTGTTGGTATGAATGTGGTAACACACCTCAAGGTCGTACTGCCCGGCGTATTCCGCCCATTCCTCTGACACATCTGCGAGTGCAGCGATGTCGTCGTCATTGACGGGACGGTCTTGCGGTTTGCCCGCACCCATGAACATGAAACAGTCCGCACCGACCTCAGCGGCGAAGTCCATGCGCCGTTTGTTCATCTCCATCTGCTCCCAATCCTTGTCAATCGGCAGTCCCCGCGCGGTGACCACGACGACCGGCATACCGACATTATCACAGATCTGTCGGACCCGCTTAGGCGTTCCCACCCAATCGAAGGATTGGCGCATCTCCCATCCGTCCCATCCGGCTTCCTTGAGTTCTAACAGAAGCGGTTCGAGGTCAGGTGTCTGCCAACGTAATGTGCTATAACCAAGTTTGAAACCCATAATTTAGCCTCCCTAATACAATTTGTGAATTAGCTCTGAACGGTCAAGTTTGAGCCACAACGAGAAGATTGACAAATCAACGAACGAGAGTATAATAGCCACTTGAGAATCCACGGTAACGTCCTACAGGCTTGTAATTGCGAAGTTTTCTTTGTAGGCGTTTCTTGAGGTTATTATGAAACAGATGTGGTCAGTTGTCAAGGATTTTCTGAGGACTAAAGGGAGGGCGAGATGCGCGTATTTATTCTTGGTGATTTGGAAGGAACTGCTGGGGTCGTCGACTTTCATCAACAGACCTATAGCGATGCAAAATACTACGAGCAGGCAAAGCGGCTTGCGACCTTGGAGGTGAATGCACTCGTTGACGGTGTATTGGAAGGCGGAGCGGAGGAGGTGTGGTTTTTAGACGGTCACGGTCCGGGCGGAATCGACTATGAACTGATGCATCCGGAGGCGCAGATGATCATTGGTCGTCCCATTTCGGCGCCGTGGGGATTGGATGAATCGTTCGATGCGTTTATGCTTTACGGGCACCACTCGATGGGCAACACAGAACGCGGCGTCCTCTGTCATAGCTGGAGTTCGCGCACAATTGCCAACTGCTGGCTTAACGGGAAATTGATAGGGGAGATTGGGTTTAATGCAGCGGTCGCAGGCTCGTTCGGTATCCCAACGGTATTCGTCAGCGGGGACGACACCGCAATCGCTGAAACACAGGGGTATGTGCCGAACATCGTATCGGTAATGACGAAGAAGGGACTCTCGCAGACAAGCGCGTTGTCGCTCTCGCCCGCGAAAGCGAGAGAACTGTTGCAGGTTGGCGGAAGGGAAGCAATGGAAAAAATTGGAGAAATTAAGCCGTTCAGTATTGATCCGCCTTACGAATTTATCACAGAACTTCTGGACGAAAAGGGGGTTGATGCGAAGGCGAAACGGTCGGAGGTTGAGCGGTTGGATTCGCATAGATATAAGATTGTTGGTGACACGCTCATCGAAATTGCACAGCGCCGGTAGGGTTTTCGTGCAGGGGTATGGTTTCCTATCTTCCGAATCGTCGCTCTCGATGGCTATAGTCACGGATTGCGCGGAGGAAGTCGATCTTTCTGAAGCCGGGCCAATAGGTATCGCAAAAGTAGTATTCTGAATAGGCACTCTGCCAGAGCATAAAGCCGCTGAGTCGAATTTCGCCGCTGGTTCGGATAATCAGATCTGGGTCTGGTAGATCGGAGGTGTAGAGATGCTCGGTAATCTGATCCGCACTCAATTCCGACGCTATCTGGTCTGGTGCTTTACCTTCGGCCGACTCCGATTTTAGGTAACGCCGGAACGCCTCGACAATTTCCTCACGCCCGCCGTATGCCACAGCGACGTTGAGAATAAATTTATCGTAGTTCTTTGTCGCCTCCTCCACATCGCGAATGGCCTCTTGGAGGCTCGGCGGCAGTAATCCGAGCTCACCCATGGGACGCACCTTAATCTGGTTGGTGTGGAGCCCTTCGATGGTGAGGAGCGACCGCATTTTGGTCTCAATGACATTAAAGATCTCCTCTACCTCCTCTTCTTTGCGATTGGTAAAGTTATCGAGCGAACAGATCCAGATTGAGACAATTTTTACCCCCAATTCATCGCACCAATGGAGAACCTCTTCCAGCTTATCCCCGCCCTCAGAGTGTCCGTACTGCCGTTTAGCGGCATCAAAAAAGCCTTCCGTTTTCGCGTACCTCCGGTTCCCATCCAAGATAATTCCGATATGATAGGGGGTATGCCACTGACTCGCCTCACGCTCAAGCCGTTTCTGATAGAGAACGTAGAACAGTTGTTTAATCTTTTTTTTGATGAACTGTAATGGCTGCATAATGGATAGATGTCACCTAACGTGAGTTGTCTGCGGGGAGTTCAAAGTCGCTCAACTCAAAATCCCCAGAAAAAAGGAGGTTGACCCCCTCTTGGACTACCAGATAGTTATATTGATATTTAACAACACCGAGGTTCGGCACCACCCAATACTTCGCGGGTTCGTACCTGGCATTCTCCAACCTCTCGAAATCGGCAGAAAATTTTAACGCTGGCAGTTGTGACAGACCGACAATTTCCTCCTCAACCAGGTAGGCATTATTATATGTCCCGGCAGGCACTGTTATCGATACATCCGCGCCAACAACACGGCGAACCACCTGATGCACCGGTGATGTTTTGGTTTCAAAGACCGTCCACGCTTTTCCGACCTGCAAGGGAAAATCCCAGATAAGGCGCGGCGGGAAATGTTTCTGATGTAACACAGGGTTATCCAGAAAGGAGATATAAACGTCAAATGCCGATTCGGTATAGGTCTGCGGCGTGTTACGGAAATAGGTTGCATACAGTGGCAGATCGAAATCCAGAAAATCGGAGTCGATACGAAAGTAGCGCGCATTTGTAGAGAGATGATCGATCGCTGCTCGGAAAACCCTCTCCTCCTCACCGCGATCTGTGCGAACAATTGATTTGATCTCACCGACAGTCGCCTGACGATGGGTAAACCCGCTAATGTCTCGCGTGCCTTCGATCCTTATTGTAAACGTCTCCTCCAGTAGTGCTTCGATGACTTCCCCCTCACCAGGATTATACAATCCAAATCCGACGTTAAGATAGGTCCATGCGGATCCGTTGCTTGTAGGGAAATCGGCAGCTTGAAATCCGTCGCTGGAAGGCGGTGAGAGTTCGACTTCGCCGTGCGGATCGACTAAACCCTCCTCGCTACAACCGAGGCAGGAAAGTAGCACGATTGAAAGAAGAAAAAGGCTCATGTTAAAAGATAGTGTAAAGAAACCGAGTTTTGCCGAAAACACTCGGTTTCTCGTCGCATTTTGCACTTTGTATTGATATGAACCAAGAAAAATAACGACTCTGTTTTTTGTCACGTCAAGGAAGCCTTTATTGTAATGAAAACAATTACACTTTGCAATCTACTTCAGAATCGCCATCTTGCACGTGGAGACATAATCACCGGCTTTTAGGACATAGAAATAGACACCGCTGGCGGCGCGTTCCCCCAGTTGGGTCCGTCCATCCCAGTAAGCGGCTTTATCCTTGCTGATGTACCGTCCACGCGCTTGCATACCGACCTGCAATGTCCGCACCAACTGTCCCGATATATTGTAGATTTCAACGGAAACAGATGCGTCGTTTCTTAATTCGTAGGGGATCCAAACGTCTGGATTGAAAGGATTTGGGTAACTTTGGAGCAGCTGCGTCTGCGCTGGGGCAGCGGGGGTATTCGGTGGGTTAAAGATAGGGGTAATCCCGTTTGGGTCGATGCTCGGTGTACCCATAATTCCAATTGCATCAACGGGCACAACCGCGTAATAGTAGCGGGTCTCCGCCGGATCGAAACGGTTGTTATCCACATCGATATCTTGAAATATTGTGGTGTCCACAAAGTGCGTATCCGTTGCATTGACCCATCCAACAATGTTGATGTCATCGTTGGGGATGCCGTCGTCGTTCCGATCTGCGGCGTTCAGCACTTCCGCGGCGGTCTGGAACGGCTGCGGGTCATCGGTTTCGATCAACGATGTATACCGCTTGCGGACAATAACCACTTCACGGATATCCGTCAAATCTTCAAGTTCCCACTGCACACGCACACCTCTGTCGCCTTCTTGGGAGACTGTGGGCACCGAAAGAGAGCCGGCGGGCGGACGACCTGCCATATAGCTGACTGCACCGCCGAAATAGCCCCCGCCGGGGATGCTGACCAGCTCGACATCCGGACGCAGATTAATCAGGATGAGTGTGATCTTCTTGATATCGCCCCCGAAATCGTTAAAGGTGATCTGTCCCTCTTGCGAACGTTGGTAGGTGAACGCCTCCCGGATCTCGTGCGTCCCGTCCTGTTTTTCAACGATAAACTTTGCCCCCCAACCACGCAGCCCAAAAACATCGAGTCGATCCAATTCGTTCTGAATTTCCGCTCGATCTGTTACGTATAGCGCGCTCATGTCGATTGGAGCGATGTCGGCACCATCAACCTTGACAGCGAATTCGTTCATTACAACGCCGGGAGGCGGTTCAAAGACGATATAGCGTGCCGAGAACGGCTCCGGCATCGCCTCTGAATCAAAATCAACGCGGATAGGATAGCCCTCATGTATATCGCTCGGGTGGATGGCAACCGGTGGAAAGCGGTGTCCATTGAGGTAGTGCTTCCCATCATCCCGTTCATGCGTAAAGTAGTTCCACTCGGTGAAGGTCTTAAACGCCTCGACCAAGGTTGTACCGTGGTTGGTAAAGACATCTAAAAAATTGCCGAATTCGCGGTAAGAGCCATCCGTCGAATCCCCATAAAACTGACGGACAATATCGACATCGAATCGTTCCGCCATATAAAACACCCAGATCACCGCTGCATATTCGCGCAACCCGACCCGACTGTCGAGCGCGAGGTCAGGCTGATCTAAAAAGATACCAAGCTGTCTGGGATAATAGTCATAGGCGTCGGTCTCGCCGATCTCGTCGGGATCGGGGATATCATCGCGATCATCAATCAACCCACCGTCATATACTTTTGACTCAATCCATGTCGCCGACGCTTCCATGAACCAACCCGGCATTCGCGCGTTGTAGGCAAACTGAATCCCGTGCAGGAATTCATGTGCGGTAGTCGTTTCTATGAATCGGTTGCCCTCTAACTTACCAAAATAGTCGTACAGGCGGGAATTGATCGCAAAATAGGGACCGAAGGTCACGACGGTCGGTCGTATCCGCCCATGATACCAATTGGTCGTTGTAAAACCGAGCGCAGGGAACTGAAATAGGTACACATCATATTTATGGTTTCCGCCGTTGTAGGCATCCCAAAAATCGTCATAGGGCTTTTTGAAGCCCATCAGATTGACCTCGACATGGAATGATTTTTCGTGTGCTTCGGCACAAAGATCAACGTAGTCCGGCACACCGTTCAACGGATTGACATCTTCGAGGGGCGGTGCATGCGGACCGACGGTAGTGTAGTGGAGCCGGAAGTGGGGTGTGTCAAACTTGTTTGGGAGATGGACGGAACCGTAAGGGCTACCGGGTTGTCCGGGCCGCAGGAAAATCCCTTGAAACTCGCGCTGATAGATCGCTGGCAGGCGGTCCCAGTTCTGGGCGAGGATGTTGAAGGTGTCCGTAAAACATTCCTCAATTTCGCTGGGGGCATAACTCGATTTGGGATTGATATATTTTCGGGCGGATCGGATGGCGCTATACAACCCTGGATCAGGCGGACGCGCGTCGAGGAAGACGGGCGTGGCAGTAAGGATGCCAAAGGTCAACAACAGGGTTAGGATAAATTTTAGGTGGTTCACTTACATTCCTCTGAATCGTGATATTGTGGGTTGTGCCAATCGTATTGAGATAGCGTATATATGGGCAATAATAACATCTCGACTCTTTTCTTGTCAATACCTTTGGGGAATGGGTAGGGGCATTTAATTCTCCAGTTTTGTGTTTTGATTGTGTCCTGTTTGTCCATCCCGCTCGGCTTGGATAGACATATCCAAGCCATATTCGTATACATGCAGTGGATTTGTCAATCCACTGCGAGCATGGATTAGGAGCAGGCCGCTGTGGGAGGGGTTTCCCCAATCTCAATACCGCACTCAGATAGGGAGAAAACCGAAAACTGAATAGTCCTGGTTAGGGGATCAAACTTGGGTTTGTGCTTTTCGCCGTTTGTTCCTTATGATATACTGAGACGCATTGAGTTGTTGCCCTTCCGGCGGAAAGTGTGTTAACACGAGTTGATAGGTTTTACAGATGCGTTGCACATTTGAGGTTATAAGCGATAACAGGTTTGCACCACGTCGGGCAACGCGATCCTTGCTCACTCGACATCAACCTACCGAAGCATTTATCCGCAATCGCTCAAAAAATGAACATCACTGTCCGCTATCAACACACTCGCTTAAAACGTTTCTGCATTACAATAGATTATACAGGCATCGTCACTCGGCATGAAAATTGCTCGCCGTCACAGCGATTGAAATTACTCTTCGCAAACGAGATGGAGGGAAACGATGCACACCCAACGTTTAATCAAAGTTGTTGTTGCCGTGATTGTTGTGGGAATGGTTGCGGGACTAAAACCCGTATGGGCAGCAAAGAACTGGATACAACTCGACGATGGGGTAACAATGGGAAACGTCAACGCGCTTGCAGCCCACGAATCTCGCCTCTATGCTGGAAGTTCAAGCGGTGTCTTCGTTTCTGAAGACGGGGGAAATAGCTGGTCGTTGACTTCACTTGATCACGCAGTTAGCACACTGACGGTCGATGGGGATACCATTTATGCGGGGGGAGTATGGGGCAAAGGGGTGTTCCGATCTGATGATGCCGGATTGACTTGGAAGCCGATTCGAAACGGATTACGCTTTCACGAACATGATGGGGAGCAATATTATGGTGAGGTTCGTCACATTCTTGTCACCGACAACAATATTATCTGTGTGATGTACCATAATGGCACCTATACATCGACAGATCGTGGGGAGACGTGGCACGACATTTCAACGGAGTGGATGGGGGGCAACAGCATCCACTTAATGACGGAGTTTGACGGCTATCTTTGGAGTTCAGTGTCGAGTAGTTCTATGGCGCGTTCACCTGACAGCGGCAAGACATGGGAACCGCTTCACCGCTTTGATTATGGTCACGTATACGCTTGGGCGGTCCTCAATGGGCGACTGTACGTTAGCGGTTATGAGGGTGTTGGCGTATGGAACGAAACCACACAGAGTTGGGAATACCCAATGGCTGGGCTGCCAATTGGTAATCGTCACCAATCAGATGCACTGCCCTATGTCTTCAGACTTGCAGTTCAGGGTGATCGGTTATTCGCCGGGTTGCGCGACAAGCACGGTGTTTATGTCTTTGATTTGCAGTCAGAGTCTTGGTCGTTCGCTGGTCTGGAAGGGCGCACCGTTTCTTCTCTCCTATCACACGGATCGGGGCTCTATGCCGGTACGGAAGAGGACGGCATCTATTATTTAGCTAAAGTCAAAACAATCTCTCCTGAAGAGGGCAGCGTCGAAGGTGGCGAACCTATTGCGATTTTTGGACGTGATTTTCCGTTTGAGACAAGTGTTACGATTGGTGGACGCCCAGTGACGGACCTAAAGGTGACCAATACGCTGGTAACAGGTCTCACACCGCCGGGAGCTATCGGCGAAGCAGATATTGAGGTTCATTTTTCGGATAGCAGCAACCTGGTCGTTGAAAGAGGAAAATTTCTTTACACGAGTAACCCGTTGATAACCGTAGCAGTGACCCCAACGCATGGAACTCAGATGGGCGGTGAGACTGGTATTGTGATCGGTAGTAATTTCGCTCCCGATGCGACAGTCAAAGTCGGGGATCATCCGGCGTCGGGTGTTGTAGTCACGCCAACGCTGATTTATTTTACAATTCCGCCCGGCGCGGTCGGAACGGTAGATGTTATTATTACCAATCCGGATGGAAAGGAATGGATTTTAGAGAATGGGTACACCTACGACCCATTTCCTCGCCCCAGTATTAGCAGTATCCACCCCAATAGAGGGCCCGCTGCCGGTGGCATTGAAATCACCATCAAAGGGAGTAATTTCCGCAGCGGAACTGTTGTCTCCATCGGTGCGATAGGGGTAGAACAGTTGGAGCTTCTCTCGTCAACCGAAATTCGCTTGAAAACACCGCCATCAACCGCTAGTGCAAAAAATGTTTATGTGGTTAATCCCGATGGACAAGAAGGAAAAAAGATAGGTGGATTTACCTACACGCCGCCTCCCGCTATCATCAACATCGTCCCCAATGTAGGAGTGACAGAAGGTGGAACGTTAGTGAAGATTTTTGGAAGGCAGTTTGGCGTCGGAGATTCGCCCCCTGAAGTCACGATTGGCGGTGTAGCTGTCTTATCCGTCACTGCCAAATCATCAAGAGAACTACTAATTAGCACACCGGAGGCGTCAACCCCCGGTACGAAGGATGTGGTCGTAAGGAACCCCAACGGGGAAGAAGCAACACTTAAAGGTGGGTTCATCTACGATGATTCATGGGCGGTTGAACCGAAAGGGAAGTTGTTGACCTCTCTCGGTCTCGTGAAACAGACCCGTTTACTGCAAAATTATCCCAACCCGTTCAATCCTGAAACTTGGATACCGTACCAACTGGCAAAGGAAGCGGATGTTAACATCGTTATCTACGATAATGGAGGGCAACGGGTACGGACGCTTAAGTTAGGGACTCAACTACCGGGCCGATACCTCACTCAAGAGAGAGCAGCGTACTGGGACGGGCGCAGCGATACCGGGGAGTGGGTGTCCAGTGGTACATACTTTTACCACCTGCAAACGGGTGGTTACTCTGCAGCGAAGAAGATGATTATACTCAAGTAGGAAGTTGAATAACTAAGGAGTAAAGGTCTCAAGGATGGGAGGCGGCTCGTTATCAGCTAAAAGAGCGAGGGCGGCTGAGATGATTTTATGCTGTAGGACAGGGTTGTTCGGCTCGCCAAGCGGGTAGCCGAAACGGTATGGCACAGCAAGAGCACGGGGCGGTTTGACCTGCTCAGTAATATCCCGAAACAGCGTGATCGAAACCGTTGAGATGCCGACTTCCTCGATCGCACGTTGGATCAGCCCAACGGACTGGTTGCATAGCGGTCAGACGGGTGTCAGAAATACGACATGGACGCCATCTGCCTTGAGGTGCGCCCCAACTTCCGGGGCGGTGCGTTTGATTAAACGTCCCGGAGCGGACTGCGATCCCATAAAGCTGAAGTGCCGGTCGTTGAGTTCCCCGATTTTGCCCGCCTGCTCTAGCTCCCGAAACCGATCAAGCGGAAACGCCAGATTCCGATCCGCAAAGCTGCCGGTCTGATCGTATACAGTGCTGCTGTGTGCAGTCGTCAACGCTTGCACATCAACAGTGTTAGGGATTTCACGATAGGAGTAATCGCAGCTCATGAAGTGGTCATTAAACGGCTCTTGAGACGGTGTATGTAAACCGGCGGTGGTAACCAAGGCAACTCGGCATTCCGTTAGGGGTCGCTGCAGCGGGGTATGCGGCGTTGTATCGTAACGTCGATAGCGATAGAGTTTCATGAAGATGCGAAGTTTGAAGTCGAGTTCATCAACGGCTGGCATACTGGGATTCCTCTCTGCATTGTCTAAAGTACGCAGATTAATATTTCAACTATATTCTTCATGTCAATTGTAGCATAAATTGAGTTAGTGTCAAATGAGCTCTTTCTCACCTGAACACGAACTTTTTCCGAAACCGAGGTATTCGATAATGGCAGATTCAAAACGAATTGAGCATCGTGAACTGATTCAATTCTTCAAAGGGGCACTGATGGCTGTTGGTGCACCAGCACAGGTAGCAGCGGTGGAGGCAGAGATCGGCGCGGAGGTTGATCTCTGCGGTGTACATTCACACGGCGTGAGACTGCTGCCGGTGATGGTCGAAAACATCCGTACTGGACTGACGAACCCGGATCCGAAAGTGAAGGTTCTTTCGGAGCAGCCGGCTTCGGTGCTCGCCGAGACGGACCGGGGGATCGGGCGTTATGTCTCTGCTGTGGGGATGGATATGGCAATTGAACGCGCCGAAACTTACGGAATCGGTGCGGCCACCATCCGGGGCGTGGCACACTGGGGGCGCGGATATAGCTACGCAGCACGGGCGGCGCGAGCCGGTATGATCGGTCTGGCGTACACAAACGCTATCATCAACTTCCCGGCGTGGGGAACCTCCGCGCCATCTCTGGGGAACAACCCGATGGCTATCGGTATCCCTGCGGAGGAAGGAGAGGAACCGGTTGTGCTGGACATCGCCATGACACAGATTGCGATCGGTCGGGTCCGGGAAGCCGCCGAGACGGGACAGCGCGTTCCTATCGGGTGGGGGTTAGACGCAGCGGGACAGCCAACAACAGATCCGGAAGCAATCGTCGAGTCCCAACGCTTTCTGCCGATGGGTGAATATAAAGGATCCGGCTTGGCGTTCATGATTGAGCTGCTGACGGCGGGGTTGGCGGGAGGAATGCTCTGCTATGAGTTAGGGACCGAGGGACGCCCAACGGACACCTCCGGAGGCTCATCAAAACTTTTTATCGCTATACGACCTCACGGGGAGTGGTTAAACGAAAGGACCGCGTCACTCAAATCCTATCTAAAGTCCGCACCGCCGGCAGTAGAACAGGGCGAAGCGCAGTGGCCCGGCGAGGGCAGCTATCGCCGCCGTACCGAGTATCTGGCGGAGGGAATTCCGATCCCTCTCAAGTTAGCAGAGGATATGGAGGAACTCGCACAAGAGTTATCTGTGGCGCTAAATTGGATGGATCGCCGATGATTCGGATCTCTGCCATCATATCACACCCAAAAGCCGTAGGTGGACATCCGTCCCAAGATACCGAAGAGTGTCCAGAGGCTACCGACGGTGAACTCACCGAGGATAAGCCCCAAGAAGAACGGGGCAACGCGACGATGCAATCCAATCCCACCGTGTCGCAACAGCAACCACTTGATGAGCCAACTCACAAAAAGGCAGCTCCATGTCACCCGCATTCCCCAACTGGTCGAGATAGCAAAACCGGCGGGGTGGAAGGGCCACCACACAAAGCGCATACGGCAGAACATCAGCAGACTAGCGATGATAAAACCGCCGACCATGAAGCCGCTCTCGACGGCTAAAGTGTCCGTCGGTGTACTCAGCCAACGGTCAAGCCGTCGGTACGGTTCGAGACCGAACGCGCTCAACGAGGGTCGGTAAGCACGCGTCTCCATACCGAGTTGATAGCCACGATCAATCAACGCCCAAAAACCTGAGAGCGAGCCGAGCAACGCAGCAAGCATCAGTGCAAACGCGAGACCCCGCAGGTTCATCCGCGTCCGCTCTGCCATCTTGAACCCCTCCAGTTGATGCGGCATTGGGTGGCTGCGGTAGGCGCGATTGATGAACCAGAACATTGAAAACATCACCAGATTCCCGCGTCCCAGTTTTCGGGTGCCGATTGTTCGTGTGAGGATTTCATCGGGACCGGAATAGTGCAGGTCGTGGACAGGTGTCCCTAACTCCGCCCGCATACGGGTAATGGCAATGGAGATGGCGTAATAGAGGACGAAGAAGCTGATTGTGATCCCCACCGTCGCCCCACCACGATAGCAGAAACAGACAAGGAACACCATCACACCGATTAGCCCAAGCACCGCTGTGCGATACTGCATTGGTTCATCCCTGTCGTCGAGATCTTCCGCTCCGCCGAACACCTTCCTCACAACCACCATCAGGTGTCTTCGGCTTGCCCAGAGCGCGATAACTGCAAGCGCGATATAGCCTCCCGATGCCTGTTCTCTCATGTAGGGGAAGTTCGGCAGGCTTTGCAATCCCATTGCGGCCCCGGCAACGCGCATCAATCGCCAGAACCAGAAGAAGAACCAACACGAAAAGGATAGGTCAAGCGGAATGAAGAATCCGAGCCCGATGGCAAATGGGTAGAATGAGAGTGGAATTCGCCCCATGGCGTCCCACGGACTCTCTGTGAAAAGATGGAAGCTCCGAATTCGCGTCCGAAGCTCAGGGACGATGGGGAAGATGAAGTTGAGGCCGTTCAGCAGTGCAAGGGTTCCCGCGATGGCAAATCCGAGCCACATCACCCGATTTCGAAAGAACGCTTGCCCCCGTGTCTCTGTCATTTGAAGCGGGAGTTGAATAATTGGGTAGCTAAGTTTCTCGTGTTCAATCCACTGCTTTCGGATAATGACGTTGATGCAAAACATCCCGAAAACCAGTACAAAAATAAACGTTGTCCACCAGAGGACAGGTGAGATCCAACCGACCAACTGTTCGGGGGTGTAGAGATTCACTTCGCCCTCATAATATCCGCGGGCAACCTTGCTATCGCTGACGGTCAGCCACTCCGGTAGGTAGGGCAGAAATAGGTCGCGCCATTCGTTCTCCGGCGTGGCAAAGCGGAAGGCGTGTCCCAGCATCGGCACAAGGATTTCGAGCATGTCGTGCCCGGTGATGCCAGACGCGATGGAGAGCATCAGGTAGATGATGATAAACTCTCCCTGATTCAGTGCATAACGGGGCGAGAACCATTTGAGTAACTGATTTACACCGATAACTACAAAAAGACTGAAAACGACGTTGAAGAAGAGGGAGATGGTGACCGGATGCCCGGAGTAGCGGATGACTTCCATCTCGATGACCCAATAGCAGTTAATCGGGATGAGCAGAGAGGCAATGAGGAGTGATTTGACGGTGACACCTTCCACCGAGTGCTGCTCCATTTTTGGAGGGGATGAATCTGATTTTGGCATAGAGGATAAAGATTATATCACACAGGCTTGGCAACCTATTGCGATGTGCTTCCGAATTGACGCAAAGCTGCGATACGCTGAAGTACCGGTGGGTGGCTGTAGTTGAGAAAGACAGTCAAGGGGTGCGGTGTCAAATTGCCGAGGTTGGATACAGAGAGATTTTTCAAACCGGAAACGAGTGGTTCAGGAGAGGCGATGGTTTCAGCGGCAAAGGCGTCGGCTTCATATTCGTGTTTCCGAGACATATAGTTGAGACCTATAGAGAGAACCAGTTCAATTGGAGTATAGAGGATAGAGAAGAAAACAATCCCTGCGTAGATCGACATCTGTTCCATCTGAAACGCATCGAAGAGCGTCCTGTTTTCAACGAAACGTGAGAGCAGGAAAAGCAGTAGCCCCGTGTGGAGGATCGATAGAACGGTGCCTTTCAGGACATGCTTTTTCTTGTGATGTCCTACCTCATGCGCAATGACTGAGACGAGTTCGCTAACGGAATGTTTTTCTATCAGGGTATCAAAGAGTGCGATCCGCTTTTTTGCCCCGAACCCGCTCAAATAGGCGTTCGAGTGCGTTGAACGCTTAGAGCCATCCATGACGGATACCTCTGTGAGCGGGAATTTCACTTTTTCCGTATATCCTTGGATAGCGTCTTTAAGTTCGCCCTCCGCCAACGGCGTGAATTTGTTAAACATCGGCGCGATCAGGGTGGTAAAAAGTGGCGGCGCAATTATGATGAAAAAGGATATCAGTCCCCACGCATAGATCCACGCGTAGCTGCCGGTTTTCTCGAAGAAGTATAGCACCCCGCCGAGTAGGGGCACACCCAAAACGATTGCCAGCGCGTAGGTTTTGATATGGTCCAACACATACGTTTTGATCGTCATCTTATTGAACCCGAATTTCTCTTCGATGACAAAATTACTATAGAGCGAAAAGGGGATAGAGATAATATCCCTTGCAAAATAGAGGATGGCGAAGAAAATTAAGCCGGTCAGGAGGGGCGGTAGATTCAACCCACGGACAAGACCATCCACAGCGTTGAACCCGCCCGCCAAGATGAAAGCCAGTATTAGGCACAAATCGAAGGTAGATGAAACATAGGCAAATTTCGCGCCGGCTCTGGTGTATTCTTGGGACTGGCGGTATTTATCCCCATCGTAGAACCCCTCAAATTCAGCAGGGAGCTTTGGATTTAGCGCCTTCAGGTTCAGAGAGCGCGCAACGCTGCGAAGTGCGAATTCACCAATCAGCGCAATCAGTATAACCACAAGGTATATGTTCATAGAATTTGGGAGGCCCTCACAATTATCACCTGAATCAGGATACTCAAGATTTACGGATTCATAGAATTATATGACTCACGTTGACACATACGCGGATCTGAGAGGTGTGCATCATCATTGCCTGAACCACGGATTAAGCAGATGACACGGATGGTCATATTTAAAAAGAAACCGAGTTTTCAAGAAAAAACTCGGTTTCCCTTAGTTGGGCTGCACTTTCTTTGAATAGGGTTCAATCGACGAAGATATCTTCCAAGCCGATTTCTATCACCTCGCCCACCGTGGCTAACCTGTCCATGTCCATCTTGTTCCGATCTCCGACGATGGAGATGAGTTTCGGATGCCCGTGAACGTGCGCTTTATGAAACTGGAGCATTACGTCCATATTTGACGCTCGGATCGATTCATAGCGAGCCTTGCGCGGATCAATTGGGACTCCCAAATGCTCCCAAGAACGCACGGCACCGATGACCTGTCGGAAACCGATCTTTGCCGTGCGGTATCGAACGATTCTGGATTGACGCGCCTCGTCGAATCGTTCAGGCGATTCCGGCAGATTATCAATGAGGTCGATGAGTGCCTCCACCGCCTCTGGGGTTTTGTCCGCTTGGCAGGCGATATATCCCCACATCAGATTTTGCTCACCTTTGCGGCTGCCGGTCGCATATCTGGCAAATGTGGAATAGGCAAGTGCACGCGCTTCGCGCAGTTCTTGGAAGACGATGCCGGACATTCCTCCCGCAAAGTAGGCGTTATAGAGTTGGATAGCAGGATTGTTCGTTTCGTTGTAGTCCTCGCCGCCAAACTCAATGTCCACTTGGGACTGAGCCATTTCCTTATCGAAAAACAGTATCTCGGTCTTTTCGGGCACACGCGTTTTGAGGAAATGGTAAGGTGGCGGTGTCCTTAAGGTCTCGTCGATGGGATGATGCATTTTGAGGTTTGATTGTACTTCATCGAGAGGGATTGAACCTGTATAACTGATGGTGTGTTGGTAGCTTAGGAGCCCCCGAATCACTTCGTGGAGTTCGTCCACCGTCAACTTCTGAACCGCTTCGCTTGGTAACAGCTGTAGGTAGCGTGAATCCTTTCCGTGACGGTTGTAATTGACCAGAGCGCCTCGGATGCTGCGATAATTCTTCTTGGCGTCCTCCCGATTTGCAAGGATGATTTTGATAAGCTCCTCAAGGGTCGCGGGGTCAGCGGTCGGATGCGTCAGATAATCCATAGCCAAAGCCAGGGATGCGCTGAAGTTTTCGTCCAACCCCGAAATGGAGATAGTTGTCTCATTGTAACCAACGCTAAGGCTGAAATCAGTTCCGAGTTTATACCACTCCTTTTTCAGATCCTCGCTGCTGTATTTGGACGTGCCGGACTTATCGAGCAGCTGCGCGGCAATATCCAGCTTATTGTTGTGGCGGCTGCCGACATCAACGGAAATCGTGAAGACAAAGAGATCGTTGATCGGATTCTGGGCGTAATAGAGTTTGACCCCTTCGTGATAGTCGCTGATTTGATAGTCTTTCGCAGCATCGACAAAAACCGGCTCAATTTCTTCCACAGGCATCTCCAAGACCCCTTTGGCGAAATCAGATTGCCGTGCGGCATCAATCTCAATGGTGTCAAGGGCGGGTTTTTCAATGGTAGGGACCTCGTGTTGCTCATCTATACGATAGCCCGCTACATAGTTAGCACCAAAATAGCGGTTTGCCACGGCGACGATGTCTTCTTTGGTCAACTTCTCCATCCGCGAGATTTCCCCGACAGTGGTTTTCCAATCCTGATGGGCGAGGAACGATTCGCGCATGATACTCACACGCGCACGATTCGATTCCAAATCCGCTTTCTGAGATTTCTTGAAATCGGTTACAACGGCTGGAATGATCCATTCTTCAAACTCGCCCTTTTTGATTAGTTCAACCTGTTCGAGGAGCAGTGCCTCAACCGATTCGAGAGATTGCCCCTCCTTGGGGATACCCCACAGATATTGTGCCCCGTAATCGTTGTCCAGATACGGATACGAGCCAGCCTCCCGGACCTTTTGCCCTTGATTGAGATTCAGGTTGATCAGTCCAGCGGTAGCGTTATCTAAGATCATGTCGAGCAGTCTCAAGGCTTCCGCATCTTGGTGATTACGACCCGCGGTCCGAAACGCAAGCAGGACATACTCCTCGCCCTGATATTTGACCGTCACACGCTCGGCAGCTTGGAGCGGTTCCTCCGTCCACATCTTGGCTTCGGGAAGTTCTTTCGGTTGCCACCGGGAGAAGTGTTCGTCGATAATGCCGATAGTCTCCTCGCTATTGATGTCGCCGGAGATGTGGATTGCCATGTTATTGGGCACATAATAGGTATGGTAGAATTGGTACATCTGCATCAGAGACGGGTTCTTCAGATGGTCGGCAGAACCGAGGGTGGTCTGCTGTCCATACGGATGCTTTTTATAGAGCAGGTCTCTGACGGCTTCAGTGATGATACGACCTTTGTTGTCCATCGAGCGGTTCTTTTCTTCGTACACGGTTTCCAGCTCGGTCTGGAAGAGGCGGAACACTGGGTCGATGAAGCGATCGGATTCGATAACCGCCCACTGCTTCAGACGGTTGGCGGGAAGACCCACCTTATACACGGTTTCCTCCACCCATGTATGCGCATTCACGCCACGTCCGCCCATCGCTTTGTATAGCTTATCAAGTTCGTTGGGAATGCCGTATTGTGCCGCGAGTTGTGCGGTTTCGTTAATCGCAGCATAGATCTCCTGCCGCTTTTCTGGATCGGTTTCGTGGAAATGCTGTTCATAGAGATCCGTAATTTTATCCAGATGCGGCTTTTCTGTCTCGTAATCGAGCGTGCCGAAATTTTGGGTGCCTTTAAAGAGCATGTGTTCCAGATAGTGCGCGATGCCGGTCGCATCTGAGGGGTCATGTTTGCTGCCGGCACGGACTGAGATTTCCGCGTAGAACCGGGGTTCCTCACGGTTTTCGGTGAGGTAGACAGTCAAGCCGTTGTCCAACTGATAGATCTGAGCTGCCATCGGGTCGTCTGGATTGGGTTCGTTGATACGTTTATAGCCAGCCCAGCCAGTGGACGCAATCAAGCTGAGAATCAAGGCGTAGATGGAGAGTTGAAATAAAATCGGTTTGTTTCGGTACATGTTTGGGATCCTTCCTTTACGAAAAAACGGCTTCACAGAGATGTCATTTTGTGTTAGACTCATCAAGTACTTTAGCTTTAGGCAGAAGCTGAACTATTATCCCGCAAGTTGCCCTTGCCATCTTACTGGATGCAAAACGCAACGCAATCGGAATGAGAGAGTGAGAAGGTGGGCTAAGACCGATGTCTATCGGTTTTTGCCCGTTCAGTATTTTATACACCTACCGTTGGTCCAGAGCGAAAAGTTGAAAACAGTAATTTTAACCTATCCGATAGATTTTCGATACCGTTTAATTTAGGTTATTATACCATAACCAACGGTTATGAAATACCCTGCAATCCTAAAAAATCCGTGTGTTAATTGTAACACATCACATTTCATGCAAGGAGTCGTGTTATGACCGGTGAAGAGAGATTTAGCTTCGATCTTGAAGGTTATCTAATAATCAAGAATGTGTTATCCGCCGATGAAGTTGCGGAGATGAACGAAATCGCCGATCGCGCCTTTCCGCCCGAAGGCGATGATACGCGCTACCGCCGTGCCAGTCGAGTTTCGTGTTGGGGTGAGCCGTACAAGAAATTGATAGATCACCCGAAGGTGCTGCCCTACCTAATTGAGTTAATGGGTCCCAAGGTACGACTCGATCACGACTACTGCATCTTCATGACCGAAGGGGGCCAGAGCGGCAGGCTGCATGGGGGTCCCGAAGTTGTCGGCGACCATTGGTACAAATATTGGGACGGCGTGATGCGCAATGGGTTGAGCGTCGTCACCTACTTCCTGACGGACGCGGCAGAAGGGGACGGCGGATTTGCGTGTATTCCGGGCAGCCATAAAACCAATTTCCTCTCAAGTCTGCCCGATGATATTCGCAATTATGACCGTCCAACACGCTATGTTGTACAACCGGCGGTCGAGGCGGGGGATGCACTTTTCTTCACGGAGGCACTCATCCACGGGACGATGCAGTGGCGCGCCAGCCATGAGCGGCGATCCCTGCTCTATAAGTATAGTCCGGGACACTCTGCGTGGTCGCAAAACTACTACGATCTGGACGAATTCGGCGACCTGACAGAGCAGCAGAAGCGAATACTGGCACCGCCCTCTATCGGTCAACGCCCCGATGTGGTTCAGGAGGAGTAATCGTCCTCGAATCAAGCGTCATGTTTGAGCGCAGGCAGTAGTGGTCTTCGCAGGGCAAAGTAGACAGCTATCGCGCTGGCACCTATACCGACCAGAAATACCGAGACCAAGGTCATCGTGAGAGAGAACCATGGCACCTGCGCGCCTGGTGTCATCAGGTGTGGTCCGACTGCGATGAGCGCGGAGACAGTACCAATCAGGATCCCTATCAGCAAGAGAAATCCGTTTTCGGACAAGAGCATGAGTGACAGGGTAGCCCTCCGAAAACCGAAGGCGCGCAGCGTTGCTAACTCTCCACTCCGCTCGATGATATTTCTTAGCAGCACAATCCCCAGACCGAGTGTGCCAAGCAGTAGCCCAAGCCCGCCGAGGGTTTGGAAGGTTGAGAGATAGGTATTTTCGACCGCTCGATAGCTGGCTAATTTTTCAGTCGCTGATGTGACATCCAAGCCGTAATCGTCCAACGTCCTTTCCAACGTGTGTCCGATGTGTTCTGCCTTTTTGGTGAACCCCGCCGGATCAGGAGTTAGGGGTATCTGAATTAAGAAATACGAATATCCGCTCTGGCTTGGGAAGTGTTTCTTGAAATTGGCTTCGGAGATCAGTAACTCACTCTGAAAAAGGCTGCGCTGTAGGACCCCAACCAAGCGAAGTTTTAATGGCTCTCCCGATTCGTCTTGGATAGTCAGTTCATCGTCAAGTCCAAGGTGCAGGATCCATTGCGCTGAGTTGTAATCCGCAATGGCTGGAATAACGCCCGACTCCAACTCGTCCTCCAGCAGTACCCACGGATTCTCCCTCGCCACAACTGTTCCCTGAAATTGAAACCCGCCCCGCTCAATAAAATTCGCTGAGGCACCCAAAATGCGAGGTTTTTGGGGGCGATAAAGATTGAGGCAACTTGCATCTTCCCCCGGCAGGACGCGGAACCCGAAGGTCTGAACCTGAGATGTAGAGTCAGAGTCAGAGTCGGAAAATCCTAACTCAAATCGCCCTTCCTGAGAATTGAGATCGTGATGCAACGGGATGTCGGATTCAGCAACCAGAGTAAACCCACCTGTCCCGGAGGCTTTCTGTGGAACCGTCTCCCCTTTTTTTTCGATATGACGGTTCGCACCTACCGCGACAATGACGAAGCAGGCACAGCCGACCAGTGCGGCGCACAGCATACTGCGTCCCGGTTGGCGTCCACTACTTTTGATACCCATCTGCACGGTTGTGGCAACTCTCGGCGAACCCGCTGCGCTTCCACCTAACCGCAGCCAGATCGAGAAGCAGGATAGTCCCGCAATCAGTAATAACACTCCACTCCCGAAAAATAGCCCGGTCAAAGCGGTGGCACCGGAGGCGAGGGCAAATATCGTTAACCCAAGGACAAGTCCGAAACTGGCAAAAGCAAGAATTCGGCTCCGACTGATCGAACCCGAACTTCGATTGGAGAGCCGATCAGCGCTTGATCCACCGGCAATGAGTGTAGGGATAGGCACCCTGCCGAGTTGCCGAATGGTCCATCCGATTGAGAATAGGCTGACGACAAGTGCAATCAGATACCCCAGAACAAGGCTTAACGGAGCGACATGTAAAGTTAGGAAAGGGGTGCCGACCGCTGCTAACCACCAGGTCCGTAATCCTGCCATCAGCAACCACGCGTAAACGACACCACCGCCCAGTCCGATTAACCCGCCAATCCCGGCGACTAACCCGCCCTCCTTCACGAAACGTCGGCGGACGGTCGAAATTGGATACCCCGCAGCGAGCAGAACGCCGATTTCACTCGCCCGTTGTTCGACGCCGAGTCTGAAGAGTAAGCCCACCAGAAGCGCGGCGGATGCGATGAGAAACAGACTGAATCCGATAAAGAGGGCACTAAAGTCCGTTGATCCGGCGGCCGCTGCTAAACCGTCCGCTTTAACGGGTTGGAATACCAAACCGACCTGTTCGGGCCGGATTTTGTCCAGCAGCCGTCTCTCAAAGTTAGTGCGGATCGTCTCCAGATCGACACCAAGAATTGTCCGAATCTGAACCGCGGTTAAATCTCCGAACCGGCTATGCCACAACCGTTGTGCTGTTGCTCCTGATACAAATGCTTTGGGGGTCGCGCGGAAAAGGTCCCAGTAGACCTCATCTTTTGGACGGATACGGCTAAGATCTACCGGAAAGGGTGCATTCCACTCGGACATGTCATCCGCTTCATGGATCCCCGGAAAGTCTGGTGTCAGTCCTCTATCGGCTGCCAACCCCTCTATTGCAACAACTCCCTTCAATCGGAATTGCGCGTCTCGTGTCAACAACTTTTCCCTCGGACCCGCGATGTAATAACTGATATCAATCTGATCTCCAACTTTCGCGCCTAAATCCGTGGCAGCCCATTCGTTCAGGAGGATTTCATCATCGGCGAGCGGCGGTGCAGCTGAGCCGTCGGTCAACTCAAGGGAAAATGCGCGCTGCGTGTCCAATCCCGTAATCGTTGAATACGGAATCGTTCGTCCATTGGCTGTAATAGTGTTGGCTAAGTAGGTCAGGACCGGTAGAAACAGTGTCCTGCGTTCAATCGCGACCGATCTGGCGACCTCAATGACAGCTGGCTTGAGTAAAAACTGTGTACTTTCAAGGGAGAGGTATCCCACTCCTCTGATAGATTCGGAAGTGACATGGCGGAGTATCAAGCCGAGGTCTTCTAACTTCAAAGCCTGATGCAGCCTATTTTGTAGAGCAGGAAGCGCATCGGGTGCAGTGGGATCAGAGGGGTCGGAGGATGCAGCGGAAACGAAAATTGCGTTGACCTTTGCCTCCCTTCTAAGCGCTTTCTGCAGAACTGTCAAAGGGATGTAAGCGTTCAATGGGCGGCTCTGGCTGGGACGCAACCCAAAGTTGCCAACGCCGTGGTCTGGAAGGATCTTTGTAACGGTGAGCCGGAGGGTTTGAAGGACCTCCGATGAATCTCGGTGACCGAGTAAAAATTCACGATGGATTTCGCTGTGTTTCTCGAAGGAGAACAGGACTTGGTCGCCAACTTTTAGATCCAATTCCTCCTGGAGGGATTGGTTGATATGAACTGGTGGAAAGAGCTGTCCCGGTTGTTTGTCCAGAATAGGAACGGATTGGCTGGAAGCCTCGTCCCACATGCCTGCGAATCGCGCATCGACTCCCTGGATCTGGACACGGGAGGCGCGCGCCTTGGTCTTGGGGTTGACCGCGGTGCCGCTTAGAAGAATAGCCGGTACGGTTTCCCGACGGAATTGTGTTTCCCCCTCCAACTTGCGGGACAGATCGGTCCCTAACTCTTCGCGAAAAAACCGCTCTGATACGAGCGCATAGTCGATCCGCCCCAATCGGTCTAAAGTGAGATGGCGCAGGCTGCCCCGGACAGAGTCACCGACCAGCAACGCACCGGTCAGCATCGCTGTTGCGACCGCAGCACCGAGCAACACAGCAAGCTGGATTCGCCAAAAATAGCTTAGACTTCGGCGCATCTACCCGCCTCCAATTCAAAACGTCGTTCAAAGCGAGATGCGAGTTCAAGGCTATGAGTGACGACGATCAGAATGTTCTGTTCGGCTTGGTGTAGTTCAAATAGTAAGGACGACACCTCATCTGCGATAGCGTGATCGAGGTTGCCCGTGGGTTCGTCGCAGAGGATAAGGTTGGGTTGGTTGATGAGAGCACGTGCTACGGCTACCCGCTGCCGTTCGCCGCCGGATAGCTCGCCGGGTCGATGGCTCAAACGGTGGGCAAGTCCAACCCGGTCAAGGAGTTCCCGCGCACGCTTATCGGCATCTCCGTCGTGGTTTTTGAACGCCATGGCAGGAATCAGCGCGTTTTCCCAGACCGAATACTGCGGCAACAGATGGTGGTCTTGAAAGACAAAGCCGATTCCCTGATTCCGAAATCTGGCGAGTTGCGGCTCTGCCAGCCCAAACGGGTCCTTGCCGTTAATTTCAATCTGTCCCGATGAGGGCCGATCCAATGTGCCGATTAGGTGCAGCAATGTACTTTTCCCAGAACCAGAGGGACCGGTGATGGCGAGGGATTCGCCTTGCGACATTTCAAACGAGATGCCACGAAGCACCTCAACCGGTTGTGTTTCAGTGCCGAAGTTTTTGTAGATGTCGGATACCTTAAGAGAGTTCATAAGTTCACTGGTTCATTGATTCATTGAAGAACCGGATTTGTTTTACGTCTCGCAGTTTGCTGCTTCGATCTGATCGGCGATAAAATCTGGTATCGGGATGGCGCTCAGCTTTTCGCCGGGGTTGCAGATACAGCACGCCGCCGTCAATTGGCCGTGAGCAATTTCTACGTCGTCTTTTGTAAAGATGAATTGATAGGTGAGGGATTTGGTCCCTTTTCTGGCAATCGTCAGACGGATTTCCAATTCATCTTCAAATTTGACCGGCTTGAGATACTCACACGAGGCTGATAGTCGGGGCCAACCGATTTTGTTTCCATCCCATTCTGTGTCAACGCTTGTCCCCAAGGAACGGAGAAATTCGTGCTCGGCGGATTCCATAAAAACAAAGAACCGCGCAAAATGGACGATACCCGCCATGTCGGTATCAGAGAATTCTATTCGGCGTTTGGTGCGGTATTCGTGTGGCATGGTAAAGTCAATCGATTCGCAGTATGCTATCCAATCAACGTGCTTCAAAAGATGGTAAATTATCACATTATTTGATCATCAATAACCGATAAGAGTAATACCTTTGAGAGGCAAAGCCAATCGACCACTGATGTATAAGGTTTCCAGAAATGTGTAAACCTTTCGAAAATCATCGCTATTCTTGTATTTGTTTCTGACAGCCAGAATGAGAAACTCCACCCCGTGCATCATTGAGGCTTGAAAAATATCTTTAAGAAATGCGTAATTTGCAACTGCTCTGCCTGCTTCAACTTCTAAGACAACTCTACCATCATTACTGATCCCATCGGCATTGAAAGATTGGTCGATGCTATTATTTTCGCCAAAGAGAACAGGTACGTGAATTTTCTTTTCCTTAGTCTTTCCTTTTTCAACTATGAATTCTGCATCTTCAAGATGAGGTCTCAAGATCTCTAAAACTTCGTCGCTTTTTAGTTCGTTATCCGGCGATTTTATTTTCTCGTAGGCCAATTCAAAGCACTTGATTACTTGCTGAATTTGTTCTGTTATTCCCACCGACCTCGGGAACAGCTGGTATTTTAACATCGCTATGAGATCCTCTTCGGTAATTTCAAAAGAGCTCTGAGACAGATCTTAAATCTGTAGCTCATTCAGCCATTCCTATACTCAGCTTCCGTGATGCTTTTTGGGCAATTTCTGACCCCGGCTGAAGTGCGAGGACTTTCTCATAGTCGGCGTGGGCATCGTCGTAACGTCCGAGCCGTTGATATGCGGATGCTCTGCGAAAATAGATGGGACCCAAAGTTGGGTGCCCCTCTCCCCAACCCTGAATCTCATCGGTTGAAAGCTGAATGACTTTGTGATAGTCAGAATCGGCTGCGTCCGGTTGATTTAATCGGAGATAGATTTCGGCCCGTCGGAGATATGCCTCCGCAAAGGCAGGTTCAATCTCGATTGACTTGCCGAGATCTGCGAGCGCAAGTTGGTCTTCCCCCAGCTGCGTGTAGGCAACTCCGCGATAATAGTAGGCGGCAGCACCGGGTTTGCGCTCAATGACCGCTCCGTAATCCTCAAGTGCGCGTTGCGTGTCTCCTATCTCCAGATAGGTTTCTGCCCGCTTCCATGTTACAAACCCCGCCCATCGCTTCTCCAACGACGCTGCGTAATCCGCGAGCGCGTGCTGATAATCGCCCAAAGCGCGATGGGCATCCCCGCGACTGTAGTAGGCGTCGGCTGTGTACCGATTTAGGCTCAGTGTCTGCGTATAATCGTCGATTGCCTTTATATACTCGCCCAGACGATAGTGTGCAAGTCCACGCTTAACGTAGGCTTCCGCATATTTTGGACTGATTTCAATCGCACGGGTAAAGGTGGAGACCGCGCTACGGTTATCACGGTCCTTTTGGGTTCCAAGGAGCTCTGTCCCCTTGACGACGAATTCGCGCGCTTGGGGATCTTCCCCTTTCAGGTTATCCCAACTCACGAATCGGGAGGCGATGAGGACGCAGGCAATAAGCACCGGCACCATAACGTAAATCAATAAACGCGACATAGATGATCCTTTGTGAGACAGAACTGAATCTTTAAGGCTGCAGCGGATGAATCTCTGTACCGTACCGCAGTTCGGTGACAGCGTTGTAGCGTTTGGAGAGATCGATAGCGAGATAAGATCGTACCCCCGGCGACGCGCCATAGCCGGTTGAGAAGATGATTTGGTGCACTCCGAGTCGTGCCACGCCATCACTGACCGCATTCTCAGGGAAAACACTCACCGGCGTGTGTCCAACAGCTAATACTCGACCTCCGATTTTTTTGAGGAATTCAGCCGTGTGAGATGGGGTGTATCCACTGCTCAACGCGACGGTAGGACGTCCCCAGAGCAATTCGTCCAGTACCTTTTTGCTCGGACGAGCGAGGTCATCGAGGTTTTTGGCAGAACGCGATGTTCCTGCATGGACACCGACAAATCCGTTTTTGCCAACAGCAATTGTTGGGAGACTGGTCAGGTAGTTGTAGTGTTCATCCGTCATCCGCTCAATAAAGTTGAACTGCTTGAAGTAAGCACCGTGGGCGGTTTGATAAAGTTGAGCAATCATATCTCGGCGGTTGTCCGCATTCATACCGGCTCTTTTGAGCATGGCATACGCATCAGCGGAGGCAAATTCGTGGTTCCCTCTGATATAGATGAGACGTTCTTCTCCCAACTGCTCCTGGAGTTGCATGATCCGATCGACAATTTTTAGGTCTCCGTAAGGTTCAAAGATCGGATCGCCCGGTTTATGATCGACCGCATCGCCGAGGATCAACCCGTAGACATCTTCCCCTGCTTCAATTCGCTCCACCAATTTTGTTTCTGCCAGCCATCGACTGAAATTGCTCCACTGCGCCTGAAAGTCCGTTGCAACATACACGGTGCCTTTGTCAGGCAGGACAACCAACGCTCCATCTCGCGTTACCTGATTTGGATAGTCGGTAAGTGATTTGGCTTCTTCCGCCTCCAAGGCTCTGAGATAGAGGCTGAAGCAGCTGAACAGAATAAGAAAAAGGGTTCTTAGCATTTTCATCAACTTAGCTACCGCGTCGTCAAATCATCCCCGAAATTGGTGGCGTCGGTCTTGCCACGTTCAAGGCACACAGCGACCACAAGCATCTCAAGGTCGTCCTGCGTATGATTATAGAGACCGTGTGATCCCCCAAGCCGATTGGGAATTGCCGCGCCTTCGTAGACCTCCTCCGTTTCATCATCGACGGTCATCCGACCGCTACCGTTCAGGATGATGTAGGCTTCCTCGATGCGATCGTGCCGATGATAGCCGACGGAGGTGCCGGGTGGTAGGACAGCATGACCGACGAAGCCCCAATTGTTGCGAAAATCTTGATGTTGCCACAGCATCCGAGCAGCGATCTCGCCTTTGCCCTCATGTGACTGGCTATAGGTCAGAAGATCACGATCCAACCGAGCGACAGGCAGACGATCGATTGACTCCAAGGGTGCGCCGACACGGTCATCGCCGAAATCGGTTGAATCTGGGGGCACACCAACCGCTGTAACGTTGAAATTGAACCATCGCGTCTCTTTGTCGGTGTGGTTGTAGATGGCGTGGGACTCGCCTTGACGTAACGGAACGGCTGCGCCGCCGACAATTTCCGCCGTGCGACCGTTGTGCGTAAATTGGGCAGCATTGTCAACTGTGACAAAGACCTCCTCAGCGGTGTCGTGCCGGTGGTGACCGATACCGCCGCCGGGCAGCAGGATCGCGCTATGGATAAACCGCCATGGGGTTCCAAAATCATCGCTCCCAAAAAGACTCTTGAATAGGATCGAGTTTGCCCCGGCATGGACGCTGCTGATTTCTTCCATCTCTTCACGTCGAGCATAAGCAATTTTCATTTTCAGATCTCTCCTCAAAAATTAACCAATCAAGACTTCCGGTTTTCACGTTTCACGCGTCACGTTTCACTCTCAATCTTTGGACGGAGAGCGTATCATCAGCTGCAAACTAGCACCATTGTTTGTTACATTTCAATCCAAAGTTTCGCCCGGTTGGAGTTCGACAATTTCAACGGCTTGATCTTTGGTCAGTTCACGGAATGCGTCCGGTGTCCCTGTTAGGAGCGGAAATGTCCCGTAGTGCATCGGCACAACAGCAGGCACATTAAGCAACTGTGTAGCATAAGCTGCCTCACGGGGACCCATCGTGAAGTGATCGCCGATTGGCAAGAGCGCGAGATCCGGCTGATAGATTTCACCGATGATTCGCATATCGCCAAACACGCTTGTGTCACCCGCGTTGTAGATTTTATACCCGTTTGAAAACTCAAGAATAAATCCCGCAGACTCACCGAGATAAACGATTGTGCCATCCTCCTCTGTGAAGCTGCTGCTGTGGACAGCTGTTACCATAGTTGCGTTCAGTCCATCGACCGAAACGGTGCCCCCTTTGTTCATGCCGATTGTGTTTTCAACCCCTTTACTCGCAAGCCAAGCGCTGACTTCGATCATCGCCACGACGGTTGGGGAATGCTGCTTCGCAAGGTCAACGGCATCGGCGGTGTGGTCGGCGTGTCCGTGAGTAATGAGCATGACATCGAGCTTATCAAATGTTTTGAGGGCATCCGGACAGGCTGGGTTACTGGCTACCCATGGATCTATTAGACAGGTCTGTCCCTCAAATTCAGTTTTAAAAGTTCCGTGTCCAAGCCACGTAAGTTTAATTCCGTTATTCAGTTTCACTGCTTCCTCCATATACGGTTTATGGTTAGAGTTAATTGAGCGTATTATACAGAATAGCCCCGTTTCTTTGCAACCATATTGTCATTGACTTGGATCACCAAGTTTGCTATAATCCCCTCCACTGTAATGGCGCATATCGCTCCCTATCCTGCGCTTTGGATGCCTCCTATATGAGTCAATTTAGGCATTGGGTATAGAAGAGATGAGTCAAGGTAAAATCGTTCAAAAGACAGACGTTCCGACTACGATTGACTCGCTACAGTCTGATTTCAATGCCCTTGGCATCAGATCGGGGATGGTATTGTTGGTTCATTCATCTTTAAGCACGATGGGCTGGGTGTGTGGCGGGCCGGTGGCGGTCATAATAGCACTTCAGCAGACACTGGGCACAACCGGAACCCTTGTTATGCCCACTCACTCAACCGATTTGACAGAACCGAGCCAGTGGGAAAATCCGCCTGTACCCGAATCGTGGTGGCCGGTCATACGTGCGACGACGCCAGCCTATCATCCGGATCTGACACCCACACGGTCAATGGGGGTTATCGCAGAAACGTTCCGAAAGCAGAAAGGTGCCCTGCGCAGCGCACATCCACACCATTCGTTCTGTGCGTATGGAGATCAGGTATCACATATCGCAGATAACCATTCATTGGCGTACGGTCTGGGTGAGGGATCACCACTTGCCAGAATCTATGATTTGGACGGTTTCGTCCTTCTTCTCGGCGTGGGACATGACAGCAATACGTCAATGCACCTCGCAGAGTATCGTGCCACCTTTCCGACCAAACGCACCGTGCAGGAGGGTGCCCCGATCTCGGCAGCAGGAACAAGGAGATGGACTACCTTTGAAGATATAGATTTGGATAGTTCAGATTTTGAGCAGATTGGTAAAGATTTTTGGAGAGTGATTCAGGAAGTGGGGTACGTTGTGGCAGGGTTGGGCTTGCGAATTGCCAACTGATACCACAACGCACCCTCGTGGACTTCTCGGTCGACTGGCTGGAGCAGAATAGAGGGAAGTGAGTCGACTCTTGGGCTGTACACGCTTCTGATGTAAGGGTGTGTGTTTTGGCTTTATAGTTTACATTCGTTCATAATTTCAACCCACAAAAAAACAGTTAAAGGAGATCTCATGAGATTAGTAAGTTTTCAAAGTTCCGATGGGCCCAAACTGGGTGCTTTCGTTGATGACAAGGTTTTGGATCTGCAAGCCACCTATCAAGCGGCGGTCACAGATGATGCACTGCCCGCACTCTTGAGCGGTATGATCGCATTTCTCGAAAGTGGACAGCGGGGGTTTGATGCCGCTACCCATGCGATCAACGTGGCAGCGGAAAATCCGGAGAAAGCGGTCTGGAGTACAGATCCACTTCTCTCACCGATTCCCAATCCGAAGAAGCTGTTGCTGCTCGCTGGGAACTATGCCTCGCATATTGAGGAGGGCGGCGGGGTGGCGCTGAGCCAGTTGGAAACGACACCACGCGTTTTCATGAAGCCGCCGACCACCACCATAGTCGCGCATGAAGAAGCGATTATCATTCCACCCAACGGCGTTTTTACCGATTGGGAAGCGGAGATCGGTATCGTTATCGGTAAGCGCGGGAAATTCATTTCGGCTGATGAAGCGTATGATTATGTTGCAGGCTATACAGCGGTCAACGACGTTTCGGAGCGTGAACTGAAGGTGAAGGACAGCCGTGTAGACCGAGATGGCGATGAGTGGTTTGATTGGCTCAACGGTAAGTGGTTCGACACCTTTGCACCGGTGGGTCCCTGCCTCACGACAAAGGATGAAATCCCGGATCCGGGCACGCTGCGTATCTCTTGTCGCGTCAACGGCGAAACCAAACAGGATGCCAATACGGGACACATGATTTTTGACTGCGCGCAAATCGTGGAGTTCACCTCAACGTTAGTCACGCTTGAGCCGGGCGATATTATCTCAACAGGCACACCCGCAGGCGTTGGACATCCCGATCAGAAACTGGTGGATGGCGATGTGGTTGAGGTCGAAATTGAGAAGATTGGCGTTTTGAGGAATCCTGTTGTCCAAGGATGATAAAAACATCTTTGCTCATATTCAAAAATCATGTAGCAGAAACTGTAGGGGCAACCCTTGTGGTTGCCCTAGCAAAAACTGAGGTGACGAAGCAGAGGACGCTTCGGAGGCAGATTAATCGCCTTTCTCTGATTCTCCTAGTTTTCTCTGTATGAGTATGTGATAGATGTTTCTCATATCTGCACTCAAATCAATGAGCCTTTGATTCATATCGTCGAACCGTTTATTCATATCATCGAATCGCCTATTCATATCATCGAATCGCTTATTCGTATCATCAAGCCGTTTATTCATCTCATCTCGACTCGGAAATTTCAAGAGAAAGGTGATAATCGTAATCGCAAAGCCAACGACCATAATTAAGATTTGCAGCGTATCTTTGTCCATGTTAGCCTCCCGTGTCGGTTTGCATGATATTATATCACACAATTCCATATTGTTCATGTAAATCTAATACCGTTTCTAAATAATTGCATTACATCATTCGGGGTAATAGACGAGGAAACGAGAGGGTGAGCAGATGAAGCAATCCCGTTTTCTGATTTTCCCGTTTTCACACCTCACGTTTCACGTTTCATTCTTAACATTTCACTTTTGAACGAAGGGGCACCACAATGTCTGAGCACAAAAAGATAGCAGCTGTCATCACCACATACTTTCCACTCTCCCACGCAGACGTAATCGCCACAAAATATATGAAGGGCTTTCCGACTGACGACGGATTGCAGGAACCGCGTGTTGATCTGGTTTCAATCTATCTGGATCAGGTTGATCCACGGGATATCGGTCGCGAACTTGCTGAGTCGCATAGCGTACCAATGTATCCGAGTATCCGTCAGGCACTGACGCTTGGTGGGAAGGAGCTCGCTGTTGATGGCGTCCTCCTGATTGGCGAACATGGCGACTACCCGTACAACGAGCTTGAGCAGCACATGTATCCGCGCCGTTACCTGTTTGAGCAGATCTGCGGCGTACTCGCATCGAGTGGGCGTTCCGTCCCCGTCTTCTGCGACAAACATCTCTCGTATAATTGGCCCGACGCCAAATGGATGTATGACCGCGCTAAGGGGCTCAACGTCCCGTTTATGGCGGGTTCATCCCTGCCGACCTGCTGGCGGAACCCGTACATTGAGTACGATCTTGACACCCCGATCGAAGCCGCAATCGGGATAGGCTACGGCGGTATCGAGTCCTACGGTTTTCATGCCTTGGAGACGTTGCAGTGTATGATTGAGCGACGCACGGGTGGTGAGTCCGGTGTGGTTGCGGTTCAGTGCTTGGAGGGAGATGCGGTCTGGCAGGCGGGCGATGCAGGACGTTGGTCCCCTGAATTGGCGAGCGCTGCGTGTGCACCGATCCCCGATAAGCCGGAAGGGAGACCTGAAGACCATTGCGAAAACCCAGCGGTCTTCCTGCTCGAGCACAGCGATGGGTTCAGGTCGGCGGTATTGATGCTAAACGGTTATATTAGCGATTTTGCCTATGCGGGACAGAGCAATGGCGAGATTCAAGGTGTCCAATTTCGTCTACAAGGCGGCGGTCCCCATGCACATTTTAGCTACCTCAGCCTAAACATCGAGGAGATGCTCCTCTCAGGGGTTCCCCAATATCCTGTCGAACGGACGCTGCTGACGACCGGTGTTTTGGATGCGGCGATGCGTTCGAGGCATGAGGGACATATCCGCTTAGAAACACCGCACTTGGCAGATCTCTCTTATCGTTCTTACGAGCAGCTGCCGATTCGACCCATGGGACCGGAACCCAGCGGATCGACATTAGACCCTTGGCCCCCGGACACCGCAGAGGGTTAGCTCAAGTCCGGTTATCCTTCGCCTCTCTCTGTCTTAACACCATCTTGAAAACGAGAACGGCGAGCACGGCACCGATAATCTGCATCAGGATAAACACCGCACCATCGAAGGGCTTTACACCCGCCGCTGCGTAGGTGAACATCCGTGCAAAGGTGACCTGCGGGTTAGCGAACATGGTGCTTGATGTGGCAATTAACTGTCCACCAACCAACATACCCACCACTAAGGAGAGTTTATCCGATTGGTGGTGTACCAAAAGGAAGATTGCGAGAACGAGAATAAAGGTGCCTAGAATCTCGGCAAAATAGTTCCCACCGGCGCGTGTTACTTCAGCAACAGCGATTAGTTTGGGGATTTTATGATAGAACATCAAATGTGAAAAGACAGTTCCCGTCAGTCCGCCAGCAACCTGCGCCAAAATATAAATTAACGCTTTTTTCCAGCTTATGTTACCTCCAAGCACCATTGCGAGGCTTACTGCGGGATTGAAATGGGCACCGCTGATAGGTCCAAATATTTCAATGAGGGCGAAAAGAATAAACCCAACGGCAAGGGCATCAGCAAGGACCGCCATACCGATCCCGGCTTCCAGTACTTGATGGAAAAGGATAATCGGCGAGATTGCCGCCATGACGAGGAACAGCGACCCCAAATATTCACTCAGAATTTGAGAACTTATTGCATATTTTGTTTGCTTTGATGCCACTTGAAACCTCCGTCTGTCTTTATTGTTAATCTTAGTCCGATTGCAATCGTCCGATTCGCACAGGACATGCTTTAGCATACTGAAGTTTCAGCAAAATTGTCAAAGCAAAATTCTATGCACACGCCGCCCCGCTGGGGCTGATGAGGAACGATGTGCAATGCGTGATGCGTAAGGAAGCACCTCGATGTCTGTTGACGGCGTAAGGGTTGGGCGAGGAAATCTCGCCCCTACGAAATTTAGCGAATAAGGTCTCCAAAGGATTGAAATGACATGAAAATTACACAACTCGAAATTCTTCCCGCGCAATATCAGGGGCGGGCGTATATTTACGTAAAACTGCACACAGATGAAGGTATCGTTGGTATCGGTGAATCTGCCTGTTCGGGCAAAGAGGGCGCATTAATCGGTGCATTGCGAGATGTTGAGCCTGCACTGATTGGCGAAGACCCGTTTCAGATTGAAAAGATTTGGCAGATGATCTATCGCAACGCTTTCTGGCGAGGCGGTCCCGTGCTCATCGGCGCGTTGTCCGGCATCGAGCACGCGCTCTGGGACATCAAAGGCAAAGCGCTAAACGTCCCGGTATATGAGTTGCTGGGCGGAATGTACCGGCACAAGGTAAAGGTCTACTGCTGGATTGGCGGAAGTACCCCAGAATCTTGGGCGGAGGCGGCTGTACAACGGATTGAAGCGGGTTGGGGCGGACTGAAATTCACGCCATTTGATCCGACGGGACCCGCCTTTAGTCTTGGACACGGCAAAAAGGTCGAAGCGATAGTCAAGGCGGTGCGCGAAGCGGTCGGCGATGAGGTGCCGATTGCCATTGATGGACATGGGCGGCTGAATCCCGTGAACGCCATGGAGATGGCGAAACGGATTGAGCCTTACGGTATCCTCTTTTTCGAGGAGGCGATCCTCCCAGAATCGATTGATGCGATGGCAACCCTACGTCGCAATGCGGGGGTTCCAATTGCTACGGGTGAGCGGCTTTATACACGCTATCCTTTCCGCGAGTATCTTGTCAAGGAGGCTGTGGATGTTGTTCAACCGGACATCTGTACCTGCGGCGGTATCATGGAAGCGTTCAAAATTGCGGCGATGGCGGACGCTTTTTTCGCAACGATTGCACCACACAATCCGCTGAGTCCTCTGTCAACGGTGATTTGCTTGCACTTGGATACTGTAGTTCCAAACTTTCTTATCCAAGAGGTTCCCAACGGTCACAATCCGGAGCGGAAGAACCTTATCGTTGGATTTGAAGAGAATCCGGTAGACGGATACCTAACAGTGCCGCAGGGACCGGGGTGGGGTGTTTCGTTGAACGAAGATTATATCCGGTCGCTTTCATTCGATTCATCACGCGGGAAATGGGATGCTTTCGATGTTGATGGTTCTATCCTTGATCTCTGAAAATTCAACAGTATTAGGACTTACGCAGTTGAACGGTCAGAGTCTCCCCGATGAATCGGGACTAAGAAGCGAGAGCAGGCAGGCGGGCAACTACAGCAGAGACTCCATCAAAGAGTTCGTAGGGAACAATGATCGTTGTTCCCTACAGAAGTGCGTAAGTCCTGAGTATATTGTTGGGTCCTAGCGTTCAACCCAACCTACAAGGGTTACGGCATATGCTTACTACCTTAAAAGCTTACTACTAACAAAAGCAGGGAAATGTTGGTATGCGATTGCGCTTAATTTTCTCCCTCATGTATTTCTGCATCACTGCAAGCAGTTTTGGGGGCGCAGTCTATGCTGCGGAGGGTTCGCACCCACACGAAGCAGCGCTCAAGAACCCTGACGGGACGTGGAAGTGGACGAACGCGCTCATCCGTGAAACGAGTCCTTACCTGCTGCTGCACGCACATAATCCAGTAAACTGGTATCCTTGGGGTCCGGAGGCGTTGGAACGGGCAAAGGCTGAGAACAAACCGATCTTCCTTTCCGTGGGGTACTCCACCTGCTACTGGTGTCACGTCATGGAACGGAAGGTGTTCGCAGATCCAGAGATAGCCGATCTGATGAATGCGTCGTTCATTAATATCAAAGTGGACCGCGAAGAACGCCCGGATATAGATGAGATTTATATGACTGCTACCCAGATCATGACCGGTTCTGGCGGTTGGCCCAACTCCGTTTTTTTGACGCCTGACCTTCTCCCTTTTTTTGGGGGCACATACTTTCCACCAGAGGATAGTCGAGGGCGCCCCGGCTTTCCGAAAGTCCTGAAAGCGCTTCGTGAGGTGTGGCTGACTCAACAGACGGAGGTGATTGCACAAGCGGAGAAGATAACGGAGGTTATCAGGCAGGCAACGGCTGCCGCGCCGGGATCGCTCGGTGAAGCGGCACTGGATCGGCAGCTGATTTCGGCGGCGGTGAAAGCACTTGAATCGAGATACGATGCCACACAGGGTGGTTTTGGTGGTGCGCCAAAGTTTCCTAGCCCCACGAATCTCGAATTGTTGCTGGGTGAGCATGAGCGTGAGCCTTCCAAATCGATCCTTGAGATGGTTACGAATACCCTTGACAAGATGGCGTATGGCGGGATGTACGATCAGATCGGCGGGGGGTTTCACCGCTACTCCGTTGACGCCAAGTGGTTAGTACCACACTTTGAGAAGATGCTTTATGACAACGCGCTCCTCGCGAAAGTCTACCTGCAAACATACCATCTCACACGAGACCCGCTTTACCGACGGGTAGCTGAGGAGATTTTCGGGTTTGTGTCGCGGGAGATGACATCTGAAGAGGGTGGCTTCTATTCGGCACTCGATGCGGAGGTGGATGCGGAGGAGGGCAAATCTTACCTTTGGACAAAGAAACAGATTCAGCAGGTTCTCGGTCGAAAGGATTCCAAACTGTTGATGCGGGTTTATGGGGTGGACAAGGGGCCTAACTTCGAAGGTGGAACCAACATTCTCTACCTCCCTGTCCCATTCTCAAGCGTCGCGAAATCGCTTAAAAAGTCGGAGGAGGACCTCCACAGGGAGCTTGAACCGCTCAAAGCGAAACTACTCTCGGCGCGAGACGAGCGCAAGCAGCCGCTCCTCGACACAAAAGTGATTGCCAGTTGGAACGGCTTAATGATTGATGCGTATGCCTACGGCTACGAGGTACTCGGAGATAAGCGGTATCGTGATGTGGCGGAGAAAGCTGCCCGCTTTAATTTGAAACACCTGCGGACAGATAAGGGACAACTGATGCGGACCTTTAGGGACGGCATCGCTAAATATAACGGTTATCTCGATGATTACGCCTTCCTCGTGCGCGGTTTGCTGGGTCTGTATCAGGCAACGGATGAAGAAGCTTGGTTGGACGAGGCGAAGTCCCTGACCGACACAATGAATTCACTGTTTTGGGATGACAAGGACGGCGGTTTCTATTTTACCCTTGCCAACCAAAAACATCTGGTTGTGCGCACCAAGAACCCCTACGATTCCGCGCTCCCTTCGGGGAATGCTGTAGCAGCTAACAACTTACTGATCCTCACACAGCGCCTTGACAATAAGGATTATCTGGATAGGGCAGAAAAGACGCTTCAGAATTTCGCTGGAATGATGAAGCAGTCGCCCGGCGCTTTTATGCACATGCTTTTTGCCACAAACCGCTATATCTCGACAGATTGGACCAAAGTTGGGGAAGCATATCAGGAACGGTCAAGCCAATTGGGTTTGAACACGGAGGGGACGGGCGAAATAAACATTTTCGGACTGCCGAAAGTCCCACAGTCTTCCGAGGAAGAGGTGTTGACGCTTGCAGCTTCCATCCCTTCGAAATCGGATATCTTGCTTGGAAACCCCTTTGATGTGGCGGTGCAGCTTGAGCTGGCTGCAGGGTGGCATATCAACGCCAATCCCGCTTCGTGGGATCTGTTGATCCCGACAACTGTGTCCATCAGCCCTGATGCGTCCATCGAAATTTTGTCGGTCACATACCCCAAGGGGACGCCGTTCCACGCGGATTGGAGGGATACTCCAATTTCCGTTTATGAAGGAGATGTCACGGTCAAGATGCAATTGAAATTAAAGCAGGACGAAACAGTCGAAGAAGCGTTTCCGTTGAAAATAGATGTCCGCTATCAGGCGTGTGATGCGGATCGGTGCACCCCACCGTCAACTGCAACGATTCCGCTCTGGGCTGACATTTACGAGAAAAGTCGCAACTGATATATATCGGGGCAAGCGCACGTAGATCAGAGGATTTACTAAGCGAACCCCTAACCCGATTATAGGAGGTTACCATGGATCTGGGATTAGCAGGAAAGGTTGCTGTTATCACAGGCGGTAGCGAAGGTATTGGAAAAGGCATCGCCCAACGACTCTGCGAAGAGGGCGCGAAGGTTGCGATCTGCGCTCGGCGTGAAGATGTCTTAGAAGAGGCAGCGCAGGAGATTCGTGATGCAACGGATGGTGAAGTGCTCGCGGTTGCCGCTGATGTGACAATCGCTGGCACGCTCGAAAACTTCATCAACCAAACGGTTAATACGTATGGAAAGATTGATATTTTAGTCAACAACGCCGGGAAGTCTGCGGGCGGGAATTTTGAACAGGTCACCGATGCGGAGTGGTACGAGGACCTCGATCTCAAGCTGATGGGGGCGGTGCGCTGTGCGCGGTTGGCTATCCCTCACATGAGACCGACGGGTGGCGGACGCATTATCAATATCACCCACCCCGGCGGCAAACAACCGGACGCGGGTTCTGTCCCAACCTCTGTCAGTCGAGCGGCGGGCATTGCAATGACAAAGGCGCTCTCCAAAGAGTTGCTTGCCGACAAGATCCTTGTCAACACGGTCTGCTTGACCTCTATCAAGAGCGCGCAAGGAGAACGGTCTTGGAAGGCGGAGGGTTCTCCCGGCACGATTGATGAGTATTGGGACGCCCGGGGCGCTGAGCACCCGTTAGGCCGCTTGGGTGAACCGACTGAGGTTGGCGATCTCGTTGCTTTCCTCGTTTCGGATCGGGCTTCATATATAACGGGGACAGCGATCAATATTGATGGAGGGTTGTCAGCGGTTGTTTAGTGTGGTTATGACGTGATGCGTGAAATGTGATCGGCAGGGTTTTTCACGTTTTACGTTTCACGTTTTACGTCCCATTCCCTAATCATCAACGACATACCGTAACATCACGCCGAGATCACCGACAATCCAGCCAGTTTCCGCATCCTCCATATAAATCGAGTTCAAATTGTAGTGGCTTTCGCACCTCTGGGGGCGCCAGTTCTCACCGCCATCAAGGGTACGGATAACTGTGCCTTCGCCGCCGACCGCCCAGCCGAGGTTTGCATTGAGGAAGAAGACGCTATTTAGGAAACTTTCGACGTAGCTTTTCTGACGTTTCCACGTGCGCCCTCCGTCGGTTGTGTGGAGAACCAAGCCATCAATCCCAACAACCCAGCCGTTTAGATAGTCTGTAAAATAAACCCCCGACAACCATACCTCTCCGAGTTGGGTCTGCACCTCCCATTTTTTACCGCCGCTTCGGGTATGAAGAATCACACCGCCCTGCCCTACGACCCATCCGTTTTGAGGGTCAATGAAGTGGACCCCAAAGAGATGACGGTTGACACCGCTGCGCTGCTTCTGCCACGTTTTGCCGCCGTCCGCGGTGTGCAGAATCTCTCCGCTATGGCCGATCGCCCACCCGCGCTGCGCGTCGACGAAGGAGACACCGAGGAGGTCATTTTCCGTATTCGCCTCTTGTTGTGCCCATGTTTTGCCGCCGTCGATGGTGTGGACAATCGTTCCCCATTCCGCAACACTCCAGCCGACCTTGTCATTGATAAAATGTGTTGATCCGAAACACTCCATCGTTCCACTGTCCTGGGACTGCCAGTGTAACCCGCCATCGTCTGTGCGAAGCACCTCCCCCCGGTCCCCCACCGCATATCCAACTTTGTCATTGATAAAGTGAAGATCTGTGAGTAGATAACTGGGTGCGGATTGAAGTTCCCACGTTCTCCCGCTGTTCTTGGTGTGCCAAATCGTCCCAAACTCACCGACCGCCCAACCGAGCCGCGAATTGACAAAATGGACACCCAGTAGCACGACATCGGCACCAACCAGTTGTGTCGCACCACCCCGCTGATGCTTCCACGTCCGCCCACCATCGTTGGTGTGTAGGATGGCACCGAGGTCGCCCACGATCCAACCATTTTCGGTATCGGTGAAGTGGAGCGCGTAGAGGAGGAAGGTGTGCAGCGGTTCATCCCCGGTCCTTATCTGTTGACCGTATTGTTGTTCATGGCGTCTATTTGAGCCGCTCGTCAAATATTTCCAATTCCTGCCGCCATCCTGTGTGGCAAGCACTGTGCGCTTGTCCCCGACGATCCAACCGCGATTTTCATCGACAAAGTGGACATCGGACAACTCGTAGCGGATGTTTGTTTTCTGGTAAGCCCATCGCTTCCCGCCATCGCGCGTATAATAGGCGTTACCTTGGTGGCTGACCGTCCAACCTTGACGAGAATTGAGGAAATACAGACCTCGCAGCGAGTTCTCGCCAATCCCCTCTGATCGATCCTCCCATGTCTGCCCGCCATCGCCTGTGTACAACACCGTCCCAAAATCACCGACGATCCACCCTTCTTGCGCTGAAGTAAAGTGAAGGTCGAAGAGGTTGTCGTACGTATGCCCCGATAGCAGCTCCCAGCTCTCTCCACCGTTTTTTGTGTGTAGGATGACGCCATTTTCGCCGACGATCCACCCGGTTTGGCTGTCCACAAATCGCACCGATCGTAGCGGGTGGTAGACACCGCTCTCTTGTGGCTGCCACGTCACGCCGCCATCCGTTGTATGGGCAATCACGCTATCGAGTTCTTCAGCGAATGTACTTCCTGCGTTATTTCCAACTATCCATCCGGTACGCTCGTCAATGAAGAATACATCGTAGAATCTCGCCTCCCAATCTGCCCGCCGAACAATTTCCCAGCGTCCGGACTTGGGCGATCGGTCACCTGAGCAACCAATACCCCCTCCGATAAGTATCAGAATGAGAAATATGACGTGAAACGTGAAACGTGATGCGTGAAACGTGATGCCCCGATAAATCGGGACAGGCTGTGAAACGTGATGGATTGAGTTTTCAACTTGTTGATTTGTTTTCACGTTGGATATATCCTCTGGTAAAATATATTTGCAAGTCGGTCTGAAGTTGTCGTTTTTTGCGACGATGCGCCTATCCCATAGGTTTATCCGATCCAATTGGTTCTTGCTGTTGGGAGAGAATTTCAGATACCTTTATGAACACTTTTGCCGGTCAGTTCGTCCTATAAGATATGCGAAACCCAGCCCAAAGTCAACCTGAACAAATTATCCAGAATAAGCTATCTGCCATCCAACGTCGAATACGGATTGATGGTATCTTCCAGAATTTGGCTACTTTTAACCTCTGGGGGCTTATCATCGCTGGGATCTTGCTTGTCGCGAACCGATTTTTCCTGCTACCGATACCGATTGGGCTCGCAGTTTCTCTGCCGATTGTCGTCGCGAGCGCTGCTGCAGTTGGTGTGAGTCTGTTACGGAAGATGGATCCGTCTGAGGTAGCGCGTCTTGTAGATCAGCGTCTCAATCTTAAGGAACGTCTGAGCACTGCCCTTGAAGCGCTGGATCGGAGCGAAACAGATGATTTTGCTACCTTGCAGATCCGTGATACTGCGAGCGCATCCCAAGGGATTCTTCCCGCTGCTGCGGTCTCCTACACGGTTCCGTCAACCCTCAAATGGCTGCTTATTCCTGTGCTGATAGTTGGGCTTTCGTTTTTCATCCCGCGTATGTATGAAATCCCCGCTCCTCCGACCGCCACGGAACAGGCGGCCATTCATGATGCCGCCTCACGGCTTGAGGGTGCGGTTAGTGGACTTGATAACGCCGAACTCTCCAAAGAGGTTGAGGAGACCGTCAAAACATTGCGAAACAAACGCACCGGCGTGCAGCCTGCTCAGAAGGAACTTAGCAAGCTCCATAAGGAGGTTGAAGCACGAAAAAACCGACTGGCAGACGATGAAATAGACCGAGCTGTCGACACAATTTCCGAGATGGGCGAAAACTCCAAGCTACTCAGTGGAACGGATACAGAGGAGATCGCGTCGGAACTACAGAAGTTGGCAGATCAGATGGACGGATTGACTGAGGCGCAGCGGGCGGAGTTGGACGCACTACTCAGACAACTTGCCGAACGGCTTGGGGATAATCCTGCCGCAAAGAATCTTGTGGATCAGGTAAACGAGATCGGAACGGAGGGAGTCAGCCCTGAGATGCTGGCGAAGATTGCGCGTTCACTGTTAAACATTGATCAGCAGGCAAAAGATGTAGCGCAGTTGGAAGGGATTCTGGAGGAGATTAAGGCGAGTCGAAAAAATATCGGATTGGCGGGTATCGAGATGGCGCGCAGAACGGGCGGGGTGGCTGATAGCGATGGGGGACCGGGTGAGGAATCTGGAATGGGAGAAGCACAGGGAATACAACTTGGCGCTATGTCGGTGGAGGAGCAGTCCACGGAGACACTACAGTTGAGAGGAGCCACATCGGATTCGGAGGAATCCTCTACAGCCTCAACGCAAGCGGCTCCGAGCGACGAGGAGGAACCCGCCTATATGAGGCACCGCGAAGTCTATCTCAACGCGAAACAGGCTTACGCGGAGGCAGTGGAACGGGAGGAGATTCCGGTGCGGTATCGGCAGCGGGTTAAGGATTATATAGATGCCATCGCGAATACAGAAAAATGAAACGTGAAAAGAGCAAGCCATCCACGAATCCACGCGAATCTACACGAATAAAAAAAACAAGGGGCATGTAAAAAAAGAGTGCATGTGAGAGGGGCATCCCTGCCCCGATGGGGGGATGACCGTCGGCCTAGTCCCGATTCTCGGGATCCTAACTCCGTCGGGAGATGCCCGACTCACAGTTGGCCTCAGTTTCTATTGCACGATTTCTTAACATGAGCCAAAACAATTTAACGCAAAGGTGTAGAGAAAAACAGATATAGGTGGAAAGCATCTCATGAGGGTTCAGCGAGCTCGTACAATGTTGCGATAATCAACGTGATTGAGTGTTTGCCGCGCCCTTTATTCTTGGCAGGCACCATTCTCACAGAAACTCGGTCCCCGACATCTGGCAGTGGAATATGTACCCCGGCGGCACTCTTCACAAAGCAGGGACGTTGCAGGGTAGAGAGCCATTCGCCCGGCACATAATAGTTTTCGATAGCTTTCAGCCTTTCATCGATGGTCGCATTATCTACTAAGCCAAACCCTTCAAGGGTGGCGGGGTGCACCCCTGCGCTGTTGAACGTCACCGCCGGACGACCTGCTACGATGCTCGCTGAAGCTGCCAGACCGCCGCCCATGGAATGCCCCGTGAAGATCACCTTGTCCCCATACGCTTCCACAACATCTATAGCGAGTTCAATAGCCTGTCGATATGTTGCTGCGCCAAATCCTAATCCTTGGGAGAGGCAGGTCTGGCTATCTTGGAGGATATTGGTTCTCCTGACCCCCCGATAAACAACGACAATCTCCTGCTCGTCCCTTGATTGGTATAACATTGCACGGAAACCTGTATTAGGGTCCTCAAACTTCGCGTCCTTTAGCGCCTCCGGAAGTTGGTTCCGACGTGAAGGCGCGGAGAGCTGCATCCAGTTCGGCGGCTCGGTTATTCGGGAGAAATAGACATCATTACTCGCCGCTGGCGTCATAAAGATCTTGGCGCCATCCGTTTTTGTGGAGATGCGCAGTTCCGTCTTAGCCTCGTAAATCGCCAGACACAACACAGCGTAATCGAATGGTGCCATCCCGCGCAGCTGCCCTTCGCTCTCCTTCATATCTTTGTTGGGACAGTTTCTCAGGCAGGCGAAACCGATAACCGTAACCGCAGCCCCAGCAATCCCGGTTGCAATCCTTGAAGCCGTCAGTAATCCATACCGCCAACCGGTCGGTGGGTAGTTCTGATGCTCAGCGCAGTATGGGCTGTTTTCGATGGCGTTTCTATGACATCGAAAAATAAAGGGGGTTCGTGCTTTACATCTCATAATTGTTTTCTACATTTCACGCTATTTTTAGGTTGTAGCTTTCGCATAATTGTGATAGCATTATTGTATTGTCCATGAGCCCGTTGTTAAACATCACCGACACATCAAGGAAAAAACCGTGATACTGAGACTTTTACTTATAGCCGCGCTAATGTTACCCCTCTCTGCTTTCTCAGAACTTACGAAGGAAGATATAGCGGCTATAAGATCTATTGTTAAAGAAGAGGTGACCGCTTCTGAAAAGCGTATGAGAGAGTATGTTGATCTTAAATTTCAGGTATTGGATACCAAGATTGATGAGGTAAATCGGCGGCTTAACCACCAGCAGACTCTGATATTTGCACTGCTTGCGTTCATCGCTGTTATTATTACCGCTCCGTATGCGATTCTCACCTATCATGGAAAAAAACTGGGCCAATTTTCTGCTGAACTTCAAGCTGTAGAAAAAAGCGCAGCAAAGGCAGTTCAATTAAGCCAAGATGTCTCCAGTCATCTGGAACGGTTTCTAAATTCTCAGGAGCAGAGTCTACAACCTCATAGGTCAGGCGACTAGACGGTATCGTTGATTTGTTCAGTTTTCCGCTCCAGTTTTGAATCCCGATTTATCGGGGAGGAGCGCAATGTCTATAGCATCTTTCATCGGTTGCTAACATTTGGTTTATCAACTAACTTCCGTCAAGAACTCTCTCCACTGATCCCTCACATATTCATAGAAACCATCCACAGGCGTGCTTCCACATATCGGAGCAAGTTCCTGCCCGATTTTTGTGAGAAGTATCTTTCCAACCTTAAGCGTGTTATTGGCAGCCCCAGGTATTTCCAAGGACAACGGCCGACCATAATAGAACACCACAAATCTCTTGATGGCAATGTCTTTTGCGAAACCAGTAAGGCTTTCATATCGAACAACCCCAATATTCTCAAGGTGGCTTAAAGTATCAAAATTAATCCCGTGTCTGTTGTAGATTTCCGCCTGTTCATCAAATACTAGCGGCGTAACATTTTCAATCCTCCAACCAAATCCGCAGAGTTGGGTGAACAGTTGAGCATCGCTCTTGTCGAAATCTGAAAGCAGATTAACTGTTCGCTTTGAATAGGTGCCAGGGACGTTTGCCTCGCCAGCTAAAACGCGTGACCACAAGCTCTGCATCTCACTGTCAGAGACTATCCGAGATTTATCAAAAAAGTTAGTAAGCCAATCGTCCTCCATGGAATCCGGTTTCGCTTCTGCGTTTAAATGGGGTTCTGCTTTATCAATAATATCCTCCATGTTCTTCTGGCGTTTTGCTTCTTCTTGAATCCAGCGCTGCGCGGCTCGTCGATGCAAGTCGGTTATTTCAATCTCGGATTCGGCCTTTATTATGTCAGCAGCAGCCTCTGCCTTCGCCGATGTAATGGCAGCTTCTGATTCCGCTTTAGCCTTGTGCCTAATTCGTCTCGGTTCGTATAATACCCCTGTTGCATCACTTATTTTGTGGATTAGGGTATCAATGGGCTTCACCAGATCACCCACGTTAACAGAAACAGACATAGTTAAATTTTCTCCTTAATATGTGCAGCCTTGCTATACACATTGCACTCCGCTGGAGTGCGGGATTGACCCTATCGCTGTTCTATAAACATGCCGCCCCGCTGGGGCGGAATACATACGACTGTCGAGATAGGTATTTAATAAATTGATGTGTCACCCACCGGTTTGATAAGTGCTTTCGCTCCAGAGGAGCGCAATGTCTATAGGATATCGACCCAGCTAAGCTCCGCGCTCCAGCGGAGCGCAATGTGGGTCACTGCCACCACCATTTAGACAATAATTATGGACACCCCTCTATTATCTCATCTACGAATATCTCAAAGGTTAGGCTATCTTCATGATATTCAAAGTCGGCTATAAGTCGCGTTACAAATTTCTGTAAAGTACGAGAATCTCCGTGGGTTTCTACATAGAGACTGATACCCCAAGCATGTATATGCTGTCCTGCACGAAAATTCTCAGGTTGTTCTGAGAAACGAGAATAGGTCAACAGTTTTTCTTTTATATCTGGTCGGACTTGTCCCACAAAGAACATGAACCATTCACAGGCCTGTTCCACCATTTCCTTCCATGTTTTGACCCAGATTCTCCTTCCAAAAATTGTAAATGCTCTAATCTTCCGGCGTCCGGGAAGTTTAACACCATATTGCTTCTCAAAATCGGGGTAATACCTCAAGGATTGCACAAGGGGACGATGAACTAAGTCTTGTACTTCGAGCCAATCCTTCAGAGCGTTTTCTTGATCACCTTTCTTGAAATAAGCCTCCGAACGATTTATATAAGCGTCTTGATAATCAGGGTATTTTTCTATGGCGACATCGTAATGAAAAATGGCTCCATCTATGTCGCCTTTGCTGTCCTCAACTAGTCCTAAACCACGATAACTCTCTGCCATAACCTTTTCAGACGGTTTTTTATTATTAAAACGCAAGTTGCTAGTGTTTTATTTAATGATGAGTGTAATCATGGTAGCAATGAGAAACAAAACAACCTTAATCTCAAACCCAGCGGCAGTAACGGCATGAATAGCGCGTGGTAAACGTTGGGTGATTAGACCATTTGTAA